>JAEDIZ010000009.1 GCA_016296635.1 Oscillospiraceae bacterium
TCGGCTGCCTGATGCTGGGCAACCTCTTCCGTGAGTGCGGCGTCACCGACAGACTGAGCGACACCGTTCAGAATGCGCTGATGAACATCGTCACCATCATGCTCTCCACTTCCGTTGGCGCAACCATGGTTGCTTCCAACTTCCTGAAGATCGAAACTCTGAAGATCATCTTCCTCGGTCTGGTTGCATTCGGTATCTCCACCGCCGGCGGTCTGCTGGGCGGCAACCTGATGTGCAAGCTCTCCGGCAAGAAGGTCAACCCGCTGATCGGTTCCGCGGGCGTTTCTGCAGTTCCGATGGCTGCGCGTGTTTCCCAGATGGTCGGTCAGAAGGCCAACCCCTCCAACTTCCTGCTCATGCACGCTATGGGCCCGAATGTGGCAGGTGTTATCGGTTCCGCAATTGCTGCAGGTTTCTTGCTCGCAGTTTTCGGATAAGATCAATTCCGACACAACAAAACAAAATCCCGGACAGCAGAAGAATCTGCTGCCCGGGATTTTTTATATTTTGGGTGTTTGGCGGGACGGCGGACGCGCAATGCGCGCCCCTACAGTGTCTTGCCGGTTCTTCGTATGGAATGTCGGCGGCGGGGGCAAGCCCCCGCCCTACGGATTCCGGTGAAGTATGCGGCGTTCAGAGGCCCCAGGCGGAAAGGGCAAAGCGCGGTGTTTCGGCGAGGCGCTCCAACTCTTCGCGGATGGCAGCCAGGTCCTCCTGCGTGAAGGGTTCAAAGCCGTCATAGAAGCCGGTTTTGCGGTTCGGGAAAACCAGCGCTTCACCCCAGGTCTGTGTCTTACTGTCAACGGTGCGGCCGTATAGGTGGATATGGAAAGCGGGGCGGGAGCCGGTTTGGAACGCCCAGTTGCCGTTTTCCTGATAGTTGATGCGTGCGATCTTCACGCCGCGTTTTTCCATGGCGGTGACCATGGCCTCGCCGGCCATGACGGAAAGACGCATGGCTTCAATGGCTTCGCGGGGAGAAAAATCCGTGCGGTCGG
This sequence comes from Oscillospiraceae bacterium, assembly GCA_016296635.1. Lineage (GTDB taxonomy): Bacteria > Bacillota > Clostridia > Oscillospirales > Oscillospiraceae > CAG-170. The sequence goes on from JAEDIZ010000009.1 coordinate 999, forward strand.
AAAAATACTTCTCTTTGGAACGGATATAGAGATGGCCGCCGTCTTCTCTCGGGATGTGCGGCTGAGAAGGACAGCCGAGCTTGAAGGTTTCGGTTTCGTAGACGACCGTATCATGGAAAACAACGTCGGACATAATACACTCCTGACAAAATGCAGGCTGCACGAAACCCGTGCGGCCTGCATTTTCTTTTTAATAATTTTCGGGCTTGAGCTGGAAATATGCCTGCGGATGGGCGCAGATGGGGCAGACCTGCGGGGCGTTTTTGCCGATGACGATATGGCCGCAGTTGGAGCACTGCCAGATGCACTCGCCGTCGCGGGAGAAGACGATGCCGCCTTCGATGTTGGCAAGGAGCTTGCGGTAACGCTCTTCATGTTCCTTTTCGATCTTGCCGACGCCTTCAAAGAGGGATGCGATGTGGTCAAAGCCTTCTTCGCGGGCTTCTGCGGCAAATTTCGCATACATATCCGTCCACTCGTAGTTTTCGCCGTCGGCTGCGTCCTTCAGGTTCTCGATGGTATCGGGAACAGCGCCGTCATGCAGAAGCTTAAACCAGATTTTTGCGTGCTCCTTTTCATTGCCTGCGGTCTCTTCAAAGAGATTGCCGATCTGCACGTAGCCTTCTTTTTTGGCCTTGGAGGCATAGTAGCCGTATTTGTTGTAAGCCTGGGATTCACCTGCGAATGCGGTACGCAGGTTCTGTTCGGTTTTGCTGCCTTTGAGTTCCATAAATAACACTCCTTCATATTATGAATTCAATAAATACAGTATAGCACATTTTCAAGAAAAAGATGAAAAAAATATGTGAACGATCAGAGAATCTGCAGAATGTGTCCCTTGAGATAGAGAGAACCGGCAGCGCTGAGAGAGGCGGCATGGTCGCGCGACTGCATGAGAAGCTCCAGAAGCCTTGCGTCGCGGCCTGCATCCTGCGCCGCTTCGCGCAGCATCTTCAGAAACAGCTCCGGCGTCATGAACTGGCTGCAGGAGCAGGAAACAAGGAAGCCGCCGGGCTTGACCATCTTCATGCAGCGCAGGTTCAGCTCCTTATAACCGCGGTAGGCGGAATCGATGACCTTTTTGCTCTTGGCAAAGGCGGGCGGATCGCAGATGACGAGGTCATACTGTCTGCCCTCATCGGAATAGGCCTTGGCGAGATCGAAGACATTGGCGCAGGTGGTGGTGATCTTTTCGGATACACCGTTCAGCGCGGCGTTGCGGCGGACGAGGCAAAGCGCTTCCTCGGAAACATCCACGGATTCCACCAAATCTGCGCCGTAGAGTGCGGCATGGATGGAGAAGCCGCCGGTGCAGCAGCAAAGATCCAGCACGGAGCCTTTGCAGTAGGGACGGATGCGGCCGCGGTTTTCCTGCTGATCGAGGAAATGACCGGTCTTCTGCCCGTTGGGGATGGAGGCGAGCATACGGGCATCATGCTCGATGATTTCGATCTCATCGGGAACGCTGCCGTAGACGCAGCCCTTTTGTTGGGCAAGGCCTTCCTTTTCGCGGACGGCAAGGTCGTTGCGTTCGTAGATGCCCTTGGGGGAAAACAGCTCGGCAAGGATGGAAATGATGTCTTCTTTCCATTGCTCGATGCCGAGAGAGACAGTTTGGAAAGAAAGATAATCGGAGAATTTATCCACCGTCAGGCCGGGAAGACCGTCCGATTCGCCGAAAACCACACGGCAGGAATCAGAAAAGCCGAGCGCTTTGCGGGTGTTCCAGGCGCGCTCGATGCGTCTGCGGAAAAAATCGCGGTCGACGGTTTCCGTCTGATCGAGCGTCAGGATGCGGACGGTGATCTTGGATTTGGAATTGAAATAGCCCCGGGCAAGAAAATGCTGGCGGGAATCAAGTACATCAACAAGGCCACCGTCTGTGCAGGTATCATCGGCCCAGTCGATCTGGTTATCGTAGATCCAGAGAGAGCCGGCACGGACGGATGCGTCCTCGCCGCGGCGAAGGGCAAGCTGCGGAAGTGACATGGATCACTCCTCCTTTACTGGAGATTGCGGGAGACTGCGGAAAATGGAAATCAAAGAGAAAATCGCGGCAACGGCGAGGACAAATTCCGCCACCGGCTGCGCGTAGGCAAGGCCGTAAAGCGGGAACAGACGGTTCAGAAGGAAGAGCGCGGGAATTTCCAAAACGATTTTGCGCAGAACGGCAAAAACAAAAGAGCGCTTACCCATGCCGCAGGCCTGAAAAACGGCGACGGCGAGGAAATCCATACACAGGAAGGGCAGGCACAGACTCATGCCGCGCAGAAAGCGCGTGCCGTAGGCGATGATCTGCTCATTTTTCATGAACATCGCGGTGATGTTTCCGGGGAACAATGCGAAAAGCACGGTGACGAGAACCATGAAGGAGATCGACAGTTTGGCGGAATAGGTGACGGAGCGCTTCAGACGCTCGGAATTTCCGCCGGAATAATTATAGCTGATGAGCGGCATGATGCCCTGCGTGATGCCCATGGAAACATAGAGCGGAATCATGCTGACCTTATGGGAGATGCCCATGGCGGAAACGGCCTCGGAGCCGAAGGCGGAGGTGAAATTATTCAGAACGGTCATGCCGGTCACATTCAGAAGGTTCTGAATGGAGGCGGGAATGCCGACACCGCAGACGTCCGCGACGATTTTTTTCTGCAGGCGGAACTGCCGGGGATCGATACAGACGAAGGTCTTGCCGCGCTTGACCAGCAGGAACACAAAGAAGTAGAGGCAGGCGGCACAGTTGGAAAGGAAGGTCGCAAAGCCTGCGCCGGCGGCGCCCATGCCGAGACCCCAGGGGAGAATGAAGAACGGGTCGAGTATGATATTCAGAAGGCAGCCGGACATGGCACCGATGGAGGCGTGCAGGCTCGAACCCTCCGAACGGACAAGATATGCCATGACAACATTCAAGATGGCGGGCATGGCACCGCAGATGACTGTCCAGAAGAGGTAATCCCGGGTGGCATCCAGATTTTCCGGCTTTGCGCCAAGAAGATGCAGCAGCGGAGAAGCGAACACGGCAACCAGCAGACTGAACAGCGCTCCGCAAAGCGCAGAACACCAGAAGCCGAAGGCGGAGGCCCGGGTGACGGTTTCATAATCCTTACGGCCGAGGGCACGGCTCATCAGACTGGAGGTGCCGACACCGAAAAGATTATTGACGGCGTTGAATGCCAGCAGCACCGGTGCGGCCAGCGTGACGGCGGAGTTCTGAATGGGATCATTCACAAGGCCGACAAACCAGGTGTCCGCCAGATTATACAGAACCATGACCAGCGTGGCAAGGACTGTCGGCACCGCAAGGGTCATGACCGCCTTCGGGATGGGCATGGATTCAAAAAGTTCGTTTTTTGCAGTCGGATTCATGAAAACGCCTCGATTTCAAAGGTTCGCGGAAAAAAGACTGTGTCCATTATATCGGCAATGGGCTGCGATTGCAAGCTGCGGAAAATTGAAGAGAAAAAAGATTTTTTTGAAAAGTTGCTGTTTACACAGCAACTTTTCTGTTTTTGAGGGGAAAGGGTGAAGGGAAGTGAAGCGGATGCCGGAAAAGGCGTCTGATCTGGAACGGGCGAGAAAGCAGCTGCGAAAATGGGCCTTCGGAAAGGCCAATGATTGGGTGAAGCTGGTACTGGACGAAAATGCGGACATCAGCAGACTGGATCTTTCCATGCTGACGGAGTTCAAACGCGACAAAAACGGGAGCATTCAGGTCAAGCTGCTGGACAGACTGCAGGCGGTGGAAAAATTGCTGGAGCTTTCCGAAGGCGGCGATGAAGCGGCGGCGCAGTTTCTGAGTGCGCTTCTGACGGGAGCGGCAGAAGATGAAGCCTGAGTTTTCAAAAAAACAGCGGCTGGTGATGACCTGGTGGATGCCGAAAAGCAGGCACTGCGGCCACGAGGCTATCATCTGCGACGGGGCAGTCCGCTCCGGCAAGACCGTGGCACTGAGCATGGGCTTCTTCCTTTGGGCCATGAGCTGCTTTTCGGAAAAACGATTTGCATTATGCGGCAGGACGGTGGGCAGTATCCGCAGAAATCTGCTGCCGGAGATTGTGCCGCGGCTGGAGGAGCTGGGCATGCAGGTGCGGCTGCATCAGACGCAGAATCTGCTGCGGGTGCGCTTCGGCGGAAGAGAAAACAGCTTTTTTCTCTTCGGCGGCAAGGATGAGGCCTCCGCCGCGCTGATTCAGGGCATCACGCTGGCGGGGGTTCTGATGGATGAGGTGGTTCTGATGCCGCGCTCATTTGTGGAGCAGGCCTGCGCCAGATGCTCCGTGGAGGGAAGCAGAATCTGGTTTTCCTGCAATCCCGAAGGGCCGCAGCATTGGTTCTATAAAGAATGGATTCTGAAGGCAGAGGAAAAGAACTGCCTGTACGTGCATTTTACGATGCGGGACAACCCATCCCTTTCGGCGGCAACGCTGCTGCGCTATAAGCGACTTTACAGCGGAGCCTTTTACCGGCGGTTCGTGCTGGGACAATGGGTCTGCGCGGAGGGGCGGGTCTACGATTTTTATGATGCGTCGCAGGCGGTTCCTGCCCCGAAGGGGCTATATGACGAATGGGTCATTTCCTGCGACTACGGAACGGTGAATCCGGCTTCCTTCGGACTTTGGGGCAGACTGGACGGGGTCTGGTATCGGGTGAAGGAGTTTTACTTCGACTCGAAGCGCGAGGGCAGGCAGATGACGGATGCGGAATATGAAAAGGCGCTGCGGGAGCTTGCCGGGGAACGGACGATCCGGCAGGTGATCGTTGACCCGTCGGCGGCGAGCTTTCTCGAGGTTCTGCGCCGGGCGGGATGGAGGGTGCGAAAAGCGGACAACGATGTGCTTTCCGGCATCCGGAAAACGGCGGACTGTCTGAAAGAGGGCAGGATCGTGATCTGCGACAGCTGCACCGACTGTCTGCGGGAGATGGAGCTTTACGTCTGGCAGGACGGGAGCGGAAAAGACCGGGTGGTCAAGAAAAACGATCACGCGATGGACGATATGCGGTACTTCGTGACGGGCATGCTGCAAGGGCCGGAGGCGATTGCGGTATGCAGCGTGGCGAGAAGGACGGGCGGAAGCTGACACATCGGTGTGGTATCGCTGCTGCAAAACACCATGCCTCTGTAGGGGCGGGCATCGCCCGCCCGGATATGCTGCAAATCTGGAAACGGCTGCGGCAAGGGCAAGCCCTTGCCCTACAGAGCGCGCCGGATCGGCGCGGTAATGGCAGATTATTTGAAATGCGTCAGGAAATCAATGCAATTTTTTGTTTGAAAGAGGTGCAAGGATGAAGAAAAAGGAACAACAGGCCATCAGCTGTGCATCCCAGCTGCGCACCGCGCAGCAGCAGGACTTTTTATGGCACAGAACGATGGTTCCGGGGATCGGGCAGGAGACGGTTTACAGACAGATGCGCAGCGCGATCCCTATTCTGGACGCCGCCATCGGAAAGCTCGTCCGGCTGACGGGCGGATTTCATGCGGAATGCGAAAACAAGGCGGCTGAGAAGCAGCTGCAGCAGTTTCTCAGAACTGTTCCCGTGGGCTACGGGCAGTACGGCATTGAGAATTTTCTGATGCCGTATCTGGACAGCCTGCTGATGTTCGGCCGGGCGCTGGGCGAGATGATGATCCCGGCAGACGGGACGCTGCTGCTTCGATGGGCGGATGCGACAAAATTTGAGATTTTGCCGGATGACGGCGGAAACGACGTGTGCATCGGCGTGCGGAAGGGCACGCAGCTGCAACCGCTGCCGAGGCAGAAGCTGCTGCTGTTTTCCACATGGAATGCGGACACGGATCATCCTTACGGTACCTCGCTTTTTTACAGTATGCCGTTTCTGACGGACATCTTGATGAAAATTTACCGCACCATCGGAACCAACTGGGAGCGGGCAGGCAATGTGCGCTACGCCGTGACCTACAAACCGACCGATGGGGCGGACATGGCGTTTGCGAAGGAACGCGCACAGAGCATTGCGAGCGAGTGGTCCAACGCCATGCAGGAGGCAAGAGACGGCTCCGTGCGGGATTTCGTTTCCGTGGGAGATGTGCAGATCCGCGTGATCGGCTCGGACGGGCAGATCCTCGACTCCGAGGTGCCGGTACGGCAGATTCTGGAGCAGCTGGTGGCAAAGACCGGGCTGCCGCCGTTCCTTTTCGGCCTTAGCTGGGCGGCGACGGAACGCATGGCAGCCCAGCAGACGGATCTTCTGACCTCGGAGCTTTGGGCGATCCGCAGAAGCGTGCAGCCGGTTCTGGAAAAGATCTGCAGAACGTGGCTGCAGCTGCACGGCTGCGGCTGCGAGCCCGAGATCATTTGGGACGAGATCTCTTTGCAGGACATTGAAATGCAGGCCCACGCGGCGCTTTATCAGGCGCAGGCGGAGAGACTGCAGAAAGAACAGGAGGAAGAGGTATGAAAGTCAACAAAGGTGCAAACCTGGTTTCCGGCGGCGCGCCGGACAAAGGGCAGTTGGAAAAGATCAACGCATTGACCAAGGGAACGCTGGCGGCAGAGGACGTTTACGTGTTCTCCGTGCGGCTGTGCGACGATCAGATAGACCGGGATTTTGAGCGGTTCTCGCAGGAGGCCCTCAAGGAGCTGGCGCCGATGTTTATCGGCAGAACCGGCATCGCTGACCACGCCTGGTCGGCGGACAGGCAGGTGGCAAGAATCTTTGACACCTCCGTCGAATATGCGGCGGGCGCCATGTTCATCAAGGCATGGGCCTACATCCTGCGCTGCGAGCAGAATGAGGGTGTGATCCGCGACATCGAAGGCGGTATCAAAAAAGAGGTTTCCGTGGGCTGCGCCATGAAGCGGGCGATCTGCTCTGTCTGTGGGGCGGACTACGGCAGCTGCGAGCATCGCAAGGGAGAGAGCTACGGCGGCGAAATGTGTGTTGCGGTTCTGTGCGAGCCGGCGGATGCTTACGAATTCTCCTTTGTGGCGGTGCCTGCGCAGAAGGACGCGGGGGTGCTGAAAAAACTGGGAGAAAGCGGCATGGAAACGCCGGAACTGAAAAAACTGCAGAAGGAAGCAGAGCTGGGCAGGCTCTACCGCAAGGAGCTGGAAAACAGAGCTGTCTGCGCGGCGCTGGTTTTGGAATGCGGCGTGGAGGAAGCGGTGCTGCGCAGCATGGTCAGGTGCGTGAGTGCCGAGGATCTCGGAAAGCTCGAAAAGGCGCTGACAAAGAAAATGGCGGAGCGCATTTCGCCAGTCAGCCAGCTGCACACGGACATGGAAGGCGCGGGAGAAACCGACAGCGCGTTCTTGATTTAACGGGGTTATGAAGCGGTGCGCCGGGTCGCCGCGCCCTACGGAGGAGCGGGATGATGTGCTATGCGCGGGGAAGACCCTCATCCGTCCGCTTCGCGGACACCTTCCCCCAAGGGAAGGCGGTTTCGGCGCGATGTGGGCATCGCGCCCTACGGGGCAATGACGCGATGGAAATTCGCAGTCAAGGTGCGGCGGAACGCCGGGGACGCCGACTCCTACAAAGGATAATCCGAAACGGCGAGGACAAGCCCCGCCCTACGGAGACAAATTGACGCAGTTTGTAGGGGTGAACAATTTATGACCGCATTTCCGGCTGATGCCGGATGGTGGATAAATCACAATGGAGGGAAACTTTATGGCAATATCTTTTGGTTCCATCGGGGAAAAGTATGTAACTTTTTTGGCGGCAGACTCTGCGAAAAAGGGCGAGGTCTGCAAGGTTAGCGCAAACTGCACCGTTGCCGGCTGCGCAGCAGGTGACGAGTTCTGCGGTCTGGTCAGAGAAGTAGAAAGCGGCCGCGCAGGCGTTCAGCTGGGCGGCTACATGGAAGTGGCCTGCAGCGGCACCATGCCTTCCGTCGGCTACGCGACCATGGCGGCAGACGGCAACGGCGGCGTAAAGGCTGCGCAGAGCGGCAAGAAGTGCCTGATCGTTTTTGCAGACAGCACTGCAAAGATGGTCGGTCTGTTCCTGTAATTTTGAAAGGAGATTTGAACATGGGTTTTGATGCACTGAAACTGGAAAAGGGTATGTATCACGAGGGTGGCAAGTCCTTCACACAGGTGCTGGAGAGTCTTGATCCCAGCGAAAACTACAAGGGCACGGCTCTGGAAGGCACCGATGCGTTCCAGCGCCAGCTCAAGCGCTTTGACATTCGCGTCAAGGGCGCCTATTCCGATCCGGTCGAGAAGTTCTTCCGCACTTCGGATTCCAGCGTTCTGTTCCCGGAGTACATTGCGCGCTCCGTCAAGCAGGGCATGGAAGACAACAACATCCTGCCGAAGATCACCGCGACTGTCACCACCATTGACTCCCGCGATTACAGAAGCGTTTACACCGACGCTTCCGACGAGGACAAGAAGCTGATGGATGTGGCAGAGGGCGCAAGCATCCCGGCTACCGAGGTCAAGAGCAAGAGCAATCTCATTTCTCTCAACAAGCGCGGCAGAATGCTGGTCGCTTCCTATGAGGCCATCCGCTTCCAGAAGCTCGATCTTTTCTCCGTGACTCTGCGTCAGATCGGCAGCTACATTCAGAACATGCATCTGGCAGATGCAATCAATGTTCTTGTGAGCGGTGACGGCAACGACAATGCAGCGACCCAGTACGCCATTGGCACATCTCCCATCAGCGGCACCAGCGGCACCCTTTCCTACAAGCAGCTGGTCGAGTTCTGGGCACAGTTTGATCCCTATGAGCTGAACACCTTCCTGATGCCGAACGACGCCATGATCGCGACGATGTCTCTTTCCGAGTTCCAGAATCCGCTGACCGGCATCAATTTCCAGGGCACCGGTTCTCTCTCCACCCCTCTCGGCGCGGAGCTGCTGCGCACGAACTGCGTGGAAAACGGCACCATCATCGGTCTTGACAGACGCTATGCACTAGAAATGGTGCAGGCAGGTGAAGTTTCCGTGGAATATGACAAGCTGATCGACCGCCAGCTGGAGCGCGCAGCCATTACCTCGACCTCCGGATTCGGCAAGATCATGCAGGAGGCAGCAAAGGTTCTGGTGATCTGATTGGCATACGCAGATGAGATCTATGCCATGGCGGCGAAATTTGCGCCGCAGGATACGCAGGCGCAGACTTTGGAGACACTTTGCCGGGCGGCAGAGGCGGAACTGAGAGCAAAGCTGCGGCCGGGGCTGGAAGAGCATACATACCGGGATGCGCTCATCTGTGCGGCAGCATGGCTGGCGCTGGCAAATCTTCCGCCGGTTTCCTCGGCAGATATCCGGGGATTCTCTGCAGGCGAGGTTTCCGTCAGCCTCGGCGGAGCGCAAAGCTCTGCCGGGAAGCTGCGTGAGCAGGCGATGGCGCTGATGGCGCCTTACACAAACGGGGACTTTGCATTTGTGGGGGTGCGCGGATGAAAGAGCTTCTGGATGCGATTCTGACGGGCTACGGCAGCGAAATGACCGTTCTGCACGAGGACGGAACGCAGGAAAGCGTCAGGGCTTTCCTGCAGCCGGTCAGCAGCAAAAGCTGGCAGAATATGCAGATGGCGGTCAAAAACCTCGGCGAGATTGCGCCGGGACAGTTCGTCTACATCGGCCCGGCACGCCCGCCGCTTTCCGACTGCGACAGACTGCTCTGCGGCAGTCAGCGCTATCAGATGCGGCGCGCAGAGATTCTGCGGCTGGCGGATGAGGAGCTGTATGTCTGGGGCTTGGCGGTCAAAGACGGAGGTGACGATCCGTGGAACAGCTGATTGAGGCAATTCTGCGAATCCTGCAGGAGGCCGGATTTCCGGCCGTCCGGCAGATGCCGCAGGGAAAATATCCGCATCTGAACGGAGCTGTGACAGCCGTAGGACTGCAGGCGGCGAAAACCGCCCAGTTGCGCCGGTTCAGCTACCTCGGAAAGACGGAAAAGGAAGGCGAAGAGCTGGAGCTTTACGGCAAGGAGCTGGAGGCGGAGGTTTTTCTGCAGTCGATCTGCCCGAGAAGCAAGGGGGCGCAGACCGTCATGCAGCGGACGGACGAAATTGCGCAGCTGCTTGCAGGGCCAATGGACACCGTCAGTCTGAGCGGCTTTTCGGTCGGCCCCTGCACATACGATGCGCAGACGGATGTTTTTACCATGACTGTGACGGCGCAGGTCAGTGCGTATCTCTATGCGCTGGCTGAGGAGGACGGCACGGAGTTTACAGACTTTATTTTGAAAGGTGAAGTGAAATGAGCTTGATTTATCATGAGAGACCGGGCGTCTATTCCGATTATGACGCCTCGTCTGTGACGCTGGCAGGCTCGACAGACCGCGTGATCGCGCTGGTCGGTATGTCGCAGGCGGAGAGCGGGCTTTATACCGTGACCTCCTTCTCAGACGGCAGACAGACCTTCGGCGAAAACAGCGAGCTGGGCAAAATGCTGAAGCTGGCGTATCAGAACGGCGCCGGCAAGGTCCTTGTCTACCCGGTGGCCGCGGATACGGAGGCTGCCTATACGCAGGCATTTGAACGCATCTTTGCAGAGAAGCAGGCAAGCTTCTGCGCTATCGGCAGCGGCAGAGAGGATGTGCAGAAGGCGCTGCGCAATGCGGTGGAGAGTGCTTCCGCGCAGAAGGGCGAGTGCATCGGCCTTTGCGGCATGGAAAATGCTGAGGCGGCAGCATTGACCGCAAGAGCGGCGGCGCTGAACTCCGAACGCATGGTGCTGATCGGGCCGGATGTTTATCTGACCGGCGAAAGCACCGCGGCCGGCGGTGCGATGGCGGCTGCCGCGCTGGCAGGCTGTCTGACGGATCAGTCCGATCCGGCGGCGCCTTTGAACGGGCAGGTGCTGAACGGACTTTCCGGCGTGACGCAGGTTTACGATGATACGCAGGTGGATGCACTGGTGACCGGCGGTGTGACGGTTCTGGAATGCTTTGGCGGCAAGGTCAGCATCATGCGCGGCATTACGACCCGCACGACTACCTCCGGCACAGCGGACAAGACATTCCGGGAGCTTTCTACGGTACTCATCATTGACGATGTGATTCCTTCCATCCGCACAGCGCTGCGGGCAAAATTCGCAAGAGCCAAGAACAATGCGGTGACGCGCAATGCCATCCGCTCTCAGGTGGTTGTGGAACTGGAGAAGCGGATCACAAGACAGATCATCGAAGGCTACGATCATCTGACGGTGGCGGCTTCGGAGGACGATCCCACCACCTGCGTGGTGGAATTTGAGTTTGCCGTGGTACACGGCCTCAACCGTATTTTCCTGACGGCGCACATCAGCGTCTGATGCGTGCGGAAGAACAATCAGCGGAAGAGAGGGAAACAAGATGGCAACGAAAAAAATCCCCACAACGGCGGATATTTATCTGGAAGTGGGCGGCGTGCGCGTGGCGGTGGTGCAGAGCTACAAGGTGACCACCACCCGCAACAGCAAGGCAATCTATGCCTTCGGGCAGGAGGAGCCGGTAGCGACCATCCGCGGTCAGGGCCAGTACAAGCTGGAGCTGACTCGAATCTATGCCACGGACGAAGCGATCCGCGACGGCATCAGCTTTATGGATTTGGACAACTTTTCTCTTGTGGTCTGCAAGCCGGACAGAAACATCATCTATTCCGGCTGCCAGTGGAGCCAGCTGCAGGAGAGTGCAGAGGTCGGCGGCAATGTGATGGAGAAAATCACCATTGAGGCGGCAAAGCGCACCGAAACAGCACGCGGATGAACGAAGAACTGCTTCGATTTCTGGGCGGCCGGAGAACGGCCGCCCTTGAGGGTGCAGAGCTTTGGCTCATCTCGGCGCAGGAGCTTCTGCAGGCGCAGCGCGAAGCCATGGAGCTGGCGGAAAATGCGCCGGAAACCGCGGGCCTTTGTTTCAATGCCTGCCTGCTTGCAAGAGCGGCAAGAAAGAACGGCGTGCGGATCTTCCGGGACGGGACGGATGTTCTGAACCGGCTGCCGGCGGAGAGAATCGGCTTTTGGGCGGAAAAGTATCTTGCGCTTTGCGCAGAAGAGAATCCGCCCTGCTGCGCCGAAAGCGGCAGCAGACTTCGTGAGCTGCTGGCGGACGAGCCCTACGAACGGCTCAAGTGGAAGGTGCTGAGCCGGTTCGGCGTGCTGCCTTCGGAGCAGCGGGCGAAGGAGATGACGGACGGCGATTTTCTGTACTGTGTGGTGCAGATGACGCTGGACGAGCAGGAGAAGCTGGACAGACTCTGTCCGGCCTGCCGGGCGGAAGCGGAAAAACAGCGCTGCCCGGTCTGCGGTGCGGATCACTTTGAGGAAAATGCCGGGTTTGACGAAAATCGGTTTGAGGAGCTGAAGCATGCAGACATATGTTGAAAAGCTGCTGCAGCTGCAGAAGCAGCAGGCGGATGAGCTGATCGGGCAGCAGGGAATGGAGCTGCCGCAATACGGCATGCAGCTGAAAAAGCTGCGGCAGGAGGAAGAGATCTTCGGGGAGAATACGCTGAAGCCTGATCTGCAGCAGAACGCGGAGAAGCCCGGAAAGGAAAAACGATCCGGACAGGAGGAGGCGCAGAATGCGGCGGCTCTTTTAGAAGAACTGGATTCCATGCAGGCGGCAAATGAAGGTGTGCAGATGCAGACACAGACGGAAACTGCGGCAATGATGCAGAGTCTTGCGGCGCAGTCCGCCGATGTGCTTTCCCGCACGCAGCTTCTGCAGGGGCAGGTGCAGACGGAAAGCCGGATGCAGATGCTTCTGTCCGGCGGCATTGCAGCAAGACCGACGGAACGCTCCATGCAGGAGATTTCAAGATTTTTTGAGCGCGATGCCAGACGGTACGGCTAAAGAAAGGAAGAAACAGAATGCTTTTGGCAATGCGGTATAAGGACTTTGTCTGGCCCAACAATCCGCGTACCTATACCCTCGCGTGCAAGCGGAAAACAGCCGCGCAGACGATGCCCATGCAGGGCTTTGTGGTGCAGGATCTGGGCAGGGGCTATACGACTTTGCGCGGTGAGGGCGAATTCTTCGGCACCGGCGCCTACGATCAGTTCAAACGGCTGATGGAGGTTTTTGAGCAGGACGGCGCCGGTGTACTGATTCATCCTGCATGGCGGTGCAGCAAGGCTCTGTTTACGAGCCTGAAGCTGACGCAGGAGCCGCGGGAGGATTATGTGGCGTACAGCTTTGAATTCTGCGAGGAACAGCCTGCCGGTCTGACGGAGGCCGGTCGGCAGCTGACAGAGATGACCGGACTGCAGGAACGGGGACTGTATCATCCCATGGGCGCGGAGGAAACGGCGTGGTCGGTGGTCAGAAAGTACCTGCTGACCATGACGGAATTTCTGAGGCTGAATCCGCAGATCCGCAATCCGAATGATGTGCAGCCGGGACAGAAGGTGAGAATCCGATGACGGGAAGCGTGAAAACCAGCACGGGGCAGACCGTTGAACTGCCGCCTTTGGTGCAATGGAGAATCCTGCGCACGGACGGAGATCCCTGCGATGCGTTTGCCGTCCAGTTTGCACACGATGCGGCGCTGATGAAGACGCTGCAGGAGGCAGTCACATTTTCGGCGGTGCAGAACGGAAAGACCGTTTTCTGCGGCGTTGTGGACGATTTTGAGATCCGGCTGGACAAGAACGGCCTGCTGACGGAGCTGACCGGGCGCGGCATGGGCGCAAAGCTCTTGGACACGCAGGTACGGGCGGCGGAATTCGGCAGCGCGCAGCTGGAGGATATTCTGCGCGACTATGTCAGAAGCTGCGGTATCACGAAAATCCGGGCGGAAAGTATGCCGCCGGTGGGAAGCTTTGTCGTGGAGACCGGATACACCTGCTGGCAGGTGCTGGCTGGCTTCTGCCGCCACAGTGCAAACATCCGCCCACGCTTTGATGCTGACGGAGGCTTGATCCTTGAGCGGGAAAAGCCGGGAAGAAAGCTGGAGCTGAAGGGCGGAGCGATGAAAATCTCCTATGAGCAGAACCGCTACGGCGTCTGCACGCAGCAGACGATCATCAACACCCGCACCGGGCAGCAGACAACGGCGGAAAATGCGCAGGTGCGAAACCTCGGCGGCTTTACCAAAAATGTCACCGGGCGCAGCGGCAACAAGATCCGCGCCACATGGCGCACAGCGCAGCAGCGCGTGGAGGATGCGGCAAGGCAGTTCAGAACCGTCTGCGTGCAGCTGTCGGGCAGTTTCCTTGCCGAGCCTTTGGATGAGGTGCAGCTTGTGCTGCCGAAGCTGGGACTGTTCGGCGTTTTTACCGTAGCAGAGGTCGAATCCGCCTGCGACGATACCGGCGAAAGCTGCACACTGACAATGAGGGATTAAACGATGTGGTTATCAAAAAGAATCATGCATGAAGCTCCGGAGGAGGACGCGGCAACGCTGGGGACGGTAACCATCGGCGGAGATGACGCCGCGGTCCTTACGGATGCGGAAAAAAGAAGCGCGAAGATCATCAGCCCCGGCGGCTACTGCTGGCAGCCGTCGGCAAAGGACTGCGTGCTGATCGTAAAAGGGAACGAACTGTATCTGTCCGGCAGACTGCAGGAGGATGCAAAGGGTCTTGCCGCAGGCGAGGTGCGCGTGTTTTCAAACGGAAGCAGCGTGACGCTGCGCAACAGCGGAAAGGTGGAGATTGGCGGAGATGTTTATATCGACGGCGATCTCTTCGTTCACGGAACAAAACTGGAGGGGCCCTGATGGAAAATATGCTGCGAAACGGCGATTATGTGCCGGATGGCTTCGGCGGCTTTACGAGGCTGCAGGATCTGCAGGCACTTTTACAAAGAGCGCTCTTTAAGCTCCAATGCAGACGGGGAAGCTACCCGTTTCTGCCGGAGCTGGGCAGCAGACTGCATGAACTCGGCAGAGAAAAGCCCGCCATGCGGCAGGCGTTAGCCAGGCAGTACTGCGCGCAGGCGCTGGAGGGAATGGAGCTGGAAGTGGTTGATGTGAAGCTGACGGCGGCGTCGGATGACCATGCAAGGCTCGAGGTTTATCTTTCATATGACGGCGGGCAGGTGCCGGTGGAGGTGGCAATTTGAAGGAGATTTCGGAACTTTACGGGAAAATGCTGGCGGTCTTTCAGGAAAAGACCGGATTTCGGATGGAGGATACAGCAGATCTGGCGGTGCGGCTTTATGCGGCGGCAGCCGAAATCCAGTCGCTTTATGCGTACAGCGACTGGGCGCTGAATCAGAGCTTTCCGCAGAAGGCGACCGGGCAGTATCTGGACTACCATGCGCAGCTGCGCGCCATTACCCGCAAAAGCGGCAGCACGGCAACTGGCAGTCTGCGCTTTGCAATCGATACAGCGCTGGATGAGGATCTGACGATTCCGGCAGGAACGGTATGCTGCACAACGGGGCTTGTCCGGTTTGTGACAACGCAGGACGCTGTCATTCCGGCGGGCAGTCTGTATGCGGACGCGGAGGCTGCGGCAGAGCAGCCCGGCGCAGCCGGAAACGCGGCAGCCGGAACCGTTACGCAGATGACCAAAGCGCCGGAGGGTGTGCGCCGGGTGACGAATCCTGCGGCTTTTTCCGGCGGCAGCGACACGGAGGATGACGAAAGCCTGCGTCTGCGGATCCTCGACAGTTTCGTCCGCCTGCCCAACGGTGCCAACGCCGTGTTCTATGAGCAGCGCGCCCTGAGCCATGCCGGTGCGGATGCGGTGGCGGTGATTCCGCGCTATCAGGGCATCGGTACGGTGGGCGTCGTGGTAGCAACGGCAAGCGGAGAGCCGGATGATCGACTTCTGCAGGAAATTCAGACGGATTTGGACAGCGTACGCGAGATCGCAGTGGATGTGACAGTCATGGCGCCGCAGGTCGCGACCATAGATCCTGCCATCACGATCTGGCCTGCGGACGGCGTCAGCTTTGAAGCGGCAAGGCTTGCTGCAGAAAATGCGCTGCGGCAGTATTTTAACGGCCGGCTGCTGGGCAAACCCGTCTACCGGGCGGCACTCGGCAGCGCAATCTATGCTACGGGCAAGATCAAAAACTACGAGATCCGGCAGCCGGAGTCTGATGTTGCGGCGCAGACCATGGTGCTGCCGCGGCTGGGCAGCATCACCATCACGGAGGGCGGCGTATGAGATATGCGGACGAGCTGGTAAGGCTGCTTTTGCCGCTGGGGGTCTATTCCTTTGCAGAGGGCAGCTTTTCCCTCGGAGAACTGCAGGCGTTGGGCGCTGCCTTGGATGAGCAGGAACAGACGCAGATTCGCCTGCAGCGCGAGAGCATCGTGGAAACGGCCGAGGAGGAAGGACTTGCAAAAATGGCGGCGCTCTTCCGCCATTTTCCGGAGGGGCTGTCCGTGCAGGCGAAGCGGGCGGCGATCGCCGGATTTCTGCGGATCGGCGGAAACAGCTTCACGCTGCAGGCACTTCAGAATTGTCTTCTCGCCTGCGGCGCGGAGTGTTTGCTGGAGGAGATCGGCACAAACCGCGTAAAGGTGTCCTTTCCGCAGGTGATGGGTGTGCCGGAAGGCTTTGCACAGATGCGGATCATCATTGAGGATATTCTGCCCTGCCAACTGGAGATCAACTATTTTTTCCGCTACTGCACATGGGCGGAAACGGTGCAGTACGGCCTTACCTGGGGCGATCTCGGAAAAATGAGCTGGCACGAATGGCAGCACTACAGACCGTAAGCGCAATGTTTGCAAATAGGGAATATCTGTGATAAAATAGCTGCATCCTGAGATTGGAGGATGCAGCTATTGTTTTATTTCGGATTGGTTCTGTTCGCTGCGGCGGCGGTCGCGGCAGATCAGTTAACAAAGTATTTTGCAAGTGTGTATCTGATGGGAAAGACCGTGGTGCTGGTGCCGGGCTGGCTGCAGCTGCACTATATCACCAATGACGGTATGGCGCTTTCCCTTTTCCGCGGCGGAAGATGGTTCTTCATTGTGCTGACGGCGGCGTTCCTCGGTATTGTGGTCTGGGCGGTCGCGTCGAAGCAGTTCAAAAAGAAGCCGGAACTGTGGTGCATTGCCGGCATCACCGGCGGCGCCATCGGCAACCTCATTGACCGGGCAGCCACCGGGCAGGTCATCGATATGATCTGCATCCCGTGGTTTTCCACCTTCAATGTGGCGGATCTGTTTATCACCTTCGGCGCCGGCATTCTTGTGCTTTATATTTTGATCAAGGACAAGGAGTTTTTGGCGGATTCACCCAAGAAGGATAAGGAGAAGCAAAATGACGCTGACGCTGGATAAGGACGGCGAACGGCTGGATGCGGCGATTGCAAGGCTTTGCCCGGAGTTGAGCCGCAGCACCGTGCAGCGGCTCATCGAGCAGTCGATGGTCACAAGAGACGGCAGACCGGTCAAAAAGAACGAAAAGAGCAAAGCCGGCGAAGTGCTGGAAATCATGCTGCCGCAGGTGCAGGAAACTGCATTGCAGGCGCAGGAAATCGGGCTGGATGTGCGCTATGAGGACGACGATGTGATCGTGGTCAACAAGCCCAAGGGCATGGTGGTGCATCCGGCGGCAGGCCATCCGGACGGCACGCTGGTCAATGCTCTGATGTTCCATTGCGGCGATTCGCTCTCCGGTATCGGCGGCGAGAAGCGGCCGGGCATCGTCCACCGCATCGACAAGGAGACCTCGGGCCTCATCATCGCGGCGAAAAACGACTTCGCCCACGCCAAGCTTGCTGCGCAGCTCAAGGATCACTCGCTGGCGAGAACCTATGAGTGCATCGTCTGCGGCAATGTGAAAGAGGATTCGGGAACCATCGATGCGCCCATCGGCAGAAGCCCGCTTGACCGCAAAAAGATGGCGGTGACGGAGAAAAACAGCCGCAATGCCGTGACGCATTTTGAGGTGATCGCCCGCTATCCCGGCTATACACATCTGCGCTGCAGACTGGAAACCGGGCGCACGCATCAGATTCGTGTGCATCTTTCCTGGCAGAACCACCCGATCCTCGGCGATGTGGTCTACGGCCACAAGAAGCCGGAGATGGGGCTTGATTCCCAGTGTCTGCACGCAAAGGAGCTTCGGTTCCTCCATCCGCGCACGGGCGAGCTTATCACGGTCAGCTGCGAACTGCCGGGCTATTTTGAAGAGGTTCTCCGGAAACTGAAAGGCAGGGTATAAACAAAACCGCAGAGGATTTTCCTCTGCGGTTTTTATTGTATTTTGTTCAGATTCCGGTGGACTTGCGTCTGCGGTTGTGATACGATGGGGCAAATCAAACGGAAAGAGGCACATTTCTATGATAGGACTTGGCACGATCATCAATGCTGCGGCGATCATTGTCGGCGGTCTGTGCGGACTGCTGTTCGGAAAGAGGATCAAGGAAACTGCGCAGCAGACGCTGCTGCTTTCCTGCGGCGTGTGCGTGCTGTTTCTCGGTATTGCCGGGGCGGCGGAAAAAATGCTGCAGGTGGAAAACGGTGCGCTTACCAGCGGACGGGCGCTGTTCATCGTTGCCTGCATGGCGCTTGGCGGCGTGCTGGGTGAGATCATCGATTTGGAAAACGGCTTTGAGAAATTCGGCAGCTGGCTGAAGATCAAGACGGGCAACGCGAAGGATTCGCAGTTTGTAAACGCTTTTGTGACGGCTTCGCTGACGGTCTGCATCGGCGCCATGGCGATCGTCGGCGCGATTCAGGACGGCGTGTTCGGCGACTACTCCGTGCTGGCGACAAAGGGCGTTCTGGACTTCGTCATCATCATGGTCATGACCTGCTCACTCGGCAAGGGCTGCATGTTCTCGGCCATTCCCGTGGCGATATGGGAAGGACTCATTACGGTGTTCGCACGGTTCCTGCGGCCGCTGCTCACCGATGCAATCCTCGTGAATATCTCGCTGATCGGCTCGATCCTGATTTTCTGCGTCGGCATCAATTTAGTTTGGGGTAAAAAGATCCGGGTAGCGAATCTGCTGCCGTCATTGATCTTTGCGGTTTTGTTCGCGCTTCTGCCGATTTCCTTCTGATAGCTGCAAACCGCCTGCGGAACAGAGTTTCGCAGGCGGTTTTTTCATCCCTTGGCGGCGGGATGCACACAAATTCGCTTTGCAGAAGAGAAAAATCGGGCACCGCCGGATAGCGATGCCCGATTGATGATGTTGACGGTCAGTTCTGCTCAAAGAAGACCTTCATGCCCTTGTAGGTCATGTAGCAGTCGAGCTTGGAAACGACCTCGAAAGGTGCGTGCATGGAAAGCACCGGAACGCCCGCATCGAGGGTGTCGATGTTGCGCTTTGCCATATACTTTGCCACGGTTCCGCCGCCGCCGGCGTCGGTCTTGCCCATTTCGGCCATCTGCCAGAAAACGCCGTTGCAGTTAAAAAGACTGCGGATGCGGCCGACAGCCTCGGCGGATGCGTCGGAAGCGCCGCCCTTGCCGCCGGAGCCGGTATATTTGCACAGACCGATGCCGTAGTTGAGATAGGCGCTGTTGCGGCGCTCGTAGACCTCGGAGAAATTGGGGTCATAGGCTGCAGTGACATCGGCGGAGATACAGAAGGAAGCGGCGAAGCAGTCGCGCAGATCGACATTCTGCCCCTTGCAGAGCTCTGCCATAAAGTGTTCAAATTCCTCACTCTGCATACCGGACACGCCCTCGGAGCCGATCTCCTCCTTATCGGCGAAAATGCAGACAGCGGTACGCATCGGCTTTTCCAGCTGCAAAATGGCAGCCAGCTCTGCGTAGGCGCAGACGCGGTCGTCATGGCCGTAGGCGCCGATCATGGAGCGGTCAAGTCCGATGTCCCGGGCCATCACGGCGGGAACGGCTTCCAGCTCGGCGGAAATAAAGTCTTCCTCCGTGATGCCGTATTTTTCATGCAGCAGCTCCAAAACGGCAAGCTTCACGCGATCGGATCCGTCATATTCTTTGTCCGGCCAGGAGCCGATGAGGATGTTGAGCGATTCTGAGGGAATGGCTTCGTTCAAGGGCTTCTTGCCCTGCTCACGGCCGAGATGCGGCAGCAGGTCGGAGATCACAAGCTGCGGCTCGTCAGGGTCTGCACCGATGGAAACGGAGACCTCGCTGCCGTCCCGGCGGACGATTTTGCCGTGCAGCTCCAAGGGAACCGTGACCCACTGGTATTTGCGGATGCCGCCATAGTGATGGGTCTTGAGATAGGCCAGTTCCGCCTCTTCATAAAGCGGATTCGGCTTAATATCAAGACGCGGTGCGTCCGTATGGGCGGCGGCAATATTGGCACCGAAGGAAAGATCTTTTTCGCCGATGACCGCCAGCATGATGCCCTTGGCACGGTTGATGCAGTAGACCTTGTCGCCGCTTGCAAGCTTCATGCCGTAGCGGTAGGGAACAAAGCCCTTTTCCTCTGCCAGGCGGACGGCGGAGACCACACATTCCCGCTCGGTCTTGGAGCAGTTAAGGAAAGCTTTATAGTTTTCACAATAGGTGTGCATCGTCTCTTTTTCATCCTGCGGGAAACGGTCAAAGCCGTGGTCGGGACTGTAGAGAAGGGCTTTCTTTTCTTCTTTTGTCATGGCTGCAGCTCCTTTATGAGTTTATTGATAAACAGTTTGGCGTTTTCTTCAAATTCGGAGAAGCTTCCGGTATTTTCGATGGAATAGGTGCAGTTTTCCCGGAAAAAGCTTTCCGGCTGCTGGGCACGGACACGGGAACGGGCGTATTCCTCCGGAATCTGATCGCGCTCCATGATGCGCTGTACGCGCTGCTCCTCCGGAGAAAGTACGGCGACGGTGGCATCACAGAACCGGGACAGACCGCACTCGATCAGCTTGATGGCGTCAATGGCAAGGATCTTCGTACCGACGTACTGCTCATGGCAGATGATGCGCTCCACCTCGAGGCCGATGTGGCGGAAGATGATGCTGTCAAGCAGCTGCAGCTTCTCTTCATTCTGAAACACGATGCTGCCAAGCGCGCGGCGGTTGAGAGACCCGTCCGGCAGGAAAACATTGCCGAAGGCGCCGCACAGATCAGCGCGGAGCGCTTCGTTCGTGCGCAGCATGGAATAATAGAGTGCATCGCAGTCGATGCAGAAGCCGCCGCGGCGGGCAATTTCGCAAAGGAGCGTGGTCTTGCCGCAGCCGGTGGGGCCGGTAATACCGATGATGATCATGTGTTACACCTCGATGACATGGAAACCGGCGGCTTTTTTCAGCCGGTTGGAAACGGCAAGGCCGAGGCCTTCCGTGTCGGGACACTGTGCAAAAATTTCGGAAACGTTTTCCCGGTCAAATTCCCGCAGCGCGTCAAAAACGCGGCGGGCCTGCTCGCCTTTGTCCGCCGCCGGGCCGAGATCGTGGACGATATGGCCGGAGAAGCGGGCGGTATATTCCGAGAAGCAGATGACGCCGGCGTCCGCCGGAAGATTTTTCTGTATGTATGCGGCGCTTTCATCCGGACTGCCGGTCACAACGGTGACGGGCGCCTTCGGCGCATAGTGGCGGTATTTCATGCCGGGAGCTTTGGGCTTTTCTCCTTCCGCCAGTTTAGCAACTACGGCCTTGTCGATGGCAACCTCACCCAAAACCGCTTCGAGCGCTTCCAGAGGCAGTCCGCCCGGACGCAGAAGCCGCGGCGGTGTGCAGGTCAGATCAATGATGGTGGACTCCACACCCACCTGACTGGGGCCGCCTTCAAAGATGCCGTCGATTTTGCCGTCCATATCCTCACGCATATCGGCCACGCAGGTGGGACTGGGACGGCCGGAGGTGTTGCCGGAGGGCGCGGCGATGGGGACATCTGCCGCCTTGATGATGGCAAGAGTGACGGGATGGTTCGGACAGCGCACGCCAACGGTGTCAAGTCCGCCGGTGGTGCGGTCGGGGACGATGGGCTTCCGCGGCAGGATCATGGTAAGAGGGCCCGGCCAGAACCGGTCAGCCAGCCGGTAGGCGCTTTCCGGGATTTCTTTGCAATAGCGTTCCAGCCATGAGGCATCCGGCACATGGATGATGAGGGGGTTGTCCGACGGACGGCCCTTGGCCTCATAGATACTGCGCACGGCGTCCGCGTCCAGCGCGTTTGCACCCAGTCCGTAGACGGTTTCCGTGGGGATGCCGAGAAGCCCGCCTCTGCGGATGATGGCGGCAGCAGCCTCAATATTTTCTTTTGTGGGTTCGGTAAAGTAAACGGTTTTCAAAATATTACCTTCTTTGCGTGGAGAAGAATAAGAAATTCTGATGTAGGGCGCGATGTCCTCATCGCGCCGCCGCGCCGAAGGCGCGGGATGACCCATGGAATAATTTTCGTTGGTCATGCCTCCGGCGGCCCCATTTCTTTTAATACGAAAAGAAATGGGGGAAAGAAGCGTACCAAAGAAAACCCTTGCGATGGGTTTTCTTTGGAAACTTTTCTGAACGCTTTCAGATCTGTGACTTCCTGACCGGCGGCTCATCTCGCGGCTCTGCCGCTCCCTCGCCGCGATATTCCGTTCCGGCGCGCCACAGGCGCGGGGTAAACCCTTATCCGGCGCTTTGCGCCACCTTCCCCCGGAGGAATGCGGTTATTCCTCGCTGTTTTGCAGCTTTTCCGCCTGGTCGGCGGTGACGAGGGCGTCGATCAGCTCGTCCAGATCGCCGTCCATGATGGAATCGATTTTGTAAAGCGTCAGACCGATGCGGTGATCGGTGACGCGGCCCTGCGGGAAGTTATAGGTGCGGATGCGCTCGTTGCGCATACCGGTGCCGACCTGACTGCGGCGCTCCGTAGTCAGCTCGGAATCGATGCGCGACTGCTCCATTTCATAGAGCTTGGACGCCAGCATCTGCATGCATTTTTCGCGGTTCTGCACCTGCGAGCGCTCCTCCTGACAGGCAACGACAATACCGGAGGGTTTATGAATCAGGCGCACAGCGGAGGAAGTTTTGTTGATGTGCTGGCCGCCTGCGCCGGAGGAGCGGTAGACCTGCATTTCAATATCCTCCGGGCGGATATCCACCTCGGCCTGCTCCATTTCCGGCAGCACCGCCACCGTGGCGGTGGAGGTATGGACTCTGCCGCCGGATTCCGTTTCCGGTACACGCTGCACGCGGTGGACGCCGGACTCGAATTTCAGCCGGGAATACGCGCCGTCACCGGAGATTTCAAAGTCCGCTTCCTTGATGCCGCCCAGCTCCGTTTCGTTATAGTTGAGCAGCGTGATCTGCCAGCGCTTCGATTCGGCATACATGGTGTACATCCGGAAAAGACTGTGGGCAAAAAGCGCGCTTTCCTCGCCGCCGACGCCGCCGCGGATCTCCATGATGACGGATTTTTCGTCGTTGGGATCTCTCGGCAGCAACAGGATCTTCAGCTCCTGTGTAAGCGTTTCCAGCTTCTTTTTATTCTCCTGAAACTCCTGCTGGCACAGCTCCTTCATCTCCGCATCCTGCTCGCCGGACATCATTTCCAGCAGGTCCTGCTGCTCCTGTTCGGTAGCCCGGAAGCTGCGATAGGCAGTGATGATGGGCTCGAGGCGCTTTTGTTCCTTCAGAAGCTGCGTGGCGGCCTTCGGATCGGAAAAGAATTCCGGCTGCGCGGCCCGCTCCGCCATTTCCATATATCGTTCTTCGACCAGACGCAATTTATCCAGCATAGAGCCTCCGAATAAACAATTTTATGATAGTCTATCATACTCCATTTTGAGATGAAGGTCAAATGGTTGCTGCGCATGATTGACATTCTGCGGTACATAATAGAGTCCGTAAGGAGAGAATGCGGATGAAGAAAATTCTGACGGCGCTGCTTTGCACAGCTTTGCTGATACCGCAGGTCTTTGCGAGCGGTTCCCTCGAAAAATACATTGCGATCACCTTTGACGATGGGCCATCCGGCGATCTGACACAGATGCTTCTGGACGGGCTGGCCGAGAGAAACGTCAAGGCGACTTTTTTCGTCTGCGGCTATCGGGTCGAGCAGTTTCCGGACTGCCTGCGGCGCATCGCAGATGAAGGGCATGAGATCGGGCTGCACTCCTGCTGCCATGATTATATGCACAAGATGACGAAAGAAGAGATCAAGGAGGATATGGCGGACTGCCTGCTGGCGGTCAGGGACTGCTGTAAGGTTTCGCCCGTGCTCTTCCGACCGCCGGGCGGACTGTATTCCGAAAGCCTTTTGGAGGCGGCAAAGGAAACCGGCACAGCGGTGATCTTATGGTCGGTGGATCCGCGGGACTGGGACGAAAAGAACAGTGCGAATGTTTATCAGACGGTGGTGGACGATGCCGCGCCGGGGTCGATCATCCTGATGCATGAGCTTTCGGAAAATTCCGTCAGGAGTGCGCTTCGCGCCATCGACACCCTGAGGGCGCAGGGCTACTGCTTCTGTACGGTTTCCGAGCTGGCGAAGGTCTACGGAAAGACCTTGGAGCCGGGTGAGGTTTACCGGGTCTTTCGGCGTGATGATGATTGACGCGAAACCGCAAATCCTGTAAAATAAAAGAAATGAAACAGGAGGCGAAGCGGTTGGAAAAGAAGGAGCTGCGGCGCATGATGCGCGAAAAAAAGCGCGCAATGACGAAAGAAGAGATTGAGCGGCAGAGCGCCATACTGGCGGAGCGCCTTTTTGCGCATCCGGCCTACAAGGAGGCAAAGAGCATTTTTGCCTATCTTTCCTATAATCAGGAAGTACGGACGATGCCGATTTTAGAGCGGGCACTGCGCGACGGCAAGCGCGTGGCGGTGCCGAAGATATTCGGGGAGGAAATGAAGTTCCTTTGGCTGGACGATCTGACTGCCATTGCGCCGGGCGCGTTCCATATTCCGGAGCCGATCGCAGACGGGCCGGAGGCGGAGGACGAGACAGCGCTGGTGCTGATGCCGGGGTTGGCCTTCGATCCGCAGGGACGCCGCTGCGGCTACGGCGGCGGCTTCTATGATAAATTTCTTGCGGCGCACCGGCAGCATCCGACGCTGGCGCTCTGCTATGATTTCCAGCTTCTGCCGGAGCTCAAGACGGATGCGCACGATCTGCCGGTGGACTATGTGATCGCGGCCGGCGGGGAGGATGAAGGCCAATGAAGCTGAGTACGATTCTGCTCGTCTGCGCATTTGTATTTCTCGTCTGCTTTCTGATCGACACGCTTCTGAAAGCAGTATTCCCCAAATCGAAGCTGGAAAAAAGCAAAAACTGCGTGCGCCCGGCCAAAAGAAGCGCCACCTTCGGCGTTCTGCTGACCGTCATCCCGCCGGTTGTGCTGATGCGGGTGGGTTTTTCCGATCGGCTGCTGGCGATCGGCTGCGTGACGGCGTTTGTTTTCGGCGTCATCCTGCTCGTTGCGTATTTCTCCGTCGTGATCTTCTATGACGATGAAAAGTTCCTTTATAAGACGCTCCGGGGAAAAAAGCAGGAATTTCATTACAGTCAGATCAAGGGACAGCGCTCGCTGATGACAAGAGGCGGCATTCAGACGATCCTTTTCGTAGCGGACGAGCAGATTGAACTTTACAGCTCCATGCAGAATCTGAACGCATTTCTGGGCAAGGCCTTTTATAAATGGTGCGAGGTGAAGGGAATCGATTCCGATACCGTGGAAAACAATCCGCGGATGTTTACATGGTTTCCGGATCCGGGGGCAGAAACAGAGAAATAAAAGAAGAAGCTGTCATTCGCAAAAGCGAATGACAGCTTTTGTATCTTTTCTGTGAAAATCAGCGGCGGCGGTTTTCGGGCAGGGCATCCAGCTTGATCTGACGGCGGTTTTTGACCTCGTCGCTCATGGGCTGAATATCCCCGGCCTTGGTGAGAGCCTGCTTGGTGAGCATCGGGCCGATCAGCTCGTATACAAGGACTGCGAAAAGCGTGATGTTGCGGATGAGATCGCCTTCGGCGCCCAGCTGCTTGGCGGTGATGCACATACCGAGGGCAACGCCTGCCTGCGGCAGAAGCGTGATGCCGAGGTATCTGCAGATCTTGTCGCTGCAATGGGTCATTTTGGAAGAAACGGAAGCACCGAAATACTTGCCGAGGGAACGGACAACGATGTAGACAAGACCGATCAGCACCACGGTGCCGTCACGGAACACGCCCAGCTCCAGCTCCGAGCCGGAAACGACGAAGAACAGCGCGAACAGCGGGGAAGTCCAGCGGTCTGCCTTTTCCATCAGATCCTCGGACAGCGGGCAGAGGTTGCAGAACACCGTACCCAGCATCATGCACACCAGCAAAGAGGAGAAGCCGATGCTGACGGCGCCGATTTGGAACTTGAGCATTGACAGAGAAGCTGTCAGCAGCACGAAGGCGATGGTCATGTTCAGACGGTTGGTGTTGGAATTAAAGAGCTTTTCCAGCTGCGTCAGCAGCCAGCCCAGCACCGTGCCGAGTGCCAGCGAGCAGACGATCTCGATCAGAGGATCCAGCAGGATGGAGATCATGTCGAACTGACCGGAGCCGAGGGCCTTTGCGATGCCGAAGGAAACGGCGAATACCACAAGACCGACTGCGTCATCGAGCGCGACGATGGGCAGCAGCAGATCGACCAGCGGTCCCTTTGCCTTATACTGACGGACGACCATCAGCGTTGCGGCAGGCGCCGTGGCGGTGGCGATGGCGCCGAGGGTGATGGCCTGGGCGATGGTCAGCTTGCCGTGGGTCGCAAGGCTGATGGCGATCAGCGCAATATCCACAAGCACCGCGGCGCAGACCGCCTGAAAAACACCGATGATCAGTGCCTGCCGGCCGGTGTGCTTCAGTTCATCCAGCCGGAACTCGTTGCCGATGGAAAACGCGATGAAGCCGAGGGCGACCTGCGAGATCAGCGAAAGCTGTTCGACGTTTTCGTAGCTGGTGAAGCCGAGACCGTCGATGCCGAGTCTGCCGAGGCAGTAGGGACCGACCAGAATACCGGCGACCAGATAGGCCGTAACGGAGGGCAGACGCAGCGGCTTTGCCAGCCGTGTCATCAGAAGACCTGCCAGAATGGCGATGGAAAGAGAAAGCAAAATATTCATATAAAAGACCTGCGATTTTCAGAATTCGCGTATAAACGCAACGGGAAACATTATATGCGCGCAAACCATGAAATGCAAGGGCAGATTTGTTGGAAAAATGCAGACTTTTCACGGCGGATTTGTGGGTTATGCCGAAGGAAACTGCCTGCATTTGCATTTTTCTGGGAAAAGCACCACTCTCGTGCGGCAATGACGAATTTTTGGGGTCTTTGGCGCAGGAAACGGCCCGAATGATTCATGCGGTTTGAAACAGAACAGTCAAATTATGATTCATTTTTCAGAATTGTTCTTGCATTTTCGGGGGAAACTGTGATACAATGGCACATATTTTTTCAGCGCTTTGGTGGGACCAACCACGAAATATTGACGGAGGTGTCTGATATGAAGTATTCTTCAAAAGTGCTGCAGTGCAATCTTTCCCCCATGCGAAAGTTCTATCCCTATGCGGTTGCAGCGTCAGCCGCAGGCAAGAAAATCTATCATCTGAATATCGGACAGCCCGATGTGAAAACGCCGCAGCAGTTTTTTGACGCCGTGCGCAATTTCTCGGCGCCGGTTCTGGAATATGCGCCGTCTCCCGGCCTTCCGGTTCTGATGGATGCCATCCGCGGCTATTACGGCAGGATCGGCGTGGAGCTTGCGGAAAAGAATCTGCTGATCACCACCGGCGGCAGTGAAGCTCTGCAGATTGCGGCCTGCTGCATTCTCGATGACGGAGATGAGGTTCTGATCCCGGAGCCCTTCTATCCCAACTACAATACCTTTGTCCGGACGGCAGGCGCGGCCATCCGGCCGATCCCGACCTTTGCCGAGGAGGGTTATTTCTACGCTGACCGTGAAAAGGTGGAATCGTGCATCACGCCCAATACCCGCGCCATCGTTGTGACGAATCCCGGCAATCCCACGGGCGTCGTGCTGACAAAGCCGCAGATGCGGATGCTTCTGGAAGTCGCCGTGGAGCATGATCTGTTTCTGATCGCGGACGAGGTCTACCGTGAGTTCGTTTATACCGATGAGCCGCTGGCATCGTTCATGCAGCTCGGCTTCGGCGAGGAAAACCTGATTCTGATCGACTCGGTGTCCAAGCGGTTTTCCTCCTGCGGCGCAAGAATCGGCTGTCTGATCTCCAAAAACGGGGAGCTGATGCAGCAGGCGCTCAAATACTGTCAGGCCCGCCTTTCCGTGGCTACGCTGGATCAGATCGCTTCGGCGGCTCTTTATCAGGTGGAGCCGGAATACTTCACGGCAGTCCGTGAAGAATACCGCAGGCGGCGCGATGTGGTTGTGCAGGAACTGCAGAAGATCCCCGGTGTGCTCTGCACAAAGCCGGACGGCGCCTTCTATCTGATGGCCAGGCTGCCGGTGGAGGATGCGGAGGACTTTCAGAGATGGCTGCTGGAGGAATTTGAGGATCAGGGCGAGACCGTCATGTTTGCAGCCGGCGGCGCGTTCTATGCCGGCGGCCGCGGCAAGGATGAGATCCGCATCGCCTATGTGCTGAATGAACGCGACAGCGCGAGAGCCATTGAGCTTCTCGGACTGGGTCTCAAAAAATACAACGAAACACGCTGAATCGCACGGAGCTTCCGGTCGGAAGCTCCGTTTTTCTGCGCCGAAACGGCGGAAAATGCAGAAAAACGGCATTGAAAGCCATACGAGAATGATGGTATAATCAAGTAAATACTGTGATAATACCGGCAACCGGAAAAGGAGGATTCGATTCTGGATAAATATAAGGTCATAGAGGTCAAGCAGAGCGTTTTCGCCAATAACGATGCGGATGCCGACCGTCTGCGCGCGCAGCTGAAACAGCAGGGAACCTTCCTGCTGAATCTGATGTCGTCGCCCGGCTCCGGCAAGACCACGACCCTCAAGCGTACCATCGAGCAGCTCAAGAGCGAACTGAAAATGGGCGTTATGGAGGCTGACATCGACTCCGATGTGGATGCCGCTGCCATTCAGGCAGCCGGCGTGCGCTCCATTCAGCTGCATACGGGCGGTATGTGCCATCTGGATGCGGATATGACAAGACAGGGCATGACGGAATTCGGCACTGAGGATCTGGATCTGGTGATCTTGGAGAATGTAGGCAATCTGGTCTGCCCGGCGGAATTTGACACGGGCGCTGTGAAAAACGCCATGATCCTTTCTGTGCCGGAGGGACATGACAAGCCCCTCAAATACCCGCTGATCTTCCAGGTCTGCGATGTGCTGCTCATCAATAAGATGGACGTACTGCCGTATTTTGATTTCGATGTGGAGCTGGTGAAGAAATACGCCCTGCAGAGAAATCCGAATATGAAGATCTTCTTCTTCTCGGCAAAGACCGGCGAGGGCATCGAGCCGTGGTGCGACTGGCTGAAGGAGCAGGTTCGCGCCTGGCAGGAAAAGAAATAACCGGCAGGAAGTGCTGTAATTATAATAGAGAAAGAATAACAGGAGGAGGAACATGACAAGAGACGAAAAAATTGCCGTGCTCGGCAAACGGATCACAGACCGCATGGATGTGGTACTCGGTCTGGAAAAGATCACCCATGAATCCCCGGAGTACTGGGCGCTGAACGAAGTGCTCACGGACGAAATGCTGGATGTGGCGCTGCTGTTCAAAAAGCGCGTGCCCATGACGCTGGCAGAGGTGGCAAAGAAGGCCGGCAGAGCCGAGGCCGAGATGGAGCCCATCCTGCAGGAAATGAGCGTCATCGGCATTCTGGAGTATAACTGGGAGAATCCGAAACGGATCAAGCAGTATATTCTCCCTATGTTCGTTCCCGGCAGCGCGGAATTTTTCATGATGCATCCGACGCTTCCCGAGGAGCATCCCATTCTGGCGGATTTCTTTGACGCCATGACAAGACTCCCCTTGGAAAAGGTGACGCCCATGGTACCGCCCGGAGGTGCGGGCATCGGCATGCACGTCATCCCCGTGGAAAAAGCGATCCCGACGGAGCAGAAGTCTGCTTCCGTAGAGCATATCTCCCATTGGCTGAAAAAATATCAGGGCAGATATTCCATCGGCAACTGCTCCTGCCGCCGCCAGCAGCGCATCCGGGGCGAAGGCACCGGCGATCTGGAAGCGGACTGGTGCATCGGCGTAGGCGATATGGCGGACTACTGTGTCGAAACCGGCAAGGGCCGCTACTGCACCTATGAGGAAGTCATGGAAACTCTGCAAAGAGCGGAAGACATGGGTTATGTCCATGAAATCACGAACATCGACGGCGAGAACAAGATCTTCGCCATCTGCAACTGCGCGCCCGGCGTGTGCAACGCCCTGCGCACCTCGCAGCTTTATAATACGCCCAATATGTCGCGCTCGGCCTACGTTTCCGAAAGCGACGCCGACAAGTGCGTGGCCTGCGGCAAATGCGTGGAGGTCTGCCCGGCAGGCGCCATCAAGCTCGGCCAGAAGCTGCTCACCAAAAACGGCCCCGTTGAATATCCGCGACAGGAGCTGCCCGATGATGTGAAGTGGGGCCCCGAAAAGTGGTCGCCGGATTTCCGCGACAGAAACATGGATAACTGCCATCTGTCCGGCACCGCACCCTGCAAGACCGCGTGCCCGGCACATATCGCGGTGCAGGGCTACATCAAGATGGCAGGCGAAGGCCGCTATCTCGATGCGCTCAAGCTCATCAAGCAGGACAACCCCTTCCCGGCTGTCTGCGGTGCGATCTGCAACCGCCGCTGCGAGGATGCCTGCACCAGAGGCTGCATCGATGCGCCGCTGGCCATTGATGAAATCAAGAAGTTTGTGGCGAATCTGGAGCTGAATGCCGAGACCCGCTACATTCCCAAGGTGCTGACGGCAAGCGGCAAGCCCATGGAGCAGAAGATCGCCATCATCGGCGCAGGCCCGGCGGGCTTGAGCTGCGCATATTTCCTGGCGCGCATGGGCTACAAGCCCACCGTTTTTGAAAAAACCTCCCGTCCCGGCGGCATGCTGATGCACGGCATCCCTTCTTTCCGTCTGGAAAAGAACGTGGTGGAAGCCGAGATCGACGTGCTGCGTGAGTTGGGCGTGGAGTTCCGCTGCGGCGTAGAGGTCGGCAAAGATGTGACCATCGCGCAGCTGCGTGAGCAGGGCTACAAGGGCTTCTATCTTGCCATCGGCGCGCAGGGCGGCAGAGCCGTGGGCGTGGAAGGCGAGAATGCAGACGGCGTGCAGGCGGGCGTTTCGTTCATGCGCGCAGTCAGCGAAGGAACCGCCGAAAAGCTCTCCGGCAGAACCGTTGTCATCGGCGGCGGCAATGTGGCGGTGGACGTGGCGAGAACCGCTGTCAGATTCGGTGCGGAAAGCGTTGCCATGTACTGTCTGGAAACGCGGGATATCATGCCCGCGGCTGCGGACGAAGTGGCGGAGGCAGAAGCGGAAGCCGTCTCGGTCAATTGCGGCTGGGGCCCGGCAAAGATCCTGACGGAAAACGGAAGGGTCACCGGCGTGGAATTCAAGAAGTGCGTTTCCGTTTTCGATGAAAATAAAAAGTTCAATCCGAAGTACGATGAAAGCGACACCGTCACGGTTGCCTGCGAAAATGTGCTTCTGTCCATCGGCCAGTCCATCGTCTGGGGCGAACTGCTGAAGGATACAAAGGTCGAGCTGAACCGCAACGGCACCGTCAAGGCGGACGCCGTGACCTATCAGACTGCAGAACCGGATATCTTCGCCGGCGGCGATGTCTATTCCGGCCCGAAGTTTGCCATCGATGCCATCGCGGCAGGCCGCGAGGGTGCCGTATCCCTGCATCGGTTTGTCAACGAAGGTCAGAGCCTGACCATCGCCCGCAACCGCCGCGAGTTCTATGCGCTGGATAAGTCCTCGATCCTGCTCGGCACGGACTGCTTCGACAAGCCCGCCCGTCAGATCCCGGGCAAGGACGAAACCAAGAAGAATTCCTTCTCCGATGAGCGCTGCACCTTTACCGAGGAGCAGGTCAAGGCGGAAGCTTCCAGATGCCTCAGCTGCGGCAGATCCGTTGTGGATCCCAACAAGTGCATCGGCTGCGGCCTTTGCACCACCAAGTGCGAATTTGACGCGATCCACATCTCCCGCGAGCGTCCGGAATGCAGCACCATGGTCACTTCCGAGAATAAGATGAAGGCGATCCTGCCTTACATGGCAAAGCGCGAGATCAAGATCCTGCGCAAGGGGAAGAAAAAGTAATGCACGAGCTGGGCATTGTGTTTCATATCCTCCGCACGGTCAACGAGGTCGCAGAGCAGAACAGTCTGACGGAGATCTCTTCTGTGACGCTGGAGCTGGGCGAGGTATCCGGTGTGGTTCCGGAGCTGCTGACGGACTGCTGGAAATGGGCCGTTCAGAAAGAGGACGGCGCCGCACACGGCGCCAGCCTGCAGATCGAGCCCATCGAGGCAGTTACGGTCTGCAATGACTGTCAGAAGACCTACGCCACGGTGCAGTACGGCAGGCTCTGCCCCTTCTGCGGCAGCGAGAACACCGTTCTGCAGAAAGGAAACGAGGTCGCGGTGAAAGAGATCACGGCACAATAATCAAAAGCCGCTTCTCCGGAATGGAGGGGCGGCTTTCTTCTGCATATGGGATCTCATCGGATGATGCATACATTTTTTTACAACAATATACAATTTTTCGGCAGATTATGATAGAATTGAGAATCATATAGAAAAGGGAGGCCGCATGGCAGGCGGAGGACGCGGACTCGGGCCGCGGGGTTTTTTAACAGAAGAAGAAAAGCAGAATATGCCGAAGGTGACGAAGGAACTGCTGCTGCGGATCCTTTCCTATCTGAAGCCGTACTGGATGCAGTTTATTCTGGTATTCGTGACGATTTTGCTGTCGGCAACGGTGGGACTGCTACCGTCCATCATCACGGGCCGCATCGTCGATGAAACGCTGATCGGCAAGGATATGGCGCTGCTGGTGAAGCTCCTGATTCTGGCGTTCATAACGCTGACCGGCTCGCAGGTGATCGGCGTGCTGGAAAACTATATCAATACATGGATTTCCAACCGCATCATCTTCGACATGAAGAATCAGATGTATGATCATCTGCAGCACATGCCGCACTCCTTCTTCACCACGGAGAAGCAGGGCGACATCATCACCCGCATGAACACGGATATTTCCGGTGTCAGCACCGTCATTTCCGGCACACTTGCCAGCGTTGTCAGCAATATCGCGACGGTTGTTACCACCATGGTGGCTCTTTTACCATGAGCTGGCAGCTGGCTTTGGTCGGCATCGTGGTCATTCCGCTGCTCATTCTGCCCACAAGATCCGTGGGCGAGACCCGCTGGAAGCTGCTGACGGAAAAGCAGGAAAAGAATGATGAGATGAACCAGCTCATCAACGAAACTCTTTCGGTCAGCGGTTCGATCCTCGTCAAGCTCTTTACCCGCGAGAAGCAGGAATATGACCGGTTCGTGAAGATGAACGAGGAAGTGACCCAGCTTTCCATGAAGGAAAGCCGCAGCGGTCAGTGGTTCCGGGTGGTCATGGGTATGTTCACGCAGTTAGGGCCGCTGCTTATCTACTTTGCGGGCGGCTGGTTCATCATCAAGAACATTGACCCGACGCTCTCCGTCGGTACCATCACGGCTACGGTCGCCCTCACCAACCGGCTGTACAGACCCGTGGAATCGCTGCTCAACATTTCTGTGGACTTTACCCGTTCTCTTGCGCTGTTTACCCGTATCTTTGCCTATTTCGACAAGGAAAACACCATTGTATCTCCGAAAAACGGCAGCCGCAAGCCGATTCAGAACAAGGACATCTGCTATAACCATGTCAGTTTCTCCTATACGCCGGAAAAGAGCCTGCTGACGGATATCAACTTCGTTGTGCCCGGCGGAAAGATGCACGCCATCGTCGGCCCCTCCGGCTCCGGCAAATCCACCGTTGTCAACTTTATCCCCAGACTTTACGATGTGGACGGCGGCAGCGTTTCCATCGGCGGCGTGGATGTCAGAAAATACAATCTGACCTATCTGCGCGAGCATATCGGCGTGGTGACGCAGGACACCTATCTGTTCAACGGCACCATCCGGGAGAATCTGCTCTACGCGAAAGCGGACGCCACGCAGGAGGAGCTGGAAGCCGCCTGCAAAACCGCCAGCATCCACGATTTCATCGTCAATCAGCCGGACGGCTATGACACCATGGTCGGCAATCGCGGCTTAAAACTCTCCGGCGGCGAGAAGCAGAGAATCTCCATCGCCCGTGTCATGCTGAAAAACCCGGATATCCTGATCCTTGACGAGGCCACCTCGGCGCTGGACTCCATTTCCGAAAATGCGATTCAGGATGCGTTGGAAACCATGATGAAGGGCAGAACCAGCATCGTCATCGCCCACAGACTCTCCACTATTCTGAAAGCAGACCGGATCCTTGTGGTCAAGGACGGCGTGATCGCCGAGCAGGGTACCCACGACGATCTGCTGGAAAGAAACGGCGTCTACCGCGATCTGTACGAAACGCAGTTCCGCAAGGTCATCGAGTACGAAGCGGAGCATCAGGACAGCGAAAACGGTTAAACTAAAGGCAGGTCATTCAGACCAGCCTTACATCCTTTCTCCGCAGGGAGAAGAAACGGAGACGAACCATGTTTTTCTTTTTTATCAATCCGATCCTGATTGCCGCGGCAATCATTCCGGCCATCGTGCTGCTGGTGAAGGTCTATCGTGCCGACCGGCTGGAAAAGGAGCCCGGCAGACTGCTTCTCTCGCTGGTGATCAGAGGCATACTGGCAACGGCGCTGGCGATGCTGACGGAGCGGCTCGGCATGTGGCTGCTGCCGGCGCTTTTTGAAGAAGGGAGCTTTTCCTACAATGCGGCGCTGTTTTTTATCGTGGTCGCGTTTTCAGAAGAGGGCTTCAAATACCTGCTGCTGAAGAAAAAGACATGGAACTGCGCATCCTTTGACTGCCAGTTTGACGGCGTGGTCTATGCTGTCTTCGTGTCGCTGGGCTTTGCGCTTTGGGAAAACATCAGCTATGTGCTGATGTACGGGCTCGGAACGGCCATGGTGCGCGCCGTCACAGCGGTGCCGGGCCACGCCTGCTTCGGCGTGTTCATGGGCGCGTGGTACGGCCTTGCAAAGCGGTATGAAAACCGCGGCGAGCTGAGCAAAAGCAAGTCCTGCAGATGCCTTTCCCTGCTGCTGCCGGTATTCCTGCACGGAAGCTACGATTTTATCGCGTCCACGCAGGCGCCGCACTATGCATGGCTGTTTGTCGGCTTTGTGGCGGTGATGTTCCTTGCAGCGTTCCGGCTGGTCAGAAAACTTGCGAAAGCCGACAAGTATATTAAGTAGGCATTGCCTGAAATTAGACAATCAACGCACAAACGCCTGTTTCCGATTTTCGGAAACAGGCGTTTTTTGTTGTAAAAAGAAAACCACCGGCAGTGCCGATGGTTCCAAAAAGCTTTAGCTATGCGAAGAAAAAAATATCCTCCTTTGATATACTGAGGATGGTCTGCCAACCACGCAAAGGAAATCAAAGGAGGAGTCAAGTCCAGATGAAACTCGACACAGAAAGTTCAGCACACACGAAGAGGGAAGCTGCTTTTGAAATGCCGACAACTGTCAGCAGAAGGTTGTAGCGGATCATGACGACGAAATAAAAAATCGTCATAACGAAATTCAGAAGCAGCGGTGCAAAGGTGCCGATGAGCGTGTTGGCTATGCTGGCATTGGTTGACTGTCTGCCCTGAATATCACCTGCCATGCGCTGGGAAAAGAAGCCGATCGGCAGACGAAGCACACGCCACATATAAGTGGTGTTGCCTACGGCCGCGATTTTGCCGTTGATACGCAGACTGTAAAACGACTGTATCGCGTTTACGGTCAGAATGATGACGTTGAAAATTCCGAGAAGAACAAGAAACGGCGTCAGCCATTCTGGATTCTGTCCCGTCAGAAGTCTGTCAATAAACACTCTGGAAAAGACCGGACTGAGAACACCCATCAGAGCGGCGATCACGCCGATGATCATCGCAAATGCGATCGCCGCACCGGAACCATTCAGACGTTTTGCGGCATATCCGAGCATGCTCTTTTTGCTGCCGGAGGGAGTGAACTCTTCCGTTGGCTCAAACATCAGGCAGATACCCGTAAAGGACTCATCAAAGACCTTCATCGGCACGCTGTATGTTCCCCGTGCGGGGTCGTTTATGTAGGCCTTTTCACCGCGGAAGCCGTCAAGCACCACGAAATGATTGAAGTTCCAATGGATGATGCAGGGAAATGTTCCGCTTTTTCTCAGAGATTCCGGCTCGTAGCGGTATCCCTTTGCGGAAAGACCGTAGTATCTTGCGGCTTTCAGCACATTTTTGGCGTTGGAACCGTCACGGGAAACGCCGCAGTCGACACGTACCTGCTCCAGCGGAATCCATTTGTTGTAATATGCCAGTATCATACAAAGGCATGCCGCACCGCATTCCAGCGCTTCCAGCTGCATGACCGCCGGAACCTTGGCAAGGCCCTTTGTGACAGGCTGTTTTATTTTTTTATTTTTTATCCATAACGAACCTCAGTTAAAAACAAACGAAAGCGGCGCAATATTTTCAGTTACGATCTCGCCCGCATAGACACCGTTGGAAAGGGAAATGTCGATTTCAATCTGACGGCTTCCGGCATTGACGGATCGGGCAACGCCCGCGGCTCCGCCTGCCTCAACAGTCATTCCGGGCTTTATCCGGTCAATTGCACTGTCCACAGTGCAGGTGATCGTGCCGCTGTCCACGGTAATCTGTGCAGGAACGGTTGTCTTGATCTGACCGAAAATGCCCCAGACGCAGAAGCCGACCAGAAGAACAGTGATCGCGCAAAGAATCAGCCACACACCGGGATTTGCCACGCGTACATAATCGTTCAGCTGCTCGGGGGATTTGATTTTATCTAAGCTTTTCTTTCTGAAAAGATCGTCTGTCATACTCGTTCTCCTTCGATTCCCCAGTTTATTTTCTGCCGGTTTTCCGGGGATCGGTCGGCTTTTCGGCGTTTTCGGGAATTACCCACGACCGGCCAAAGCGGGTGACACCGGGTATTCTGCCTGCCAGACAGTATTGATGAACTCTTCGTTCGGAAATTTTCCACCGATACGAAGCTTCTCTTGCCGAAATATATCCTTCCATCGCGATCCTCCAGCGCATAATTTCACAGAATATATTATATACGGATATCCGAATATTCTTAACATGTTTCGAAACACCGCTTATTCCGGTGCCGGTAATGCCCGCGAAAAAAGCCGGAAGCAATAAAAGCTTCCGGCTTCGCATCCGTTTCCCGTACTGCATATTAGCGCAGACTTTTCAGATACCGGGACGGAGAGATTCCGCAGATGTTTTTGAACTGCTTTGAAAAGTGCTGGATGCTGGAAAATCCCATGCGCGCGGCAACCTCGCCGACGGTCATCGTCCCTTCCTGCAGCAGAAGTTTGCTCTCTTCCATACGGATTTTCATGATGTACTGTCCGGGCGGGATTCCGAGATGGCGGACGAACAGCGTGTGTATATAGGGTACGCTGATATGTACGCTTTCCGCCAGCTTTTGCAGACTGATTTTGGACGAGATGTTTTTTGAAATCTGCTGAAGAATCTGATTCAGAATTTCATTTTCAGAGTGGAATGTGGACGGCTTTCTGGCAGCGGAGCTTTGCAGCTTCGGCTGGCGGATCAGCTCGACCAAAAGAAGCTTCAGCAGCGCTTCGATGCAGTCACCGGAAAAGGAATCCCGCTGCAGCTCGTGCACCATCTTTTCCAGCAGCGTCTTGAGATCCTGACGCAGCAGCATGGCCTGACCCGTCAGCGTATCCAGAAACGGACTGCGCAGATCAAAAGACACGGTGAGAAAGCTGACCGGCTCGTCGGAAAACTGGATATGCCAGCTGTTTCTGCCGATGATCAAGCATTCCTGCTGCTTCAGTACGATGTCCCGGCCGTCAACAAGATTATGCAGCGCACCCTGATCGACATAGACAAGCTCATACGGATTGTGGCTTTCTCCACGGAAATAAAAATTGCCGGGTGATTTCTGACAAAAGAAGGTGTAGAGCTGCTCAAATTCCAGCGCCTGCGAGGTCTGATTGACAAATGCCGAGGAAATCAGATCGATTTCCTGCAGCGCGCCGTTCTTCGGAATCAGAAAACGCACATGACTTTCCTTGCTGATCGGCGCGACGGAGAACAGAACGCCCGGCTGCAGAAGAACGATACGGTCAAGGTAATAGATCTGCGGAGGGTCTCCCGCGTACAGAATCAGCGAGGACATGCCGTCCTGATAATCCAGAATGACCGGCTGATCGGCGGTGTACCGGGTCAGCGTTTCACCCTGCGTGAAGCTTAAATCCAGCCGCTCGAAAGTTCCGGCGGGGACAGACGGAAGGACTTCGCCGAGTTGCCCCAAAGCAGGGGAGCAGAGATTGCTTGTGTGCATATCATCACCTCTCAGACTTATATTATTTATATCATAGATCCATATATTATCAAGAATGTTGTCAGAAAATTTACGAAATTTATATAATCATATACGAATTATGCTTTCTGCCTTGCAATCGTGTTTTGCCTTGCCTAACATGGGATCAGAAGAAGAAAGGAAGTGCTGTTAATGAAAACAGAACCGACCCTTGTCATCATGGCGGCAGGCATGGGCAGCCGTTTCGGCGGTCTGAAGCAGATCGAGCCGGTGGACGCACAAGGACATATTATCATAGATTTTTCCCTTTACGATGCGTACCGGGCAGGGTTCCGGAAAGTCGCCTTCATCATCAAGCGGGAGATTGAAAAAGACTTCCGCGAATGTATCGGAAACCGCATGGAAAAGTGGTTCCAGGTCAGCTATGTCTATCAGGAGCTGAACAGACTGCCGGAGGGATTTGGCGTACCGGAGGGACGCACAAAGCCCTGGGGTACCGGCCATGCCATCGCCTGCTGCAAGGGCGTTGTAGACGGCCCCTTTGCTGTGGTCAATGCCGATGATTTCTACGGTCCGACGGCTTTTTCCGCAATTTACGACTATCTGGTGTCCAATGAGGACACCGGCCGGTATGCCATGGTCGGCTACCGCGTGAGAAACACGGTGACAGAATACGGCTCCGTCGCAAGAGGCGTCTGCGAGGTGGAAAACGGCCTGCTCACCGGTATCACGGAGCGCACGAAGATCTATAAGAGCGGCAGCGACGCCGCTTTCACCGAAGACGGCGAAACCTTCACCCATCTGCCCGGCGATACCATCGTGTCCATGAATCTCTGGGGCTTTACCAATGCGGTTCTGGACAGACTCTGGAATGGCTTCCCGGCTTTTTTGCAGGAAAACCTCGAAAAGAATCCGCTCAAATGCGAATATTTCCTGCCCTCTGTCGTCAATGCCCAGCTGCAGGACGGCAGCGCCTGCGTGCAGGTTCTGCCCTGCGAGGAAAACTGGTACGGCGTGACCTACCGCGAAGATCTGGCGTCTGTTGTTGATGCAATTCAGAATATGAAGAATACGGGCATCTACCCGGAGGAGCTTTGGAAATGACAGAGAATCTGAACAAAACGCTGCGCTGCTTTGCGCTGGACGGAGAACCGGTCAGCTGTGAGATCTACGGCTGCGGCCATATCAATGTAACCTACCTTGCGGTAACCGCTTCCGGCAGACGCTATATTCTGCAGAAAATCAACGACCGCACCTTCCGGGATGTGGATGGTCTGATGGAAAATATCAGCCGGGTGACGCAGTTTCTTCGCACGCGCACGGACGATCCCAGAAGTATTCTGACGCTGGTACCCACGCTGTCCGGCGAAAGCTGGCTGCGCAACGAAGAAGGCTGCTGGCGCGTCTACGATTTCGTGGAAAACTCTCTCTGCCTGCAGCTTCCGGAAAGTCCTGCGGACTTTTACGAAAGCGCGGAGGGCTTCGGCAGATTCCAGCAGCTGCTGTCGCAGTTCCCGGCAGATACGCTGCATGAGGTGATTCCGAATTTCCACAACACGCCGGACCGTTATCGCATCTTCCACGAGGTTTTGGAAAAAGACCCCATGGGAAGAGCCGCAGCGCTGCAGCCGGATATTGAGTTTTTCCTCCGCAGGGAAGAAGAGATGGCTACGCTGCAGAATATGCGCGTATCCGGCACGCTTCCTACCCGCGTGGCCCACAATGATACGAAGCTCAACAATGTCCTTTTGGATGCCGAAACAAGAAAGGCGCTCTGCGTCATCGATCTGGATACGGTCATGCCCGGCCTCAGCCTCTATGACTACGGCGATTCCATCCGCTTCGGCGCAGCCACGGCGGCAGAGGACGAAAAAGACCTGAGCAAGGTTACGATGAGTCTGGAGCTGTTCCGCATCTATACAAAGGGCTTCCTGCATGCCTGCCCGGGCCTGACGGATGCAGAGGTGCAGATGCTCCCCATGGGCGCAAAGACCATGACACTCGAATGCGGCCTTCGTTTTCTGACAGACTATCTGGACGGCGATCATTATTTCTCCATCCATTACCCGGATCAGAATCTTGACCGCGCCCGCACGCAGATCAAGCTGGTGCAGGATATGGAGGAAAAGTGGCAGACCATGAAGGAAATCGTGGAGGAGGAACGCAAATGAATGTTTTGGTCACGGGCGGCGCAGGCTATATCGGCAGCCACACCTGTGTAGAACTGATCGAAGCAGGCTATACCCCGATCGTCATCGATAATTTCTGCAACTCCAATCCGGAAAGCCTGCGCAGAGTGGAGGTAATCACCGGAAAGCCGGTGAAACTGATCAGCGGCGATGTACGCG
Organism: Oscillospiraceae bacterium; assembly: GCA_016296635.1. Lineage (GTDB taxonomy): Bacteria > Bacillota > Clostridia > Oscillospirales > Oscillospiraceae > CAG-170. The sequence continues at coordinate 41,555 of JAEDIZ010000009.1, forward strand.
ACGGGGTGCTTTTGGAGCGGGTTTTCTCCGAGAATGAGATCGGCTGTGTGATCCATTTTGCCGGACGCAAGGCAGTGGGAGAGTCTGTTTCCATGCCGCTGGAATACTATCAGAACAATCTCTGCTCCACGATGACACTCTGCAAGGTCATGGCGGCGCACGGCGTGAAGAAGCTCATCTTTTCCTCGTCTGCCACGGTCTATTCCGGGGATAACGAGATGCCGCTGCACGAAAGCAGCAAAACCGGAAGCTGCACGAATCCCTACGGCTGGACAAAGTACATGGGCGAGCAGATTCTGCGGGATATTGCAAAGGCGGATCCGGCATGGTCGGTCGTGCTGCTGCGGTATTTTAATCCCGTGGGCGCGCACGCTTCCGGCCTGATCGGTGAGCATCCCAACGGCATTCCCAACAATCTGATGCCGTATATTTCTCAGACTGCCATCGGAAAGCGGGAGCATCTGAATGTGTTCGGCAACGATTATCCCACGCCGGACGGCACGGGTGTGCGAGACTATATCCATGTTGTCGATCTGGCAAAGGGCCATGTTGCTGCGATTCAGTATCTGATGAACCATACGGGCGAGGGAGTTTTCAACCTCGGCACCGGTCACGGATACAGCGTGCTGGACATGGTAAAGGCCTTTGAGAAGGCAAGCGGCGTCCCGGTGCCCTATGTCATCACCGACCGCCGTCCCGGCGATCTGCCCGCCTGCTATGCGGATCCTGCAAAGAGCAGCGAGGTGCTGGGCTGGAAGGCAGAGCATGATCTTGAGTCCATGTGCCGTGACACATGGAACTGGCAGAAGAAAAACCCGAACGGGTATGACGATTAAAAGATAATTTGCTGCTGCACCGGCCTGCGGAGCGTTTTGCAGGCAGATGCGTGAATATAAAGAGGAATGCCCGGGCTGACATCAGCCCGGGCATTTTCGGTAACTTTTCAACTTATTTTATTGCGCTTTCCAGCAGTTCAACGATCTCGCGGATGCCGTCCCAGCCGTTTTCGGCAGTTCATCGGAAGAGGAAATGCTGATGACGGTGCCGTCCCGGAAGAGAATCGACACGGAGGTGGAGGGCGCGTCCATCGCAATCAGCTCCGACTGCGGCAGATCCGTCCATGATTTCATGCCGTATTTCTGCGTCACGGCATACAGATCCCGATAAAGGTCGCCGCCGACACAGCGGGTTTTCGTTTTCTGTCCTGCGCTTGCGCAGGTCTCAACCCTCAGTTCGCCTATCATAGCACGCTTTCAAGCTCTTTCCAATGCTTTCTTGTCAAAAGGAAAAGCACTCTTTCGGAAAGGCAGAAGCAGAAGCCGGGTTGTACAATCAGACGGGATATGGTAAAATCAGAACAGAAAGTGCATAAGATATAGTCCTGCGGCGAAAGACCGCAAGAAAGGGAGCGTGCAGATTATGCAGGAAACAGAAAAACAGTATCATATCCGGTGCGTGGAGGGCGATGTAGGCCGCTATGTGCTTTTGCCCGGCGATCCCGGCAGATGCGAGTCCATTGCAAGACATTTTGATAATCCGGTGCATATCGGCATGAACCGGGAATTTAACATCTGGACGGGAACGCTGCTGGGGGAAAAGGTCTCCGTCTGCTCCACCGGCATCGGCGGCCCGTCCGCCGTCATTGCCTTGGAGGAACTGGTAAAAGTGGGCGCCGATACCTTCATCCGCGTAGGCACCTGCGGCGGCATCCATCTGGATGTGAAGCCCGGTGACATCGTGGTGGCAACGGG
>JAEDIZ010000071.1 GCA_016296635.1 Oscillospiraceae bacterium
TCTGTGTTCCAGCCGACAAAGGTGTAACCTTTGCGTTGCAGGCTATCGCCTGTGGCCACAGTAATCGCACTGCCACTTGGGGCATATGCAAAGGGAGCTGTACCTGTGCCACCGTTGGCATTGTAGGCCACAGAGAAACAGCTGACCGCATCAGAAGCCACATAGTTGCCTTCGGTACTTCCTTGCTGACGGAGAGCAATGGTATAACCTTTATTATCCAAATCGGACAGTGCAAAACTGCCATTTTCCAATTGGGGAACGGTAACCCAATCGCCACCGTTCAGAGAATATTCCAAAGCCTTGCTCCGATCCGCCTCGTTAATGGTCACAGTGGAGCCATCAAGAGTGGGTGCAGCAGGTGCCTCAGGTTTTGCAGGTGTAACCTTGAAGCTTGTAACCTGACCGCTGCCTGCCTTGTAGTTTTGGGTTTCCGCCACTTCCACCAGCATATAATAGGTGCCTGCATCCAGCGTTGTGCCGTCAATCTTAGCAACATCCCAAAGTTGGCGATGGTCGGTGTTGGTGGCAATATCATCGTGGGTGCTGTAATAGATGCTCACCTCACCGATGCCTTCATTACCGCTGACTACGGGGTAGCCGGGGACAGTACCGTAGACATAGTCCGCCATGGTAACGGCAGGTGTGATGGACTTCTTATTAATGATAAAGTTTTTGGACAACTGCGCAAAGGTGTAGTTGCCACCTACCTTGTCTGTAACAGTAACAGTGGCAGTGCCTGCGTATATGTTTTTGGTATAGTCAACCGTATACTCACTTGACGGAATTTCATTTGTGCCGTCAGAAACCGTAATTGCAGGTTCAATAGCTTTCCCCGTATAGGTTTGGTCGGGAATATCAACTATGGTCGCAGTAGCTTCCTGTTGTTTAATCCCCAAACCGTCCTTTATGGTCTCATTGACCGCCTTAAAGTAATCATCCTCTGCTCTGGTGATGATGACATCATAGGAACCCACATTGATGGGATTTTCAACAGTATTTCCATTTTGCAGATAAGTCACATTAAATCCATCGGGATTTGCGATATTTGTATCTTTGATTTCAAATGCCTTTCCTGTTCCGTCATAGGTGTATTCCTGAGCGGCAGTATTAAATGTAACTGTTCCTTTCTCCTGCCACCTTGCTGTAAGGGTGATAACTCCCTTGTCGGCCTTGCCCACAAGCTTTTCAACGGTGGTGCCTGCCAATGCTACCGGACTGCCACCGCATTTCCACCACATGAACTTGTAGCCAGCTTTGGTCGGTTCCGTGACACCATCCAGCACCTTGTCAGTAGTTGACAATCCGGTTTTTGATTCTACCGGGCTGCCGCCCTGGGTATCAAAGACAATGCTGTAACCATTAGTGACTTCCGTGCTCCAGTCCTTCATATACACGGCGGTATATGTCCTGTCGCCTATGCTGCCCTGGGGAATGGTAACTGTCAGGGCGGGGTTGTAAATCGTCGAATCACTGTTCAAGCGCCAGCCAAAAAAGGTATAGCCTTCCTTGGTGGGGTTCTCCAGCGTAAAGTCCGGAAAGTTCACGGTATAATTATAAGTTTTGCGTCCTATGCCGCCGTTCAAAACACAGGTAATGGTGTATGTTTTCGGATAGACGAGTTCTACGGTAACATAGGTTTCGTCCTCGATGAAACGGACTCCGTTTACGAATGTTTCATTGTCCCGGTACTCCGTTTTCCCAACAGTATATCTCACTACATTGTAGCCGTACTGCGTGGGGTCGATTTCCGGGAGGTCGGCCAAAGTCATCTTCTGACCGCGGAGAACTTTCACGGTTTTAATATTTTCACCGGCTACATCGACAAAATGCACGGAAACCTTGGCACTGTCTTCTATGGTTCCGTTTTCCGACTCCACAGTGCCGAGGAAGGTGCCGCCGGAAATGGTGCCGTTGTTTTTGACAACGCTGTTTTCGGAAAATGTGCCGCCGCTGATGGTGCCTTGAGCATTATTGTCAACTGCGGCATCGAAGGTTCCGCCGTTTACCAAACCATCGTTTGTTACATTGCACTCAAAACTGCCGTCGCTGATGGTGCCTTGTTCAGTGTTTGTGACCCCACCTGTATATTTGCCTGCGGAAATTATCCCCTCGTTCCACATATTTCCTTTGAAAATCGCCCACTCACCCGCGTGGGTTGAGGTAATGATTCCCTGATTCAAAATGGCTCCATCCATGACCCCACCGTCAGCATATACTGTTGATTTGAGTCCCTGTATTCCTTTACTATCCATATCCCAAAACTGCATAGTTTGTCCGCCATATTGCTTGCCTTGCCTGTCGGTGAGATTCTCAGCATCACCGTCAATGATAAAAGTACCGCCGCCGTAAACAATCAGATTCGTGACAACAAGAGTACTCGATGTAAACGGCATAACAACGTTTTTGACCAGTGTGCCGCCGGTCATCTCAAATGTGCCTCCGGTTTCAACAAAAACTCCGCCATTCACATTGTCTTCTATTGCTCCTCCCTGCATCAGCATATAGCCGCCATCTTGAATATGCAATGCTCCGGAGGTGCCCATCGTCAATTTGCCGCCGCCCTTGGTATCGATAATGGTCAATTTTCCATATACATCAAAAATACTGCATACGCCATTTCCGCTTATGGTGCGTCCATTCAAATCGATCAGGGCGTTAGCGTTTTTAGGCACTGTAATAGTTTTATTTAACTTAACTACACCATTATAACCTTCAAATTCATCATCATCTACCTGGTAATATAATGTAGGATAGGTGGCTGCTAAATTCATTGCATTCTGCAGACCTGTAGTATCGAAGAATCTTCCCCATAGATTACGGCCGCAGCAGTCGACAGCCTTGGCCCCCTCTTTGGAGCACATGGGGCAGTCTGCTTTCATGTTATCGTCTGTGCAATGGATCAGACAGGTGCAGTCTTCCCATGTCGCCAACTCCTCTGCCGACGCCGATGCTGTGGGCATCATGGGCATAATGGCCACTGCCATACAAATTGTAATAAATATGCTTAAAATCCTTTTTTTCATTGCATTTACCCCCAGCTATATAATATATTTTATTCCACAATAATACCCGATTTCACTTGCGGATTATATTTCATAACAAACAGCTCCAAAGCTTCTTTCAGCACTTCAATCTGGGATTTCAGATAAAACTCGTCCTCGAACAGTGCGTAATGGACGCAGGCCCGAATCAGAATGAAGATCAGCGGCGTCAGCTTTTGATAGGGAATGCCCAGCTTGCTCTCCAGGTTCTTTGCGTATTCGGTATAGCGCTGATCTACTCCCTTAAAGAACTTCTGACCGTATTCCCGATATTTCGGGTGGGTGTACACCTGATACATCAGGCGGTATTTCTTCCCGTGTTTTTCCGCCGTCCAGTAGGGGATCTCGTCGATGAACTGCCACAAATTCTCCAAATCGGTGGGGGCTTTCGCCATAAAGTCATCTTCCACCTTGCTCATACAGTATTCGGTGGATTGGATGATCAGATCGTCCAGATCCTGAAAATATGTATAAAGCATCGAGGTGTTATAACCGCAATACTTGGCCACTTTTCGAATACCGGTGCCGTGCAGTCCCAGCTCAGCAAAACCGTTGAAGCAGTTTTCCATGAGCTCGGTTTTTTTGATATTCCACTGTTCTTGCGTGTAATTCGCCATCTGATCGCCTCTTTCATACACACGTTCGTTCTGAATGAAGTATAATCTATCTTCAAGGAAAAATCAACAGGACCACACGGTATCTGCTGAAATTATTGTAGTTCATTGTTACTGATGAGGCGTTCTTGATTTGAAGCAAAAGAAACTGTAGGAATAATTAAAAAGTGCACACCCCTTGGCTCAAAATGCACACCCCACAGACCTTTCGTTAAATGGTATAGAGGTGTAAAACGAAAAAGGCTCCACGGTGACCATTTCAAAATCACTGTAGAGCCTGTTATCGTTAAAAGGTATATGAAAACCCTTGTAAACAGGGGCTTTTACAAAAAGAAACTGGACACCCGCTTCGATACTCATTGTATCAAAATTGGTGTCCAGTTATGGTGCCGGTGGGGGGACTCGAACCCCCACGGTATTGCTACCGGCGGATTTTGAGTCCGCTACGTCTACCATTCCATCACACCGGCATTGCGTGTATTATAATATAATACACATAAAAAAGCAAGATTTATTTCTGCGTCACTCACTTACCCTGCATATGTTCCGACAGATGTTTACTCAGGATTGCAAGTGAAGCAGCCATGTTTTCATTCTGAACAAGGATCCCATCCGGAACATTCAGATGCTTCTGTGCAAAATTCCATATGGCAAGGATCCCGTTTTCAATCAGCAAATCACAAACCTCCTGCGCATGCTCTGCAGGAACAGTAATGATACCGATTTTGATCTTATTGCGGATACAGGTCTCCTTCAGTCTGGAAAGGTGCATGATGGGCTTGCCGCTTTTCGATGTGCCTATAATGGCATCGTTCGCATCAAAAGCAGCAACGATATTCAAGCCGTATTCTGCAAATCCGGAATAACCGAGAAGCGCCCTTCCCAGTTTGCCGGCACCAATTAAAACTGCGTCATTTGTATTGCCGTAGCCGAGATACTTTTCCAAATCCGCAATCAAAAGTTCCCGGTTATATCCGATTTTCGGTCTTCCGCCATTGGAAACCAGCGCAAGATCCTTTCGTACCTGCACCTCGCCCATATGAAGACCTGTAGCCAATGCCGTTGCCGAAATATTCGGAGAAGCATCCTCCGGCAGCGATTTCAAATAAGAAAGATAGGTCGGCAGCCGCTTCAGCGTTGCCTTGGAGATGTCCTTCTCTGCCATAATTCATTTCATCTGCTTTCGTTTTTATCGATACAAACTATCGATAATTTGTTTTTTTACTCTATCACATACGGTTTTTTTTTTCAAGTACTTCAAACATAAATCTGTCTGGATATTTCTCTTCTTAATCGATTCATGATTCTTTTTTCCAGTCTTGAAATGTAGGACTGTGAGATTCCCATCAAATCTGCTACCTCTTTCTGCGTTTTTTCCTTTCTTCCCCCGAGGCCGAACCGCATCATGACAATCTGTTTTTCACGCTCCGGCAAACCATCCAACGCCTGATGCAGCAGTTGATGATCCACATCATCCTCCATTGGCCGCATCACCGTATCACCGTCCGTCCCGAGTACATCGGAAAGAAGCAGTTCATTTCCGTCATAGTCCGTATTGATTGGCTCATCCAGCGATACTTCCGTCTTTTGATTTGAAACCTTTCTGATGTGCATCAGGATTTCGTTTTCAATGCAGCGGGAAGAATATGTCGCAAGCTTGATGTTTTTTTCAAGGCGAAATGTCGAGATCGCCTTAATCAGTCCAATGGTACCAATAGAAATAAGATCTTCAATATTGATGCCCGTGTTTTCAAACCGGCGTGCAATATATACAACCAGTCGAAGATTGTGCTCAATCAGGCGCTGCTTTGCTTCCGGATCCCCGTTTTCCAATCTGGCAAGCATTTCCTGCTCCTGCAGTGCATCCAGCGGAGGAGGCAGCACGTCGCTGCCTCCTATGTAAAAAATCTCTCCTGACTCGCAAAGTCCAAGAATCTTCAGCAGCTTTACAAGTTCCTTTTTCAATGCAATCCTCCAATCAATGCGTCAAAACTTCCATCTGAAACAGGTGTAGACGAAAATGCGACAAGTCTGTCTTCGCAGACGCCGTTACATACCGACTTCAATCTGAGTGCCGGAAGCAGACCGTTTCCCACCCCGACAGCCCGATATGAAATCAGCCGCGGCGCTGAGTCCGGGCATTCTTTTCGGAGTTTCTCCAAAAAGCGAACAGGGTCGGACAGATCTTCCCTTCCGAGTGCGAATGGAAACAGTTTCTCTGCTGCAGTCGTATCCGCTACAATCACACTTCTGCCCGATACCGGATCAACCAATGTGTTTCCGGTGTCGCATAATGCGCGGACCGCAACCTCCCTGCCCTCACAGCAGAGCTTCATCTGCACGATCTTTCTGTCAAGTCTTTTGGCGATTCCCTTTGAAATAAGGCTGACAATCAGATATCCGAGTGAAGCAAGCAGAAGCAGAGACGAAAGACTGACCGGATAATATACCCCGCCCGGCATGATCAGAAGTCCCGTACCGAAAAGATGAACTGCACACAGTACAAACCCTGCAAAGCAGAAGCTCACCGCAAGCACGCAGATTACCTTTCGCAGCAGGCGATCGTCCAATCCGAATGCAATGAGAAACATGAGTGCAAAACATACGCCCCGCATTGCCGGCTCCTTCAGCAATGACAGCTTTGGAAAAAGCGCTGCAGCAGCATAGATGCCTCCAAAAATCGCTGCCGTCAGCAGTCGCTTTTTCCGAATCAGCCCTCCGCCAAGCTTCGCTCCTGCCAACAGCACAAGATAGTCGATCACCATATTCAGAGAAAAGGCAATATCCGCGTAAACCGTCATTCGCATCCCCCGTTTCATCCGCGCCACGGACAAAGTATATCGCATACAAACGCAAAAACAGGTCGCAATTCCTTTCGAAATTGTGACCTGTTTTCGATTCGTTTCCCTTGTAATTTCAGCTGTTATCCGCCTCTCGCTGAATCTGACGGATGTTTTTTTCTGCCTTGCTCCGCGGCAGCATGACCTCATGTCCGCAGCCCATGCAGCGAAGTCTGAAATCCATTCCGCTGCGCATGACAAGCCATCGCTTCTCGCCGCAGGGATGCTCTTTCTTCATAATCAGAATATCTCCGACCCGAACATCCATATTCGATCCTCCGATCTACAGTTTCAGTAATTCTGCTCCCAACCGTCCTCCTGCTGCATATATTGGAAAGAAAAGGGGGCAAACCAATGGATGAGTATTTACCGGAGGGCTATCAGTTTCAGTCCTCCCCTTTTACATACGAAGCCTTGAAAGATGCCATGCATAGCCGGCAGATTCTGGAGGCTGTGGTCTGTCTGTGTGATGAATCGCATGATTTATATGTTGATCTCGGATGCTGCCGCGGCAAAATTCCGAGAGAAGAAGCAGCCATTGGAATTGATACCGGGCAGACCCGCGATATTGCGATCCTGCTTCTGGTTGGAAGACCGATCTGCTTCTGCGTCACAGAGATAAGCGCAGACGGTGAGGTCACGCTTTCAAGAACGGCTGCACAAAAAATCGCACTTCAGTCGCTTCTGTCAAAAAAGCCCGGTGACGTTCTTCCGGCAATTATTACGAATCTCACAGCCTTCGGCGCATTCTGTGATGTCGGCTGCGGCATTACTGCGCTGCTGCCGCTTTCAGCCATATCCGTTTCGAGAATACGCCATCCCTCTGAACGCTTTCGCTGCGGTCAAACGATCTATTCCATTATCCAGTCCATCGATCATATGAATGGTAGAATCACACTCAGCCACAAGGAGCTGCTTGGAACATGGCAGGAAAATGTATCCTGCTTCTCGCAGGGGCAGACAGTACCCGGAATCGTCAGAAGCAAGCAGGATTACGGCGTATTTATTGAGCTTGCACCGAATCTGTCCGGTCTGGCTGAACCCGATGACACGCTTACTGAAGGTGAAACAGTCAGCGTATTTATCAAATCCATCCTGCCGGATAAATGCAAGATCAAGCTCGTGGTTTTGCGGAAGCTCGGAATCATGCCGATGCATCATCTGCCGCTGCACTATACGCAAACAGAAGGCCGGATCAACAGCTGGCAATATGCCGGAAATTCATCCATGCTGACTATTTTTTAATTCCGTCCCAGTAGTGCTTTGCAGCCTGCTCCGTCTTATTATCCCCATAAACATAATACTGCGCTCCAGCGATCTCATCTGGCAGATACTGCTGCTTTACCCAATGATTCGGGAAGCTGTGGGGATACAGATAACCCTGTTCCCGTTCAAAGCCGGTTCCGTCCGCATGCACATTCTGCAGCTGCCGCGGCACCGGGCCGGTTTTTCCCCGTTTCACATCTGCGATTGCAGCATCAATCGCCATACAGCCGGAATTGGATTTAGGCGAGGTTGCCAGCAGAATGACCGCATCCGCCAGCGGAAGTCTTGCCTCCGGAAGCCCCAACTGTAAAGCTGAATCCACGCAGGCCTTGACGATCGCGATTGCCTGCGGATATGCAAGGCCGATATCTTCGCACGCGGAGCACAAAATGCGCCTGCAGGCGCTGGGCAGATCTCCCGCTTCCAGGAAACGAGCAAGATAGTGGATGGCAGCATCCGGATCTGAACCGCGAATGGACTTCATCAGTGCGGAAAGATCGTCAAAATGATCATCTCCGTCTTTATCGTAGCGCATGGCAGAGCGCTGTGAAATCAATGCCGCATCCTCCATGGAAACAGTAACTGTATCGCCGTCACGCCTTCCTGCAGAAACCAGCAGTTCAACTGCATTCATCGCTTTTCGGATATCGCCGCCGCAGGAAGAAGCAACATGCTCAAGCACATTGTCTTCGCAGGTTATCGTAACGGCATCCCTCTGCTCCAGATATTGAATCGCGCGTCGCAGCGCCTTCATCGCAGCTCCGGCAGGTACCGACTTGAACTCAAACACCGTAGAACGGCTGAGAATCGCATTATAGACATAAAAATACGGATTTTCCGTGGTGGAGGCGATGAGCGTGATTTTGCCGTTCTCGATATACTCCAGCAGCGTCTGCTGCTGCTTTTTGTTGAAATACTGGATCTCATCCAGATAGAGCAGGACTCCATTCGGTGCAAGGAAGGTATCCAGCTCTGCGTAGATCTGCTTGATGTCGTTGGAGGAGGCTGTTGTTGCATTTAGTTTACATAATTTTCTATGTGTCTGCTTTGCGATAATATTGGCAACCGTGGTCTTTCCTGTTCCGGAAGGGCCATAGAAAATCATATTCGGAATACTCCCGGATTCCACAATCCGGCGCAAAAGGCCGTTCTGACCGAGAATATGCTCCTGACCGCACACATCATCCAGCGTCTGCGGACGAAGATAATCTGCCAAAGGCTGATACATAGACACACCTCCTCTGTTTACTGGCTGAAATATTATACCGAACTTTTGCACGAAATACAAGCAGGGCTTCCCTATCACGTGCAAAATATGATATACTGTCGAAAAAGAGATACGGAGGCTGCAAATGGAGATCAGGGAACGGGTAACAGGTATTATCGAAGCGCTAAAGCAATTATATCCCGACGCAGAATGTGCGCTGCAGTATAAAAAAGACTATGAGCTGATGATTGCTGTGCGGCTCTCTGCGCAATGCACGGACGCAAGGGTCAACATGGTCACGCCCGCGCTATTTTCCCGTTTCCCCACGCTGGAGTCTTTTGCGGAAGCGGATGTTTCAGAGGTGGAGCAGTATGTCCACTCCTGCGGATTCTACAAGCACAAGGCGCAGGATATCGTGCTTGCCTGTCGGATGCTGCTGGATCGGTTCAGCGGAAAGGTACCGGACAACATGGATGACCTTCTTTCCCTGCCGGGTGTCGGCAGAAAGACAGCTAACCTGCTTCTTGGCGATATCTACGGCAAACCCGGTTCTGTTGTCTGCGATACGCATTGCATCCGGATCTGCAACCTGCTCGGGCTTGCCCAGGGAAAAGAGCCGGAAAAGGTCGAACAGCAGCTGCGTGCCATCCTGCCGGCTGAAGAATCCTCCGACTTCTGTCACAGAATCGTCCTGCACGGCAGAGCGGTTTGTGTTGCAAGACGGCCGCAATGCGGAAATTGCTCGCTGGCGCCCTTCTGTAAAAGTTTTTCGGGTGAAGACTGATTCGCAAACAAATTTCCTCAACACATACACAAAAGGCACCACCAAATAATGGTGGTGCCTTTCAGTATATTAAACTTAACCCTTAACAGCCTGCTCCACGGCAACGGCCACGGCGACGGTCATGCCGACCATGGGGTTGTTGCCTGCGCCCAGGAAGCCCATCATTTCCACGTGGGCGGGGACGGAGGAGGAACCGGCGAACTGGGCGTCGGAGTGCATCCGGCCCATGGTGTCGGTCATGCCGTAGGAAGCGGGGCCTGCGGCCATGTTATCCGGGTGCAGGGTACGGCCCGTGCCGCCGCCGGAAGCCACGGAGAAATACTTCTTGCCCTGCTCGATGCATTCCTTCTTGTAGGTGCCGGCCACGGGATGCTGGAAGCGGGTGGGGTTGGTGGAGTTGCCGGTGATGGAGACGTCAACGCCTTCCAGGTGCATGATGGCAACACCTTCGCGGACGTCGTCAGCGCCGTAGCAGCGGACGTCGGCACGCTCCGTCTCAGAGTAGCGGATCTCGCGGACCACGTTGACCTTGCCGGTGGCATAGTCGAACTGGGTCTGCACATAGGTGAAGCCGTTGATTCTGGAGATGATCTGGGCAGCGTCCTTGCCCAGGCCGTTCAGGATGACGCGCAGGGGCTCCTTGCGGGCCTTGTTGGCGTTCTTGACGATACCGATGGCGCCTTCAGCTGCGGCGAAGGACTCGTGGCCAGCCAGGAAGGCGAAGCACTTGGACTCGTCGGACAGCAGCATGGCACCCAGGTTGCCGTGGCCCAGGCCGACCTTGCGGTCCTCGGCGACGGAGCCGTCGATGCAGAAGGCCTGCAGGCCCTCGCCGATGGCCTTGGCGGCTTCAGCGGCAGTCTTGACGCCCTTCTTGATGGCGATGGCGGCGCCCACGCAGTAAGCCCAGCAGGCGTTCTCGAAGCAGATGGGCTGGATGCTCTTCACGGTCTCATAGGGGTCAAAACC
>JAEDIZ010000217.1 GCA_016296635.1 Oscillospiraceae bacterium
TCAGAAAACAAAAATTGAATGCGGATTTGTTTCTACAAACTCCATTACTGAGGGCGAAACAGTTGCAACGCTTTGGAAATACATTGATATTTGCATAAACTTTGCTTATCGTACATTTATTTGGGACAATGAGGCAAAGCAGAAAGCTCATGTCCATTGTGTAATTATCGGATTTGCAGCTTTTGACCGTAGTATCAAAACCATATATCAAGATGGTGTCGCTAAACAGGCGAACAACATCAATGCCTATCTGTGTGACGCTCCTAATATTATTGTTTCTAGCAGAAATAAGCCTCTTTGCGATGTTTCACCCATGGTATATGGAAATAAGCCTGCTGACGGCGGTAATCTAATCATCGAAGATGATGAATTAGAGAGCTTTGTTGCTCGCGAGCCAAACGCGAAACCCTATATAAAAAAGCTGGTAGGCGCTCGTGAGTTTATCAACAATCAAAACCGATGGTGTTTATGGCTTGTTGGCATTAGTCCAGCGGAACTACGAAAAATGCCGTTGGTGATGGAGCGAGTAAAAAAGGTTAGAGAAATGCGCCTCTCCAGCACGGATGCAGGCACAAGGAAACTGGCTGATACTCCCACAGTCTTTAGAGAAACCTATAACCCGGATTCTTTCATCATTGTCCCCAGCGCCTCTTCTGAGCGCAGAAGATACATTCCTTTGGGATTCGCGGGCAAAGAGACAATCTCGACTAACCTCAACCTTATCATCCCCAATGCTACTCTCTACCATTTTGGTGTTCTAACATCCAATGTCCACATGGCATGGATGAGGGCTGTATGCGGCAGACTTGAAATGCGTTATCGTTATTCAAAAGAGATTGTCTACAACAACTTTCCCTGGCCCACACCCACCGGCGAACAAAAGGCCAGAATCGAGCAGACGGCCCAGGCGATTCTGGACGCCCGTGCCCTATACCCCGATTGCAGCCTTGCCGATCTCTACGACGAAGTCACCATGCCGCCGGAGCTGCGCAAAGCGCACCAGGCCAACGACAAAGCCGTTATGCAGGCCTATGGCTTCTGGGGCAAGCTCAACACCGAAACCGCCTGCGTCGCGGAGCTGATGAAGATGTATCAAAAGCTGACGGAGCAGGAGTAACAACAGACAACGAAAAAAGGAACCGTCCTGTGACGGTTCCTTTTTTGAGACTGTCAAAAGATCAGCCAAAGCCTCCCCTGTGTAAGGGGAGGTGGCAAAAATCTCTGATTTTTGACGGAGGGGTTGTAAATGAACAGTTCAGTATTTGCAAGATGTAACTGAGAATCTGGAACACTTCATAAAACAATCCCTCAGTCAGCTTCGCTGACAGCTCCCTTTACACAAGGGAGCCTTTGAAAGCAGCTTTTCGTTTTGCAGCGAGATTACTTGGTGCCGAAGATGCGGTCGCCGGCGTCGCCCAGGCCGGGGACAATGTAGCCGTGGTCGTTCAGCTTTTCGTCCAGGGCAGCCACATAGATGTCCACATCGGGGTGATCCTTCTGCATCCGCTCCACGCCCTCCGGCGCGCCGATGACGCACATGAGCTTGATATGCTTGGCGCCGGTCTCCTTCAGGAAGGTGATGGCGGCAGAGGCGGAGCCGCCGGTAGCCAGCATGGGATCCACCACGATGATGTCCCGCTCCTGAATATCGGGGGGCATCTTGAAGTAGTACTTTACCGGCTCCAGGGTCGCCGGGTCACGGAACAGACCCACATGGCCCACCTTCACGTTGGGCATCATGCTGACCATACCGTCCACCATGCCCAGACCGGCGCGGAGGATGGGAACCACTGCCAGCTTCTTGCCGGCGATGCGGCGGCACTTGGCCACGGCAACAGGGGTCTCCACCTCTACCTCTTCCAGAGGCAGGTCACGGGTGGCCTCATAGCACATCAGCATGGCGATCTCAGAGATCAGCTCACGAAAGACTTTGACGCTGGTGTCCTTGTCCCGCAGGACGGACAGCTTGTGCTGGATCAGGGGATGGTCGAATACGCATACTTTGCTCATGTTTTCGTTCTCCTTTATTTTGTTTTTCTCCGGCCGCCGGAACCCCAAAAAACAGGGCCAGAAACAGCCGGCAAAAGGGAAATAAGGTCTATCAATAAAACGGCGGCTGCCGCTGTTA
>JAEDIZ010000218.1 GCA_016296635.1 Oscillospiraceae bacterium
ACCGAACTCCGTATAGGCAGCGCCGAAACCGCAGCTGCAGCGGATGTGTCCGGCATCGGTTGTCAATGTGCCGATTTTTTTGCAGCGGGGGCAGAGGAAAAGGGCGGCCTCCATGCCGGAAGCCAGCTTTTTACCCCGGAAGCGTACCGGCTGCGCAGCCTGCGCGGCATATGCATCCTCGTGCAGATCCTGACAGATTGCGCTCTGTACCTCGTCCGGCTTCATTTCATTCAGCTGCTCCGGAGAATAGACATGCACCAGATGCCCGACAAGGCGTCCGCACCGGAGGGTTTTTCCCCAGCGGGGCTGGGTGAAATAGCCGCCTTCCAAACGGTAGGTGACAAGGGCGGTACCTGTTTTTTTTGCGAGCTTTCCGGTCACGGGGGGGATGCTGCCCGTGATGCCGTTAAAAGAACGGTTGCCCTCTGCAAAAATACCCACGCGGTCACCATCGCGCAGGGCGCGGAGAATTTCTACGGTGGATTTCAAGCCCATCACGCCCTTGACGTGGATGATGGGAGCAAAGTAGCGTTTCAGAAACCAGGCACCGAAGCCGGAGCGCATGATATGCTCACTGGCAACATAGCGCACTGGGCTGCCTGCGGCGATTGTCAGAAAGATCGGATCAAAGTCTGTATTGTGGTTGCACAACAGCAGATACGGGCCGTCGATTTCCGGCAGCTGGTCAAATTGAAAACGGAACATTCGGCAGATCAGCGGCTGCAGCAGCCATCGAAAAAAAGAATTGGCACGAGAACGCCTGATTTGGTCGGCAGTCATAAAAACGCACCTCAAATAAAGATTCTGCTGCTATTATACGAAACAAAACAGCATAATACAAGCAGGAATCTTTGCGTGAGAACTTTCAAAGAATACATCTTGTTTGTTTTCGGTTCCGGTGTATAATGAAGACGAAAAAGGAGGAGTGAGTTTGAAGGAGTATATTGATCTGTTTCTGACATTTGCGAAAATCGGCGTGATGACCTTCGGCGGCGGCGCGGCGATGCTTCCGATGCTGCAAAGAGAACTGCTGGAAAAGAAGCATTGGGTTTCAGACGAGGAGCTGATGGACTATTATGCCATCGGACAATGCACACCCGGCATTATCGCCGTCAATACGGCAACCTTTGTGGGGGAAAAAAGAAAGGGTGTGCGCGGCGGCATTGCGGCGACGCTCGGCATGATTTTTCCATCCTTTGTCATCATCCTCATCCTTGCCACCGCAATTTCTGCGGTGTCGGATATCGCGTGGGTTCAGAATGCGTTTGCGGGCATTCGCGCCTGCGTATGCGTGCTGATCGTGAATGCCGTCATCAAACTGGCAAAAAAGTCCGTCATTGATGGCTGGACAGCAGGCATTTTTGCAGCGGTGTTCGGCCTCAATCTGTTCCTTGATCTTTCTCCGATCTGGTTCGTATTGTTGGCGGCGGTAGCCGGGGTCATCATCTGTGTTCTGCGCGCGAAGAGAAAGGAGAGCGGCAAATGATTTATCTGCAGCTTTTCTGGGAATATTTCAAGGCCGGTCTCTTTGCAGTCGGCGGCGGCATGGCAACAATCCCGTTCTTATATGAGATTTCGGACAGAACCGGATGGTTCACGCATATGCAGCTGGCAGATATGCTGGCGGTTTCGGAATCGACACCGGGACCCGTGGGCGTTAATATGGCGACCTATGTCGGCTATACTGTGCGTGGAATCCCGGGTGCACTGGTGGCAACCTTCGGACTGGTGCTGCCTTCCGTTGTCATCATTCTGATTGTGGCAAAGATCCTGAAGAAAATCAAAGGAAACAAATCCGTAGACGCAGCTTTTTACGGACTGCGTCCTGCCTCTACAGCGATGATCGCAGCGGCAGGTGTGACGGTGATGAAAATCGCACTTCTGAATCTGGATGCATTCCGGCAGAGCGGTTCCCTTGCGGATGCCTTCAGATGGAAAGCAATCATTCTTGCGCTGATCGTTTTTGTGTTTTCTAATTTTGTGAAGAAAACGAAGAAACTGCACCCAATCGTGTTTATCCTGTTCAGCGCGCTGGTCGGCGTGATTTTTCGGTTATAACTTAGAGCAACACCGCACAGAAGAAATCTGAGCGGAATCGCCGAAAATATGATAAGATTTA
>JAEDIZ010000072.1 GCA_016296635.1 Oscillospiraceae bacterium
TCCGTCAGTCTGTATCCGTCACCGGTAGAACCGGTCAGCGGATACGAGCAGCCGCCGGTGGCCACGATCACCTTGTCGCAGAGAATACTTCCCTGCTCTGTCCGCACGCCGGTCACCGCGCCATCCTGCGTAAAAATTTCCGAAACCGTACCTGAAACCGTCTGCACATGATGCAAGTGAAGATACTTTTTCAGCGCATCCACGACGCTGGCAGACTTGTCCGAAACCGGAAACACACGGTTTCCCCGCTCCGTTTTCAGTTCGCATCCAAGCTTCTCAAAAAAGCGCATGGCGTCCGCCGGGCAGAAGGCCGACAGACTGCTGAAAAGGAATCGCGGATTGGTCGGAACATTTTTCTGCACATCTTCTGCAGAACAGTTGTTCGTGACATTGCAGCGGCCTTTGCCGGTTATAAACAGTTTCTTTCCGAGGCGGTCATTTTTTTCAATGAGTGTGACCTTTGCGCCAAGCTCTGCCGCACGCCCCGCCGCCATCATACCGGCTGCGCCGCCGCCGATCACAACGACCTTATTCGACCCGTTCATAGACATCGTATTCATCCCAAAGTGTTTCCAGATCCTCGAAGGTCTTTTCCACCTGCTGCTGCTCGCTGCGGCCGATGGACACAACCAACGCATTGATGACGCTCATGGGCGCAACCAAAGAGTCCACAATGGAAACCATATCGCTCTTGGCTACCAGTACATGGTCTGCCACTTTGCCTGCGGGCGCATCGCGCTTATCCGTGATCGCGATGACCTTCGCCCCGGATTCGTGGGCATACTGCATGAGCTTGACCGTACGGCTGGAATAACGCGGCAGACTGATGCCGATCACAACGTCGTCTTTTCTGACGCGCAGCAGCTGCTCAAACATTTCGCTGGTTGCGGTAGAAGAAACAAGGCGGACATCGGTAAAAATATTGCGAAGGTAGAAATTCAGATAGGCCGCCAGTGCCGCAGAAGAGCGCACGCCGACAATATAGATTGCGCCGGCTTTTCTGATGATCTGCACGCAGGCATCCATCTCTGCCCGATCCAGCGCATCGTTTGTCATGCGGATCGAATCGATATCCGCCTGCAAAACCGTAGATACCACATCCTGATTGCCGATGCGGTTATTGGCAACTTCAATTCTCTGGACGCTGGTCAGCTTGTTGCGCACCAGTTCCTGCAGAGTTTTCTGCATTTCGGGATAGCCGTCATATCCCAGTTCTACCGCGAAACGCACAACCGTAGACTCCGAAACGCGCACGGTCTTACCCAGCTTCGATGCAGTCATAAAGGCCGCTTTGTCATATGACTCCAAAATATATCCTGCAATCAGCTTCTGTCCTTTTGAGAAGCCGTGCATCTGATTCTGAATCTTTGATAAAATATCTGTAGCCATGATCTTCCTCCAAAATTCTTTTCAGGAATAAGCAGACTGACGGTCATATAAAATACAAAACCCGTGCCATTGCGGCGCGGGTTTTGCGGCTCAATGTCGCATTTATCATACAGGCTTTCGGACTTTTTTGCAAGCAAAATTGCATTTTTTGCAAATGAACCTGCAGTTTTAAGCTTCCAGCTTTTCGATCTCCTCTTCGGTCAGAGGCCGCCAGAAACCGACCTTCAGATCCTTCATCTCCAGCCCGCCCTCGGCAATGCGGCACAGTCGGGTAACCGTAAGGCCGGCATGCTCGCAGAGTCTGCGCACCTGCCGGTTGCGTCCTTCGTGGATGGTCACCCGGAAAAGCGCAGTCTGCCCCGTTACCTTCACGGTCTGCACCTCGGCAGGCGTTGTCATTCTGCCCTCTATTTCAACGGAATCCCGCATGGCCGCTTCTGCGCCCGCTATGTAATGGCTCACCCAGACGAGGTAGGTTTTGTTTACCTCGCCGCGCGGGTGCATCAGGCGGTTGGCAAGCGCACCGTCATTCGTCAGAATCAGCAGTCCTTCTGAATTGAGGTCGAGCCTTCCCACCGGATAGACCCGCACCCCGACATCCTGTACCAGTTCTGCTACTGTCTTTCTTCCTTTTTCATCGGAAAGTGTTGTCACATAACCGCGTGGCTTGTTGAGCATAATCACCACACGCTCCGGCTCTTTTTTCAGCCGGACGCCGTCCACCTCAATGATATCCTCTCCGTCCACAGCCGTATCGCCCAGCTGCGCCGTATTTCCGTTGACCCGCACACGGCGGTCAACGATCATCTGTTCCGCGGCGCGGCGGGATGCCACGCCGTAGCGTGCCAGAATTTTCTGCAGCCGTTCCTCCATTTATTTCCCTCCAAATAATCGTTCCCATAACCCCGGCTTTTCCGGTATCTGCTCCACCGTTTTTGCATAATAGACCGGAATCTGTGCCAGCAGCATCTTTCCTGCCGTAATCCGCACCGTTCCGGCCTTTTCTGCCTGCACCGGCGCATAGACAAACTGCGGTGCATCTATGAAAAGCTCCGCCTGCTCCTGCGGCAGAAGCCACCCGCGCACATCCTCCTGCACGGTCAAGCCAACCTTTTCTTCCGTTCCGTCCAAAACCGGAACGCTGCCAATCCGCTCTCCGGCTTTCAGAATCGTCCGCTCTTCATAGTGGGAGAACCCCTCATCCAAGAGCCTCTTGTGGTCATTCCAGTCATCCGGCGCGGCAATTGTGACGGCGATTAAGCATCGGCCGTTTCGTTCCGCCGCGCTCACAAGGATCCGCCCTGCTGCCTTTGTGTAGCCGGTCTTGACGCCGATGGCGCCGGGATACTGCCAAAGAAGCTTGTTGTGGTTGGAAAATGACCTAGTTTCAAAGCTTGCCGTCTTGGTGCTGACCACTTTACGGAACCGTTCGTTTTCCAATGCAGCCGCCGAAAGTTTCGCAAGATCCCGGGCCGTGGAATAGTTTTCCTCGCTGTCGAGCCCGTTCGGATTGGCAAAATGCGTCTGCCGCAGTCCGAGCTGCTGCGCCCGCTCATTCATGGAATGAACAAAAGCCTCCACGCTGCCGGCCGTGTAGATTGCCAAAGCCACCGCCGCGTCATTTCCGGAATGCAGCATCATCCCATAGAGCAGCTCCTCAACGCGCAGCTGCTCGCCTGCCTTCAGATAAAGGCTGGAGCCTTCAATACCCACCGCCTCCGGCGGAACCGTGACAACCGCATCCGGATTGCACCGCTCACAGACGAGCAGTCCTGTCATGATTTTCGTTGTGCTGGCAATCAGGCAGCGGCAGTCCGCATTCTTTTCGCCCAGAACCGTTCCTCCCGCATCCATCACAATGGCACTCTCGGCGGAAACGCAGGGCCGTGCCTGCACAGTTCCGGTCAAAAAAAGAACAGCAGCAGTCAGGGCCGCTGCCGTTCGCAGAAATTTCTTTCTCAATTTCATCACCCGCGCATAGTATTTCCCGCAGGCTTGAAACGATTCATATTTTACTTTGTGTCTTCTGCCTTTGCTGCCTTCTTTTCATCCACAAAGGCCTGTGCGCGATCCAGAAGATCCGGGATCATTTCGATGATACGGTCCACGGAAGTGGATGCCGGCTCTGCCACGGGCAGAATCCGTACATTCTCACCGCGTTGGATCAGAAATGCGATCGGTGTGATATTGACGCCGGCGCCGGCACCGCCGCCAAAAGCATTATCACGGTTTGCAGGGTAGTTCTTTGTTGCGAAATCGCTGCCGCCGCTGCCATAACCGATGGTTACCTTCGTTACGGGGATGATCGTCACATCACCGGAAACGATCGGCTGACCGATCACGGTATTGACATCGATCATATCTTTGATTTTGCTCATCGTGGACGAGATCATTTCAGACAGAGGATGATTCATTACTAGCACCGCCTTTTTCATTCTTTTTCTTCGCAGACATAAATCCGAGGAACTTTATCCCGGTGGAGAAAACAAGCGCCAAAATACGCGCAACGGTGATTGTGAGCGTCAGACGCGCATCCACCTTCATCTGCGTTTCATTATAATCGAGGATCGGCTGAATGTCACGCTTTTTTATCACAAACATCCGCTCAAAATACGGTGTAATCGCGCCGATTGCTGCCCACGCCATGCCATAGTTGATGGCGGCCTTTGCAGGATTGCTGCCCTTATAGGTGACGTGCAGCATCAGCTCATCGATGCGGAGCTTGCGACGCAGATTCCCCAGCATATCCGAAAGAATATCCAAAAGTTCCAACAGATCGCCGATACCGCCGGACAGAAGCCCGGATTTTTTCTTCTCCTGCTGTGCATCATCGGATTTTTCTTTTTTCTTCTGCTTCTCCGGTTTCTTTTTTTCCCCCTCTTTTTTGGGGATCAGCCGGATCTTCAGCAGCCAGATTTTTGCGCTTATAAAAGCACCGGCCGAATTGTACTTTGCCTCAACACCAACCGGGATGCAGCCGATCAGAATCAAGACCGCAAGAATCACCAGAAGTGTCATCCACCAGGTCCAGGTCATACCTGCTCTCCCTCCTGCTGCGGTGTCTGATTCTCGTCTGTTTTTTCAATCTGATCCTTGCTGACCGACAGTTCCACCTTTTCGATCTCCGGCAGATCCGCCAGCGACTCCAACCCGAACACACGCAAAAAATCCGGCGTTGTTTCATACACGATGGGTCTGCCCGGCACATTCAGTCTGCCAGCTTCGCAGATCAGCTTTTTCGTCAGCAGCGCGCTGACGGAGTAGGCGCTGTCCACTCCGCGGATCTGTTCGATCATCGCCTTTGTAGCCGGTTGATAATACGCCACAATGGTCAGCGTTTCCAGCTGGGACGGTGAAAGCTTCGGCGGTTTTCTTGTCTCCAGCGTTTTTGTGACATATTCCGCCATCTCCGCCGAGGAGCACATCTGATATGCATTTTCCAACCGCACAATCCGGATACCGCTGCGTCCGAAGGACAGCATGTCCATGAGTGCCTGCGTTTCGCGGTGAATCTCATCTTCGTCCGCCTCCAGCGTCTGTGAAAGCCGCGCAGCATCCACGGGCTCACCGGCTGCAAACAAAACTGCCATGATTGCTCTTTGAAGATCATTCTGTTCCACTCGGCATCCCTCCTAGATACTGTCCGTCTGTACTTCCGCGTCCGGCGATTTCAGGAAAGAAACATCCGTTTCTCCATTGTCATTCTCCGATAACGATACAGATCTGAGTTTACAAAGCTCCAATACTGCCAAAAATGTTGCCACAATTTCCGAACGGCTTTTGCTGCCGCTGAAAAGGCTTTTGAATTTCATAACACCGTGCGCGATGAGTCGTCTGACAATATCAGCCGCTTTTTTCGTCACGGGATACGGCTCCGCGCCGACAATGCCTGCAAAGTTGGAAACCGGAGGCGGCAGTCTTCTCTGCGTCCGGTCTGCCATGGCAGCCAATGCATTCAAAAGATCCTGCTTGTCATGCCGGTATCTGTATGTGTTGTCCGGCGTGTAGCTTTCCTGCCCTTTCGTGAAAAGCCCGAGTCCCAGCTCATTGCGGCCCGATAGCACATCAACCGCTTTTTTGATCTGCGTGTAGGCCTCCTGCCGCTGCCGCTCCTGCAGAGAATGGATCAATTTTTCCATTTCGCTCTCTGCTTCTTCCTGCTCGGACTTTGACAGAAGCATTTTCGTTTTGATATACATCAGATGGGATGCCATGGTGATAAACTCGCTGGCAATCTCCATGTCCATGCGCTTCATTTCGTCAAGATACGCCAGATACTGCTCCAGAATGGAGGAAATGGATATATCCTGAATCTCTATTTTGTTTTTACTGAGCAGCAGCAGGATAACATCCAGCGGACCGTCGAAATCCTCGAGGGCTTCCGCCTTTGTGTGTACCACGCTGTCAAGATGATATTTGGGTTGTTCCATACCGGAAACTACTCCTAGAAAAAGAATCGATAACCAATCAGTCTGATCGCCGCATACTCGAGCCCATCTATGAGTGCGCCTCGCAGGAAGGTCAACGGCGCATCCAGTACGCCTAAAAACAGCAGCGCCATCAGCACGAACATGCCGTATTTTTCATAGCGCATCAGCTTATAGAATGCCGCATTCGGCAAAATCGCAAACAGCACCTTGGAACCGTCCAGCGGCGGGATAGGAAAGATATTGAACACGGCAAGTCCGGCGCTTAGTACCTCAACATACCCGAAAAAGAGTCCGATCACATAAAAAGCGAAACGATGTCCGCGTGCGTACAGACGCATGCTCAGCAGGTACAGTATCGCCGCTACGAATGCCAGCAGCACATTGGAAACCGGGCCCGCCAGCGCCGTCAGCGCCATGCCCGCCTTCGGTTTCTTAAAATTGCGCATATCGATAGGCACGGGCTTTGCCCAGCCGAACCGGAACAGCGCCATCATGAGAAGTCCGCTGAGATCCACGTGCTTTAGGGGATTGAGGGAGAGTCTCCCCATGCGCTTTGCCGTATTGTCACCCAGCCAGTATGCACACAGTCCGTGGCAGGTCTCATGAAATGTAATGCACAGCAGCGATGCACAGACCAAAACCGCCGTCTGCCAGACGCCGTCAAATTTCAGTTGCCTCAGCCATGCAAGAAAAGCATCCAAAGCCATACTTCCTCTTTTTTATAGTCAAAAACAGTATAACATATACCCCAATCATTGGCAAGCACGCCCTTTTAGTTGATGTCCCCACGTTCTTCTGCTTACAAGCAATTTCTTTGGTCTCAAAATGAACCCCGAATCGTGCAATGTACACAATCCGGGGTATATAGAATCCTTATTTCATCCGAAGCAGGTCTTCCCCTGCCTTATAAATATCGCCGGCGCCGACCGTCAGAAGAATGTCACCCGGCTGCGCAAGCTCTGCAAGGCAGGCTGCCGTCTCCGGCAGACTCGGGCAGTAAATGCTTCCGGGAATCTCATTCGCCAGATCGCGGGAGGACACGCCGTACTTATCCTGCTCCCGTGCTGCATAAATATCCGTCAGAACGGCGATATCCACCGTCCGCAGTTCCCGCACAAAATCAGAGAACAGTGCCTTCGTTCTGGTGTAGGTATGCGGCTGGAACGCGCAGATCACGCGCTTGTAGCCCATGGAACGAACCGCCTCCAAAAGTGCGTGCAGTTCACCCGGATGATGGGCATAGTCGTCATATACATCTGCACCGTGATACCCGCCCTTTTTCTCCAGTCTGCGTCCGGCACCGCGGAAGTCCGCCAATGCCTTTTCGACCGCCGCCGCTTCGATTCCGTACTCATGTGCAACAAGGCAGGCAGCCAAGGCATTCATGGCGTTATGTCTGCCGATGGTGCCGAGATGCAGATGGCAGTAGGTTTCACCGCCGCAGATCACGTCAAACTCACACCAGTCCTCAGAGAAGTTTCTGCCGTAAACGTCATTCGTTTCGGCAAAGCCGAAGGTCTTAAAGGAAAGGCCGCGCAGCGCATCCAGCGTATTGGGATCATCGCCGTTTGCAGCAATCAGTCCGTCCGCAGGCACCAGCTCCGCAAACGCCCGGAACGAATGCTCAACGTCCTCAAGATCCTTGAAAAAGTCAAGATGATCCGCCTCGATGTCCAATACGACCGCCGCTGTCGGGAAGAAGTTGAGGAAAGAATTGCAATATTCGCAGCTTTCCATGATAATGGTGTCGCTGTTGCCAACACGGTGTCCCGCGCCGAGCAGCGCCAGGAAACCGCCGATCATGACCGTCGGATCCTTTCCCGCCTCCATAAAGATGTGGGTCAGCATGGATGTCGTTGTCGTCTTGCCATGCGTTCCGGATACGCAGATCGCGTTTTTGTAGGCGCGCATAATGCAGCCCCAGGCCTGCGCTCTTTCAAAGATCGGAATGCCGGATGCTCTGGCGGCGGCAATCTCGGGATTGTCGTTGTGCGCAGCAGCGGTACGTATCACGCAGTCCGCGCCGACAATGTTCTCCGCTTTGTGACCGATAGAGACCTGAATGCCTTTTTCGATCAGCTCATCCGTTGAAACGGAAGCATTCATGTCTGAGCCGGTGATCGTCATGCCCATGCTTCTGAGCACAAGACCGAGCGGGCGCATGGAAACGCCGCCGATACCGACCAGATGCGCCCGCTTGCCGGGCTGCAGATATTGTTCTATATTCGCACAAGGAGTATTCACTATATGGGGTCCTCCGTTTTTCATAAAGCAGTCGCAGCGAAAGACGCCGCTAATGCAGTATTATATACCCTTTTTTCATACAACACAAGGCATTTTTTGTCTTTTTCGGGTGTTTGTCTTTCTAAAAAACAAGGCAGCGGAACATTGAAAAATCAACTCAAAGAAACTCGAAAACTTTCAGTTGATTTTTTGATTATCTTCTGTTATACTGTATATAAATCTTGTCGGAGGATTAGCTCAGCTGGTTAGAGCGCCTGCTTCACACGCAGGAGGTCGACGGTTCGAGTCCGCCATCGTCCACCACATAAAAACGCCGCTGAATTACGTGTTCGGCGGCGTTTTCCATTGTTTCCAGAACTTTTTAGAGTAATCTAGAAGGGATTTTTTGGAAGATCTTCTCTTTACTCAACCAAAGAATTAGGCAATTTTGGGCTACTTTTGGTTGCATTTGGTTATCTTTGGTTGCACAAAGTTGCACAGTAAAATTTGATACCGTGGTCATGTTATAAAAAATCCCCTTACTTCCGAGGTGAAAGTAAGGGGATAAATTATTTATTATTCAACAGGAAATTTTTCATTGAGCAGCTGTCTGACGCGGGCTGCTCCGTAGGCACTTAGAGATGAGACAAAAGTGTCGATGTGGTCTGCCTGTGCTTTATCGTCGTTTGCCGTAATGGCCCTTGCGTAGACATAGAACCGGCGAACACGATTGCGGGATTCCGTATCCATATAGAGACGAGCTTCGCGCCACAGGTCCTCAGGAACGCCGTAGTATGCTTCCGCAATGGCACCGGAGATTGCAGCCAGCGTATCGCTGTCGCCTCCGATCGAGATCGTATTACGAATGCAGTCCTCGAAGTCCGTGCTTTCAAGGAATGCCTCAACGGCGTACGGTACCGTACCGGCGTTCAGGCCCTGAAAGTGTCCGTAGTAATAGTCGGGCCGGATCTCATCCAAAGTAAAATCAATGGGGTAATAATTCTCGACATACGCTTTGATATCTTCTTTGGATGCACCGTGCAGAGCAAGGTAGCAGGCACCGGCCGTTGCCTGAGCACCGGCGATTCCGTCCGGGTGATCATGTGTTACCTCGGCAGAATACTTTGCAAGAAGCTCGCACTCCTCCAAAGATCTGGAAACCCACGCAACCGGGCTGACTCGCATCGCACTCCCGTTACCGCAGCTGTAGTAGGGTTTGTGATCTCTGGAATGGATCCACTCACTGAAGCTGCCGCCGTAACCACGGTGCGGATAGTTCTGACCGAACCAAGCGTACTCAGTTGTAAACTTATCGTGATAATCTTCCGCAAAGCTATCGGGTCTGGTACGCATAAGCGCTTCAGCCGTCGCCATCGTCATGATGGAATCGTCCGTCATCTCTGAAACTCCCGGGACAAACAGGGCAAATTCCTTCGTCTTGATGTTGTTCCATTCAAATCGCTTACCAACAATGTCACCAATAATAGCACCCTTCATCTGCAGTCCTCCTTTTTCGTTTCGGCAGAGCTGCCTCGTGTATATACACATTATAGCACACCGCTTTCCGAAAAACCGGGGTTTCCTTTTCTTATATAATTCTTTTCCTTTTTATTCCCCTTCTTCTTTAATTGTAAATTTTTTGTGAACAAAGAAACCCCGTAGTGGAAAACCACTACGGGGAAACTTGTCCGCCCTGTTATACGCGGAATTTCTCAGCGAGGACGAAGTAACCATCGAGGATCTTGTTCACCAGCTGATCCGGGCTCAGGTGATCCGGGTTGTGCTGTGCTGCCTCCCGCATGACACGGACAGTGTTGCGCTCGGAAAGGTATGTGAAGCCGACTTCGGTGCAGTCCTTGAGCCGGGTGGCGTTTACGTCTGACGCGATTGCGTTCTGGATATACTGTCGAAGAAGTGCGCCGGGAGATGTTCTGTGCGCCGCCGCGAGCTTCTGGAAAGCCTCCGCATCTTCCTTTCGGACGTTCGCTCCAACCGTTCTAAAGTTCGGCTTCTTTTTCGGCTTCGGTCTGATGTTGGTGGGTATAGCATTCATGTTTTCGTTTGTCATTGATAACTCCTCCTTTTTGTTAACATTTATGTACGTATGTTAACACGCAGTCAAGGATTTGTCATCACTATTATATATATATAAATCCCCCGTGGCTGATGAACGGCCACGGGGGTTGCCTTGTTACTGTTTCCGCATCTCGCGGAGCTTGCTGTCAACGAGTGCCCGGTCGTAATCCCATATCTTCTCACTGATGCCAAAAGCCTCGAATAGCGCCTTCGACTGGCTTGCAGGAAAGTTCATGTCGTAGATCTTTTGCATCTGCTGGAGTGCCCTGCTGTATGTAATGGTCTTGCCGGAGCTATCCTTGATGCTTTCTACATCTTTTGTAAGTGTGTATGCGGTAAGGTAGTCGGAAATGGATACTCCCTTGTCCGTTGCGTCCTTCGCCTTCAGTACCCATGCGTCAGGCTCATATGCGCCGTCGGGCTTTGCACCGGAAAGATCCCACCCGGTCGCCTGCGCTTTGTGTGTCCATAACAGAACGAAGTGCATGATGCTGCCTGCCACGACTGCCCAGC
>JAEDIZ010000073.1 GCA_016296635.1 Oscillospiraceae bacterium
AAATCAAGCAAATATAGGTAAATCAGGGCCTCGGAGCGGTCAACACGACTGCTTCGAGGCTGTTTTTCTGTTTTCGTCACGGGAAACAGACCGAAAATACCGGTGTACTTTTGTGAGGTCTTTGCTCCGCAAAGTTCTTCGTCTTCTGACGAGGTGAAGGGATTTGGACCACGAAATCTGCGCACCTCCACCATACTTGAGAAATCCGAACTTGATTCCGGTAGGAACAGGGTTCGGATTTTTCGTCTATATCAGCAATATATGAATGCACACCGGGAGAGGCAAAAGGAAAGCTTCTCCCGATGTTATTTTGTATTTACTCATCAAGAATACAGTAACAGTGAAAATTATAACTTCCCTGTGTTCTTACAATAAAGGTATCAGGTAAGTGAAAACATCAAACTCAACCTATTCTGACCATGTTCCATGACAGTGGAGGCAGCTTTACAGCACGATAAGAGCCGCAGTCCTTTTCCGTTGGCCGCTCCACGGAGTCATCAAAGAACACATGGGTGATCTGAGCTGTGTCGGATTGCTCCGTCAGTTCCAGAGCACATTCGACTTCCTCCTCGCTGCGATTTACGAGGAACACGGTCAGGGTGCATCCGTCTGTTACTGCCGAACAGTCAATGATTGGAACATCATTCATGATTGCACAGTCATAGGTTTCACATTTCACCTCCGGCATCAGCGCAGTGCCCCGACCATAGCGGGATGCGTACAGGAAGGGCCAGTATATGCTTTGCACCCACGCTTTGCCGCCGGGCTCGGTCATGATCGGCGCAATCACGTTCACCAGCTGGGCAAGGCAGGCTATTTTCACGGTGTCGGTGTTTCGGAGAAGCGTGTTGAGCATACAGCCCACCACCAGTGCGTCGTCCATATCGTAGTTTTCCTCTTCGATTGGTCGGGCCACCGTCCATTTTGGAGGCTCTTTCCCATCCTTCTGGAAATGATACCATACGTTCCACTCGTCAAAGGACAGCTTTATATCGTGATCGCCCTGCTGCTGGGCCTTCGCTTCGCGGCAGATCCCGGCAACAGTATGGATGAAGTCCTCCATCTCCAGACTGCGGGCGAGGAAAGATGCCCTGTCGCCGTCGTTGTTCTGATAATACTGGTGGAGGGAGAGATAGTCTACATATTTATAACAATGCTGCAGCACCGTGCGCTCCCACTCTCCGAAGCTGGGCATATCCCGGTACGAACTGCCGCAGGCCA
The DNA here is from genome assembly GCA_016296635.1 of Oscillospiraceae bacterium. Taxonomy (GTDB): domain Bacteria; phylum Bacillota; class Clostridia; order Oscillospirales; family Oscillospiraceae; genus CAG-170. The sequence goes on from JAEDIZ010000073.1 coordinate 1,222, forward strand.
CCAGCTCAACGGACGGGTCCATCCATTTCATCATCTTTGCGGTCTCGGCAGCGATGCGGCCATATTCTTCTGCTGTTTTTCCACAAATCTGCCACGGGCCGTCCATCTCATTTCCGAGGCACCAGAGCTTTACATCATACGGCTCTTTGTGCCCGTTTTTCCGGCGCAGGTCGGCATAATATGTGGGAAGACTGCCGTTTACATACTCCAGCATATCGGCGGCATCCTGCGGCGTGCCGGTGCCGAGATTGACGCCCAGCATGGGCTTCACGCCCGTACGCTCGCACCACTGAAGGAACTCGTCCGTACCAACCTGGTTGGGCTCAATGGCAGACCACGCCAGCTCCGGTCTTGCCGGACGCTTCTCCTTCGGCCCGATTCCGTCCAGCCAGCGGTAACCGGACAGAAAGTTTCCGCCGGGATAGCGAATACAGCCCAGTTTCAGCGGTTTAATCAGCTCCTGAACGTCCTGCCGGAAGCCTTGCTCATCAGCGCTGGGATGCGCAGGCTCATAGATTCCGGTGTAGACAGCACGGCCCATATGCTCGATAAACGAACTGTACAGTCTGTCATCCACGGGCGCTATCACACTCCCTGTGTCTATGCGTACGGAAGCCTTCATAGTTTTATTCCTCCGGTCCGGATGTGGATTCTCTTTCAATAATTGTGCAGTCAAGCATGATCCTGCTATGCTCCGGTTCTGCACCGGACAGGATCTTCAGCATTTCTTTTGCCGCAGTCTGACCGATCTCAAAAAGCGGGGGCACCACGGTGGAGAGCTGAGGTCGGCAGACTGAGGTGATCTCCCGGTTGTCAAAACCGATAAGACGAATATCCCGGCCAACGTTGATCTGGTTTGCGTTGCAGTAGTCCAGTACACCCATGGCCATCAGGTCATTCTGAGCAAAGATGGCTGTGGCACCGTTTTTTATGAGCTGCTCTCCGAGCGTGTAGCCGCTGTCCCTCTCCCAGTCACCGGTTAGGGTCAGGGACGGATCGTAAGGTATGCCGTGGTCGAAGAGCGCCCGCTGATGCCCTCTCGTACGGTTTGCGGAATGGGAGCTGTCCGCAGGGCCGGTAATCATGCCGATACGCCTGTCTCCGCAGCGCAGAAGAAGCTCTGTCACATCATAGGCTGCCTTCTCATCGTTGTAAATAACCGATGGGATCGACGGATCTCCGCTAATACAGTACGCACAGACAAATTTGAAATCGGCATGCTGGGAGAGAGAGACCACCACGTGGCTGTGACAGCCGATGTAGATGATGCCGTCTACCTGCTTTGAGAGCATGTCGTTCACTGCCGACAGCACAAGCTCAGTGCTCTCCTTGAGGTTTTTCGGGCCGTTTCCGTAGCGCTTATAGAAACGCAGGTTCCCGAGAATATAGTGATATCCGGCCTCCTCGCAGGTCGCAGCGATCCCGTCCACGATCTCCGGCGCATTGAAAACGGTAAGATCTTCTGTGATGATCCCGATGGTCCGGCTGTGCCCGGCCTTCAGATTGCGCGCGTTAAGGTTTGGCCGATAATTCAGCTCGCGGGCTACGTCAAGGATCATTTTGCGTGTATTGGCATTTACGCCGCCCTTGCCGTTGAGTACCTTGCTGACAGTAGCGATCGACACATTAGCCTTTTCCGAGATTTCTTTAATGGTTGCCATAGGTTCCTCCTTTGACATGCATTGCATATATATTAAACGTTTTCTTCTGAAATAGCAAGGAGAATTCTGATGGGTAGAATATTTTTTGAGAAAAATCACAAAAAGCACTTTACAAAACGATTGCCTCTGGTGTATATTATAGTCAAGCATGGTAAACGTTTAACATTATCGGACAAAAACCCTCTTATATTTTCTTTTTTAGAAAACGATTAACATGGAGATCAGCATGAAGTCTCATATTCATATACCACCTCTCAATGGAATAAGAATCACCGATCCGCTTTTCGGACACTACGCGGACATGGTCGCGGAAAAGCTCATCCCTTATCAGTGGGAGATTCTCAACGACCGTGTTCCCGGGACGGAAAAGTCCTATTGTGTGGCAAATTTCCGCATTGCCGCCGGAGAACTGGATGATGTGAGACAGGGCGCGATATTCTGCGACACCGATGCCTACAAATGGCTGGAAACGCTTGCGTATTGTCTCGAAGCCGGAAAAGCACAGGAGTACGAAGCCGTTGCGGATGAGTTTATCGAACTGATCGGCCGGGCGCAGCAGCCCGACGGATATCTGAATACATATTTTTCCGTTGTATGCCCTGATAAGAAGTGGACCAATCTGTCAGAGGGGCACGAGCTGTACGGCGCGGGACATCTGATCGAGGCGGCAGCCGCCTACTATAAGGCCACCGGGAAAGACGCTCTGCTGAATATTGCCCGCCGCTTTGCGGATTTGATCTGCACGGTTTTCGGTGACGGAGAAGGACAGCATAGGGGCTATCCGGGACACCAGGAGATCGAGCTTGCCCTTGTCAAGTTGGGCCGCATCACGGGGGAACGCCGCTATATTGAAAAAGCCCGGTACTTTCTGGATATCCGCGGTGGAGAGCCGAATTATATTCTGGAGGAGATAAAAGGGCGGAACGGAGAACTGATCTTCCCGGAATTTAAAAACTACGACCCGAAGTATTCCCAGTCTCATATGCCTCCCGCTTTGCAGACAACCGCCGAAGGTCACGCTGTACGCGCCATGTATATGTACTCTGCGATGGCGGATGCCGCAAAAGAGTATAACGACAGTGCCATGAAGGCAGCCTGCCGGACGCTCTGGAAAAACATCACAGAAAAGCGGATGTACATCACCGGCGGTATCGGATCTTCCGGACATCTGGAGCGTTTTACCGCCGATTATGACCTTCCCAATGACCGTATGTACTGCGAAAGCTGCGCGTCCGTGGGGCTGATGATGTTCGGACAGCGCATGGCGGAGCTGACCGGAGAAGCCCACTATTATGACGCGGTGGAGCGCGCGCTGTGCAACACCGTGCTGGCGGGAATTGACGCGGAGGGAGACCGGTATTTCTATGTAAATCCTCTGGAGGTATGGCCTGACAACTGTCTGTCCAACACCTCCATGGAGCATGTAAAGCCCGTACGCCAGCCCTGGTTCGCCTGTGCCTGCTGCCCGCCCAACATAGCGAGGACACTGGCATCTGTGGGGCAGTACATATATGCGCAGGACGAGAAATCGGTATATATCAACCAGTTCATATCCTCTGTCATAGACACCCGCATTCAGAGCGCCGGGGTGAAGCTGTCCATAGAGTCGGATCTGCTCGGCGGTAAGGTGGATATAAGCATACTGTCCGACAGGGCTCAGCCCTTCACATTGCGGGTGAGAATTCCCGAATATTTCAGGACTCCGCAGTTCGTGCTGGAGGGGAGAAGCATAAGCCCGGTGATTGAGAACGGCTATGCGGTGCTTGCCGTATCCCGGGCAGGCGAACAGCACCTGCGTATTACCGGTACTGTACAGCCGGCGTGGATCGCAGCAAACACTCACGTGAGGGCCGATGCCGGGAAGGTTGCTCTGCAGTACGGCCCGTATGTCTACTGCCTGGAGCAGACGGACAACGGCTCCGAGCTCCCGAACATATTTGTCCGGTCTGAAGCGGATATACGCATTGATGCTCCAACCAGCGAGCTTCCCGGCCAGCTTCCCGCACTGAAGTTTGACGGAAAGCGGATCAGCAGCGGTGTTGAGAATGCGCTTTACGGAAGCCCTTCTTTTCAGGCTTCGGATGTTCACCTTACGGCGGTGCCTTACGGCCTCTGGTGCAACCGGGAACCGGGCGAAATGCTGGTGTGGCTGCACAGTCTGATGAGTTTATAACAGCAGCAGGAAGTTGCTGTAATAATAACAAAATTATTTATGAAAGGACGCAGAAAATGAAAGTCAAAAAATTACTCGCACTCCTGCTCAGCATTCTGATGGTCGCCGGCCTTGCCGCCTGCGGTCAGCAGCCTGCACCCGCAGAAGCTCCCGCAGCCGCACCCGCTGAGGCACCGGCAGCCGAGGCTCCCGCAGCAGCAGAACCCGTTGAGATCACCTATTCCTACTGGGGAACTCCCGAGGAAGCAAAATCCGTTCAGGACGTTGCTGACAAGTTCAACGCTGAAAACCCCGGCATCCATGTAACGGTTCTTGCTATTCCCAACGAGGAATACACCACCACCCTCAACTCCATGGCAGCAGGCGGACAGCTCCCCGACTGCGGCATCATGAACGAGAACGGCGTTCTTGACTTTGCTGCCGACGGACTTCTTGCCGACATTTCCTCCATGTACGAGGGCAAGAGCTCCATGCCTCTTGACTGCATCACCTTCAAGGCAGACGGCAAGCCCGTTGCATATTCCGCCGCAAACGAGATCCTGCTCCTGTATTATAACAAGGATATGTTTGATGCAGCAGGAGTAGCATACCCCGATCCCGAGACTCCTTACACCTGGGATGAGTTCGTTGCAACCGCAAAGCTCCTCACCCTTGACGCCAACGGCAAGAATGCCACCGAAGCCGGTTTTGACGCAAACAACATCGTTCAGTATGGCTGCAACGTTGATAACTGGACCTGGCAGCTCGAGGTTTGGGCTCTGTCCAACGGCGGCCGCTGGTTCTCCGAAGACGGCAAGGAATGCCTGATCAATTCCCCCGAAGTTGCTGAATCCATCCAGAAGATCGCTGACCTCATGAACGTTGAGCACGTCATGCAGTTCAGAGACGGTCTCGAAGACTCCGGTATACAGTCCACCATCGCTGCAGGCAACGTTGCCATGGCTACCGGCGGTACCTGGAACGTTGGTACCTGCATGAATACTACCACCTTCAACTATGGCGTGGCTCCCCTGCCCGTCATGAAGGAGAAGGTCACCATCTGCACCGGCGGTCCTCAGGTTGTCTTCTCCCAGGGTGAGCATCAGAAGGAAGCCATGGAGTTCATCGCATGGTACACCAGGGAAGAGAACAGCTGGGATTCCCTCATTGCAACCGGTATCTGGATGCCTATCCTGGAAGAGTACTACACCAATGAAGAGCTCACCCACAAGTGGGTCGACAACGAGAACTTCAGAATGGGTTATGAGAACTTCAAAACCTCTGTCGTTGACTACGCTATGAACGATGCAGTTTCCACCTGCTGGTACTACACTCCCCACACCAACGAGTTCATCGGCGCTCTCCGCGGCATGCTCAGTGATGTCTGGGCCGGCAATACTACCGCAGCCGAAGCTCTGGCAGCCGGTGAAGCCCAGCTCGCAGCCATTCTTGCAGGCGATTGATTGTCTGTCATATACTGATTCTACCGCATAACTGATTCTCACGCGGGGTATCTGCCGCGAGGCGATACCCCGCATTCCTGATTTTCCCGCAAAGGGGGTATATACTTGAAAAAACGAAAGACAGCGCATAACAGTAAATTGCTGCGTGATGAACAGCGCACAGCATATATCTGTCTCATTCCCTCTTTTATAGGTCTTATTTTCCTTACATACCTTCCACTGGCCGAGGTTTTCGGCCTGAGCTTTTTCAAATGGAAGGGAAACGGCTTTAATACGATGGAGTTCATCGGATTAAAGAATTACATCAATCTGTTCACCACCGACCCGTACTTCAAGGAGTCGTTGGTTGTCACGGTTTATTTTACATTTATCGCCGTATTCGGCAGTATGATCTATTCATTGATCATAGCTCTTCTCTTAAACAGGAAAATTCCCGCCCGGGGCTTCTGGAGAGCGATTTTCTATCTGCCCTACCTCCTGCCCGCCGTAGCGGTTTATCTGGGATGGAACTGGCTCTATAACATCAACTACGGTCTGCTCAACCATATTCTCAATGCGGTTTTCGGAGTCCCGAGGATAGGCTTTGTCAACGATACAAAATATGTTGTGCCGTCTCTCGCCCTGATATCCATCTGGCTGTCCGGAAACCTGATTGTGATCTTCCTTGCCGGACTGCAGAATGTTCCCCGCACCTATCTGGAGGCTGCGGAGGTTGACGGAGCAAACGGCTGGAACAGATTCTGGCATATTACTATTCCCTGCATGTCTCCCATAATCTTTTATAATCTGCTGATGTCTCTGATCACCAACCTGCAGGTTATCACGCCATCTCTCGCTCTTACCAAGGGCGGCCCCGGCAATTCCTCCCGCTTTATCTCATACGTTCTCTATCAGTACGCATTCGAGTACAGAAAATTCGGTCTCGCGGCAGCGGTCTCTGTGATTCTCTTCATCCTCATCGCCATTTTTACCGCGATTCTGTTCGCTACCAGTAAAAGCTGGATGTTTTCACAGGGGGACGATGAATAATGGCTAAAGAATCATTAAAAAGCAAAAAACGAGTTGAAAAGGCTACGGATATTATCTCTTTCGTTCTTGTGGTTTTCTTCTCTTTTCTCTGCCTTTTCCCGATTTATTGGATTTTCCGTTCCTCCCTCATGACAAACAACCAGCTCTTTGCGGCAAAGGTGCCTTTCTTTCCTCCCGAGTGGCTGTTTTCAAACTATCCCAAGACGCTGGAGAATTTCCCCTTCTGGCTTTATCTGAAAAATACCATGACCTTCATCGTTCCCTCTGTTCTCGCCGGAACGATTACGGCCATCATGGGCGGCTATGCTCTGGCCCGTCTCTGCTTCAGGGGGAAAAAGTTCATTTTTCTGCTTATTATCGGCTCCATGTTCCTGCCGACCATGGTTACGCTTATCCCCATCTACATCATGTGGACCAGCGTTTTCAAGCTGAGCGGAACATACTGGCCGCTGATTCTGCCCTATTTCTGCGGCGGCGGTGCGTTCAATATCTATCTTATACGCCAGTTTATCCAGACGATCCCCCGCGAGCTGGACGAGGCCGCCACCATTGACGGCGCAGGCTATTTCCGCATTCTTGTCAGCATTATATTCCCCGCAATAAAGGCCGCTGCCATCGTCGTAGCTCTGCTCCTCTTCACTCAGATGTGGAACGATCTGATCCAGCAGTCTCTATACATCCACGACGCGAAGAAATTTACCATTGCGCTGGGGCTCTCGCAGTTCAAAGGCTCCCTTAAGCAGGATTACAGCGCAATCATGTGTGCGACCTGTATGTCTTTTGCTCCCGGCATTATTTTCTATCTGCTCGGGCAGCGGTATTTTGTTGAAGGAATTGTGCTCACGGGCATGAAGAGCTGAGGCGTATGAGTATTTTTACACAGTTCATGAACAGAGAAGGCGCAGGGATTCCTGCGCCTTCCAGCGGATTCAGACGGTATTTTTATATTCTGTATACCCACTTTTTCAAGCTGGTCGCGCTCAATTTCCTTACGCTTCTTTTCTCACTCCCCGTCGTGACCGCCCCTGCCGCACTGTGCGCAGCGGACAGGGTATATCTTCTGCTTCTGAAGGACGGGAACTGTTTCCTGTGGCAGGATTATATCAAAGAGTTCCGTGAAGAGGGCTTTCGTCTGATTCTTCCCGGTCTTCTGTTTGCGCTTATCCTTTTTTCCGGCTATTTCTTCATGAGCCTTGGGAAGGGCAATGCAGTCTATCTCGGTTGGAGCTCTCTGTTCTGGATGCTGGGGATCCTCATGACCGCAATGGGCCTTGCCTGGGGCAGGTATACTCTGATTTTGGCGGCATTGCAGGCTCTTTCGGTGAGGAAGCTTATGAAAAATGCTGCTTTATTGTGCGCGATGAATCCTGCACGAGCCGCGCTTGTCGCTGCCGTTATTGCTGCGGCGGTCTTCGCTGCCGCTGTTCTCATGCCGATCTTTCTTGTTGCCATAGCACTCATTTGGGTGGCATTCATTCAGTATACCACCTGCTCTATCGTTTATGAGTTTGCAGAAAAATATGTTATTACCGAAGAATAATGACAGGAGGATATATCATTGAAAACACGTGAATTCTGGTTTGTAGTCGGCTCGCAGTTCCTGTACGGCCCGGAAGTTCTTGAGACCGTCGAGGCGAGAGCAAAGGAAATGGCGGAGAAAATGAGCGAGCTGCTCCCTTATCCGCTGGTATTCAAAACCATCGGCGTTACCTGCGAGGGTATCACCAACGTCATAAAAGAAGCAAATTACTCCGACGAGTGCTGCGGCATCGTGACCTGGTGCCACACTTTCTCTCCCAGCAAGATGTGGATCAACGGCTTTGCGTCCCTGCAGAAGCCGTACTGCCATCTTGCCACCCAGTATAATAAAGAGATTCCCAACGACGAGATTGACATGGATTTCATGAATCTCAATCAGGCCGCCCACGGCGACCGGGAGCACGGCTTCATAGGAGCCCGCCTCCGTCTGCCCCGCAAGGTCATTGCGGGCTACTGGCAGGATGAAAAGGTCCTTTCAAGACTCTCCGACTGGATGAAGGCCGCGGTTGGCGTCGCGGTGTCGAAGCAGATGAAGGTCATGCGCTTCGGCGACAATATGCGTGAAGTGGCCGTCACCGAGGGCGACAAGGTGGAAGTGCAGCTCAAGCTGGGCTGGCAGGTCAACACTTGGGCGCAGGGCGATCTGGTTAAGGAGATGAACGCTGTATCTGAGGCGGAGGTCGACGAAAAATTGGCTGAGTATCTCGCAAAGTACGATGTCAACACTGACAACATCGACGCCATCCGCTATCAGGCCAAGGAAGAGGTCGCCATCAAGAAGATGATGGATCGTGAAAGCTGCCTTGCCTTCTCCAACACCTTCCAGGATCTGTACGGCATGGAGCAGCTTCCCGGTCTCGCGTCCCAGAATCTGATGGCGCAGGGCTACGGCTACGGCGGCGAGGGCGACTGGAAGGTCGCGGCCATGACCGCCATCATGAAGGCCATGGGCGAGGGCGGCAACGGTGCCTCCGCGTTCATGGAGGACTATACCTATCATCTCGTGGAGGGTCAGGAGTACTCTCTGGGCGCTCATATGCTGGAGGTCTGCCCGTCTCTGGCAGCGGATAAGCCCCGCATCGAGACCCACTTCCTTGGCATCGGCATGAATGAAAAAGACCCTGCCCGTCTGGTGTTCGAGGGCAAGGCCGGAAAGGCTATCGTGGCCAGCCTCATCGACATGGGCGGCAGACTCCGTCTCATCGTGCAGGATATCGAGGCCGTGAAGCCCATCATGCCCATGCCCAAGCTCCCTGTGGCAAGAGTCATGTGGCGGGCAATGCCCGACCTAACCACCGGCGTGGAGTGCTGGATCACCGCAGGCGGTGCACACCACACCGTGCTGAGCTACGACGTGACCGCCGAGCAGATGCGCGACTGGGCGAGAATGATGGACATCGAGTTTGTATACATCAATAAGGACAGCACTCCCGAAAAGCTGGAAGAGGAGCTGCTCATCAAAGACCTTGTATGGAAACTGAAATGATGGAATTGAAAAACACTGTTTTGGGTATCGAGCTTGGCTCTACCCGCATAAAGGCCGTT
>JAEDIZ010000074.1 GCA_016296635.1 Oscillospiraceae bacterium
TGTGTCACTGGTTTTCAAGACCAGCTCCTTAAACCGCTCGGACATCTCTCCGAATAGTGGCTTCCAAAACCGTCCATAATTTTATCATAGTATTTCCGTTTTGTCAATCAAATTTACAGGAAAATCATGACGAGTTCTTGATGTTGCAGCGCGAGCGTGGTATAATCGTAAACACAAAATAAAACAGAAGGTGTTTTTGCATGACAAAAATTGATATTTACTCCGGTTTTCTTGGCGCAGGCAAAACAACTTTGATCAAAAAAATGATCAAGGAAGCATATGCCGGCGAAAAACTCGTTCTGATCGAGAATGAGTTCGGCGAAATCGGCATTGACGGCGGTTTCCTGCAGGAAGCCGGCATCGAGATCACCGAAATGAATTCCGGCTGCATCTGCTGCTCACTGGTGGGCGATTTCGGCAAGGCTCTGCGCAAGGTCATCGAGGACTATGCGCCCGATCGCATCCTGATTGAGCCGTCCGGCGTCGGCAAACTGTCTGATGTTATCGCCGCAGTCCAAAAGGTGACGGGGGACGATGTCCGCCTCGGCAACTTCGTCACAGTTGCAGATGCCACAAAGTGCAAGATGTATATGAAGAACTTCGGCGAGTTCTACAACAATCAGATAGAAACCGCCAACACCATCATTCTCAGCCGTACAGACGGTATGAAGGAAGAAAAGCTCGATCAGTGTGTTGCCATGATCCGCGAACACAATGACAAGGCTGTCATCGTCACGACCCCGTGGACGGAACTGACCGGCGAACAGCTGATGGAAGCCATGGAGCAGAAGACCTCCATTGCGCTGGAACTGGAAAAGATGGAGAAGGAAGCGCATCACCATCATCATGACGATGATGACGATGACGAGTGCGACGATCCCGACTGCTGCTGCCACCATCATCATGACGATGAGGATGAGGACGAGCATGAGCATCACCTTCACCACCATCATCACCATCATCACGACGATGACGATGATGACGAGTGCGACGATCCCGACTGCTGCTGCCACCATCATCATGATGACGATGATGAGGACGAGCATGAACATCACCATCATCACCATCACCACCACGGCCATGATGCAGACGAAGTGTTTGTGAGCTGGGGTGAGGAAACGCACAAGAAGTATACTGCAGAGCAGATCACATCGATTCTGAAGGCGCTGGAGGATGAACAGACCTACGGTATCATCCTGCGCGCAAAGGGCTATGTGGCCTCTCAGGACGGCGGCAAGTGGATCCACTTCGACTATGTGCCCGGATGCCCGGATGTCCGTGAAGGCGGCGCTATGGTCACGGGACGGCTTTGTGTCATCGGTTCGAAGCTGAACGAAGCTGCGGTCAGAGAACTTTTCGGAATCTAAAAGGAGAAGCAATATGCCTGTTCCGATGTATGTATTTACCGGATTTCTGGAATCCGGCAAGACAAAGTTTATTCAGGAAACGCTGGAGGATGAACGCTTCAACGCCGGCGAGAGAACACTGCTTCTTGTTCTGGAAGAGGGCGAGGAGGAATATGACATCTCGACTTATCCTCACAAGGATGTGTTCATTGAAAAGCTTGACTACGAGGATCTGAGTGTTGAGAAACTGCAGACGCTTTTCAAAAAGCACCGTGCAGAGCGTGTCGTAGCTGAACTGAACGGTATGCACACGGCCTCCGACTTCTATCTAAAGACGCCGGATGACTGGATGATCGCGCAGGAGGTCATGTTTGCCGATGCAAACACGATCATGTCCTACAACGCTAATATGCGTCAGCTGGTCTATGATAAGCTGGCAGGCGCGGAGATGGTGGTTTTCAACCGGATGCCGCTGAGTGCGGATATCATGCCGTATCATGAGCTTGCCCGTTCGGTCAACCGCAAGATCGACATCCTGTATGATTATGTGGACGGCCACACGCAGTTCGATGAGATCGAAGACCCGCTGCCATTCGACCTCGAGGCTCCCATTGTGGAGATCGGGGACGAGGATTATGCGCTGTTCTACCGCGATATTACCGAAGAGTCCAAGAAATACGAGGGCAAGACCATTCGCTTCAAGGGGCAGGTTGCAAAACTGCGTCGTGAGAAGGACGGCATGTTTGCACCCGGCCGCTTTGTGATGACCTGCTGTGAGGCAGATATTACCTTTATGGGTCTGCCGTGCAAGTTTGTCGGTGCGAACGGCCTGCGGCCAAGAAGCTGGGTCACCGTGACGGCAACCGTTGAGGTGAAGCATCATTCACTCTACAAGGGCGTCGGCCCGATTCTGACGGCAGTTTCCGTGGAAGGAGCCGAAGCACCCGCGCAGGAGGTTGCAACTTTCTGACGCGCAGATATGGCAATCAACAAGCTTGAGAATATAAACAAAAATCATGTTCCGATACTGCTGGTATCGGAACATGATTTTTGAAATATGATAGTGATTCTGTTGGATTACGCAAACGGAATTGACAGTCGGAATTTGTCTGTTATAATCAGAGTATCGAGAGAATAAGAGTACATTGGAGGTTGAAATTATGATTCGTAGTATTTATCAGAAATCGCTTGCAGTCCTGCTGAAAAAGCCGATTCGGCTTTGGGGCATTTCTTTGCTCAGCATGCTGCTCATGGGCATTGCATCGGCGGGTTTTGTCGGTGTTCCTGCTGTTGCATGGGCAATAGACTACGCGTTCGCCGTAAGCATGGCAATGATTTTCCTGAATTCCTACCGTACCGGTCTGGAGCCGAAGACAGAGTATCTGTTTGCTGCTTTTAAGAAGGAGAAATTCCTGCATGTGGTCGGCGGCATGGCATGGGCAGATCTGTGGGTTTTCATCTGGGCGCTGATCCCCATCGTTGGCCCGATCTTTGCAATCATCCGCAGCTATGAGTATCGCTTCGTTCCTTATATCCTGATGACACGTGAAGATGTAAAGGCTACTGACGCCAGAAAGATCTCCAAGCAGGAGACCATGGGCTACAAGAGCAAGATGTTCTGGGCCGATGTGCTGATTGTGGTTGCTGTCTGTGTTGTCAATGTGGTTCTCGGATTGTTTGCCAGAATTCCGTATGTAGGCGTTCTGTTTGGAATTGTCATGGTTGTGTTCGTGCTTGCCTGTGCACTGCTCAGCTCTCTGTTCTATGGTATCATGCATGCCGCATTCTATGTTGAAATTAAGAACGGTCAGTCCAATAGTGAACAGACCCCGGTGCAGAATGCTCCGGCACCCGTATTCCCGGCAGCAGCTCCGGTCGAACCGACATCCGTTGAAAACGCAGTTGTTCAGGAAGAACCTGCAGCAAAGCAGACTCCTGCATCGGAAGAAGTTCCTGCAACCGAAGAAGCGCCCGCAGTCGAAGAAGCACCTGCTCCCGTGACATGCCCGATCTGCGGCTCGGAAGTCAGCGAGGGTGCAAAATTCTGCGATCATTGCGGACATAAGATGTAAGAACGAATAAAGCACTCAGTTATAAAATTTGTGCAATGAGAAACCCGCCGAAGAGGAAAAACGTCCTCTTCGGCGGGTGTTCTTTTCTAACTGTGCTATGATTATGCGAATCTTTCTATTAAAAATTGTATTGTGAGTAGTCTTTGTATTCTTCGGGGATTTCGTAATCAAAACACCCCAATCCCATGATAAGTCGGGAATGTTGTTCAGGAAATGCCCATCGGTTGAGATAATCAATGAAGTCCGGAGCACCAAATTCTGCAAAAAGAAATCCTTTACCGGAGTCTTTTAGAAATCGCTTGTTTTCAGGCCCATGCCATACCCATTCCGCTGCAAATTCCCAGCAATATTGATCCAATTGGCTGGCTACTTCATCCGGAACGAGATATACTTTTGCTTCGCTATCATGGCTCAATACAACTTCCTTCATCAGCACTTGCCACCTTTTGAAAATTCAAATAAATCCACACTTTAAAAGCATCGAATCCTGCCTTGTACGCTCCGTTTCCAAAAAGTACACCACTTCACTTGAGCAAAGTGATCGGAAGTTATTCGCTTAAAGCAATTTCGCCAGAAAACGGATGGTATCCGCGTGGGTTTTCGGAGCGACGCCGGTGAAGTCTTTGCCGAAAATGACTTTGCAGAAGGCTGTGAAGTCTAACTGCGAAACGGGTGCATCCGGCAGGAATTTTCCACCCGTTTCCTGCATGGCGCCGGACTGAAGCGCTGCCTGCACGGCGGCTGCATAGGGATGTTTGCACGGCACATCCTTGCAGACACTCTTTTTGCTGCGGACAAGCTCGATGCGAGCCTGTACGGTTTTGCAGCCGTAGGCCATCATGGCCAGCTCTGCCCTTGTCAGCGGCAGATCCCGACGCAGAGTGTTGTCACGGAAGCAGATGCAGAAACCGGCGTCCAGCAGCTTTTTGGCGGCAGGGAAAAGTGCGTCCTGCGGAGAAAGATCCCGGAACGGACACCGGGAGAGCAGTTCGGAAACTGTGACAACTTTGTAGCCGAGCTTGGAAAGCAGTTCCAGCTGCTTTTTAAGTCCGTCCGCCACGGGAGAACGGCGAGCCATATTGTAGCCGTCTTTCTGGAAGATGATCTGTCCGCAAAGTGCGTCCGGGTTTTCCTCCAGCAGCTTCTGCATGGGCGCTACCATGGCATCAACCTCTGCCTCATAGCTTGCCAGCGGCAGCCAGCCTGCGCCGTCAAAGCTGGCGGCCATATACTGGTAGCCCATCACCGCATAGGCATCATAGGCGGAAAAACCGTCTTTGGTGTTGTCTACATAGTGGGGCGGGCGGGAGAGTTCGATTTCGTACTGATACTGCGACTGCAGCAGTCCGTGCAGCGTCTGCAGATCGTCTACAACAGCATCCAGACCCGGCAGGGGATCGCGGCTTCCGTAGACCAGCGGCTTCGGCCCGAACAGGACATGCCGATAGGTATGGCTGGTGATCTCATGCCCACCGGAAAGAATGCGTTCGACCAGCTCCGGACAGCTTTTGGCACCGCCGTCCGCGTCCTTGCCGAAATCGGGATAATGGTCATATTTGATGCCGCCCCATTGGGCAGAGCCTTCCTTGCCGGGTTTATCCGGATAGTTGGCGGAGGTATCGCCGACAATATCAAAGGTGCCCTTTGCACCGTAATGCTTCAGCGTTTCAAGAAGGGAAAGCGTCAGCGGTTTCCCGTCCGCCGAGGGATTTGCCGGCAGACGGCAGGGGCCGTCATCAAAGGTCATGGCACAGACACGATCTGTCAGCGCAACGCGCTCAATGCGGCGCACCGGGCTGAGATAGACCGGCGTACGGGCGTGAATCTCATCTTCAAAGCGGTGCTTGACTTTTTTCGCAAGACCGATGGCTTTTGTTACAACAGACATGACAGCTCCTTAAATATGCAGAATGTCGCGGGCAAGACAGCCCAGCACATAGGGAATCGTGTGAAGAAAACCGAGAAAACCGTGCTCAGCGCAGCGTTTTTTCATACGGGAGCGGGCTTTATACCGCCAGCGGCACGGCCTATCCAAAACGGCTGCGGTCTTTTTTTCAAGCAGAGCGGCTTTTAGTGCGGCAAGGGAAACCTCCGGAACATCAAATTCCGTATAGCCTCCGCCAATCTCCTTTGCACAATGTGCATCCGAAGCGCCGGTAACGGCAAGCACCATTGCATCTGCCAATGCAGCCGCCCGGACATTTGCGCCGTTATTCAAAGCGGCACGGGCATTGACGATTTCAATAGCATCCACGCGCAGCTTTTGAAGATCTTCTTCCGGCTGCTTCTGCGGGGCGAAGGGATGCGCCAAAACCGCGATGCCGCCGGCTTGATGGATGGCGCTGACTGCCTCGTCAGCGGATAGCATTTTGTCGTGTAGATCCAACTCTATGTTTTTTTCCAAAAACAGACCGAGTATATGTCCTTCATTTGAAGTGATTTCCATGCCGGGAATCAGGAGAATGGGGGACTGCTCCGGCAAAACGGTCTGATGATCATGGTCGCAGATGGCAATGGCATCCAGCCCTTTTGCCTGCGCAGAAGTGATCAGCGCGGAAAGGGTACTGCTGCCATCTGCAGAAGCAATACTGTGGACATGCAGGTCGGCTTTAACGAGCATGCTCGTCACCTCTCTTTCGGAGGTTTTTCAGATAAATCTGCCCGGGACGGGAGTCTTTGCGTTCAAACAAACCGTTTTTTACCCGGGGGTTCAGAAAATCGCAGAATGCGCCGAGACTTTTTTTGACCTGCCCTCTACGAAGATACCCAAGCGCAGCGGCAAAATCAGAAGGGTAGAAAACCATGCGCACGGGCTTTGGCGAAGAATAAGAAGGAATCTCATCACCGAGAGCGGCATGTAGCCAGCAGAGCGCAAAGTTGGAACCGGACACACGGGTCAGGGGATAGGTGCCCCATACGCGGGGGTTGCATTCCAGAAAACGCGGTCTGCCGAGGCTGTCCTGCTTGAATTCAAACATGGCAACGCCGGTAAAGCAGAGAGCTTCCGCCATTTTCTTTGCCGAAAGAATCAGCTGCGGCAGATCGGCGGTTTCGCAGCAGCTGGACGGGCCGCCGGTGACGGGCCATTCGCGGATGCGCTTGTGGCAGATGGAAGCGTAAACAACGCCGTCTTTTGCGAGGATCGAGCAGCCGAATCCGTCGCCGGGCAGGTATTCCTGCACAATTGGCGCTTCGCCCGTGATGGAGGAAAAGTGGTCAAAAGCTTTCTGCAGCTCCTCTTTTGTCCGGGCGATGCGGTACCGCTGCGCTGCCGACAGCCCGAATTTTTCGCCGCAGGTGGGTTTCACAATGCAGGGCAGATCAACACGGGAAAGGAAAGCGTCAGCCGATTCACTTTCACTTTTCAGGTAAACAGCAGGCACGGCAATGCCGAGCGACTCTGCCAGCGCTGCCGCGCGGCGTTTGTCGTTGAGAAGCGTCAGATTTTCAGCGCTTGATACTGCCATGTGACAGACCTCAAGGAAGCGTTCCCGGTTTTCTGCCAGCATGGAAAGCGTGGCGGCACCGACGGGAAGCAGCGCCGGTTTTTCACCGGTCTGCTGCTGCACCGAAATGCACAGCGCCAAAAGCTCGTCCTGATAGGCTTCATCCGACAGAAAAACAGACCGGTCTATGCCGCGGCAGAAAAACCCTACCGGCTGCGATATGGTGTTTTTTTCACAGACGATTACACAAACACCCGCCTCAACCAGATCGCGGATGAGTGCAGCGGCCATACGGTAGTGGGCATCGGTCACAATTACGGTCATGAAAGCCTCCCAATAAAGAAACAATATATAATATTATATTGTTTTTTCGGAAAAAATGCAAGAATTGACCGAAGATCAGGTGCGATCTTCGGTCAGAGTTTCCAGATATCCTGAGGCTGCTTCCAGCAGCTTCAGGTTTTTCAGTTTCCTTACCGGGTGCAGCTCGCCGAGCGCGGATTTTGCACCGGTTTTCAATAAAAGACGCAGCGTTCCGGTCAGGGCGTGACGGGTGTTCTTATCCAGCGACTGCATGGTTTTGAGCATTTTAGAGGCGGTTTTCAGACCGCCTTCCTTTAGTTCTGTCAGCGTGTCCGCATCTGTGCAGGTCAGCACATCAAAGAGCGTGTCCGTGAAAGCAGCCCGCTGCTCCGGCGTCATCTGCCAGACAAAGCTGCGCAGCGTTTTGTCAATAATCTTGCCGCCTTCGGACATTTGAGGTACCTGCTCAAATCCGTCCGGACCGACCTGCCAGGAGAATCCGTCATGCTGCATAATACCGATCTGTGTAGAGCGGACAATCTGATATTCCTCCTCGTGCTCCAAAAGCATCCCGACGATGGAGGATTCCGGAAGAATGGTGATGATCCTGCTGCTGATGCGCTGATGTTCCGGCAGATCGAGAAGAGAGGTCATGAATCCCGGGCCGTCGTTATTATATACCGCAAGCAGCTGATCCTGCGTTTTTTCACCGCAGAAAACGGCACTGTAAACCGCGAGATTGCCACCCTTGGAGTGACCGCCGACACGGATCATGCAGTCTGGATGGGCTGCGGCTGCGTCCTGCAGATAATCCAGCGCTTCCTGCTGCGCGGGCACGGTGGGAAGAAAGGCCATGTTAAAATCTTCTTTCCATCCAACTAGGGTGTCATCCGTGCCGCGGAAGGCAACATAGCAGGTGCCATCGTCCAGATAAACAGTCAATGCGGAGAACTGAATCTCTGTTTCAGTATCAATTCTATTTACATAACTTCTGAGCATCGCGTGGCGGAAGCGGGAACTGTCGGCCATTAGACGGGCAAGCTCAGGAATGGTGTCCGGGACAAGGACGCCCATGTCCGCAGCGGGATTTCCGGCAAAGTAGGCATCGCAGGCATCTTTCAGACTGATGCCGGGAAAAGTGAACGCATTCGGCACGATGCCGGAAAAATCAAGAAAGCTGAGTTCTGCCAAAAGCAGATTGTCAACATCATTAAAAGGACGCTCTGCCAGCGTCAGATCACCGCGCCAGCGAATATAGTCCAGAAGATTTGCCATACTGATTCCTCCTTTCAAGTGTGTCTGTTATACATGAAATCCGATGTTTTCGCAAGCGAAAAATGGAACAGAAAAACGCTCCGCTGCTTTTTCAGCGGAGCGTTGATAATTACAGATGGACTGCAGTGCCGGTTTTGCCGTCGATGCCGTCGCGTGCTTTTTCAAGCAGCGTGATGAGGGCGGTACGGCCGGGCTTGGATTCTGCAAACTTGACAGCAGCCTGTACCTTCGGCAGCATGGAGCCGGGAGCAAACTGACCTTCGTTTGCATACTTTCTGGCCTCGTCGGGGGTCAGATCGGAGAGCCACTTCTGATCGGGCTTGTTGTAGTTGATTGCAACCTTTTCAACAGCGGTCAGAATGATGAGCATATCCGCATCAAGCTGCTCTGCCATGCACTCGGAAGCAAAGTCCTTGTCGATGACTGCGGGCACGCCCTTCAGATGATATTTATCTTCCCAAATAACGGGGATTCCGCCGCCGCCGGCTGCGATAACAGCGTGATTGCTGTTCATCAGAGCACGGACAGTTTCGATTTCCACGATTTCCGTGGGCTTCGGGCTTGCGACAACCTGACGCCAGCCACGGCCCGCATCTTCCATGACATCAATGCCCTTCTCGGCCTGAAGCTTCTTGGCTTCTGCTTCGGTCATGAAAGCGCCGATGGGCTTGGTGGGATGCATGAAAGCCGGATCTTCGGGATCAACGGCAACCTGCGTCAGAACGGTGGCACAATGCTTCTTGATGCCGCGGCGATCAAGCTCTTCGCCGATCAGGTTCTGCAGATCGTAGCCGATGTAACCCTGGCTCATGGCAACGCACATGGAAAGCGGCATGATGTCGCTCTTCTCGTTTGCCTTGTGATATGCTGCAAATGCGTTCTGAATCATGCCGACCTGCGGGCCGTTGCCATGAGCGATGACGACCTCGTGGCCATCCTCGATCAGATCGCAGATTGCATTTGCGGTGGTCTTAACGGCGGTCATCTGCTCTTCCAGGTTTTTGCCGAGTGCGTTGCCGCCGAGAGCAATAACGATTCTCTTTGCCATATTTCACAACCTCTTTAATGTAGGACGGCAGGAGCTTTCGCTCCTGCCATATGATTTTTTGGAATAAGCTTTTTGATCAGAACATCTTGCGCTTGTTGTCGGCAGCATCCAGATCCATCAGAGTGTTGACGGGATCCTTGACCTGAGCCAGGAAGATCATAGCAGCAATGATGTACGGCTTGTAGGAAGCCTGCTTGTAAAGAGGAACGAGGTAGCGGTCGAATACGGAGTTGTCAACTTCGCCTTCGGGGCAGCTCAGACCGGAGATATCTGCGGGCAGGCAATGCAGATACAGAGCCTTGCCCTCCTTGGTGAGCTTCATCATCTCTTCGGAGCAGGTCCAGTCCTTATGCTCTGCGTTCTGAGCAAGCAGTCTCTTTTCCAGCTCGTCGATGCCCTTCTGATCGCCCTTGGAGTACAGAGCGGTGCGCTCTTCCATAGCCTTGAAGGGAGCCCAGGACTTCGGATAAACGATGTCGGCATCCTTGAATGCTTCAGCCATGGTGGTAACCTTCTTGAAGGAGCCGCCGGACTTCTTTGCATTCTCAGCTGCGATCTCTTCGACCTCGGGGAATACTTCGTATCCTTCCGGATGAGCCAGAACGACATCCATGCCGAAACGGGTGAACAGGCCGATAACGCCCTGGGGAACGGACAGAGGCTTGCCGTAGCTGGGGGAATAAGCCCAGGTCATGGCAACCTTCTTGCCCTTCAGGTTTTCAACGCCGCCGAAGTAGTGGATGCAATGCAGCATATCAGCCATGCACTGCGTCGGGTGGTCAACGTCGCACTGCAGGTTGACCAGAGTGGGGCGCTGCTCCAGGATGCCGGTACGATAGCCGTCTTCCAGAGCGTCCATGAAGGTCTTCTGATATTCGTGGCCCTGATGGATGTACATATCGTCGCGGATACCGATGACGTCAGCCATGAAGGAGACCATGTTGGCCGTCTCGCGGACGGTCTCGCCATGGGCGATCTGGGACTTCTTCTCGTCGAGCACCTGCTCCTCAAGACCGAGCAGGTTGCAGGCGGAGGCGAAGGAGAAACGGGTACGGGTGGAGTTGTCGCGGAAGAGGGAAATGCCGAGACCGGAGTTGAAGA
>JAEDIZ010000219.1 GCA_016296635.1 Oscillospiraceae bacterium
GTTGCAAACAGATTGATGAATGCGCCGGTAAGCGGTGCCAGTGGGAATGCGAGCCCGATCCCGGTCAGCGCCATCTCACCTGAAGCCATGTGGCCGATATAGACGCGGTCAACAATATTATATAGCAGATGCACCAGCTGTGCCAGCATCAGCGGAGCAGCCTGCGATATGATCCTGCTGGACACCTTTCCGGTAGAAAAATCATTTTTCATGTAGGAACCTCCGTTTGTCTGTCAGATTCCATTTACTGAAACAAAGATACCATGCGCCGTGGCGGCTCGAGGCACATACCACGGCGCTTTTTCTGATAGAAAAGCCTTAGAATACGCTCAGAATCTCAAGCTCTGTCGCGCGTCCATCCTTCACGGTAATACGGGCTTCGACAGAATCAGAAGCTCTCAGGCAATCGTCCAGTGTTACATGTTCACCGTTATGGGCGATGTCCTTTATCAGCGTTTTCTCATCGACTGTACAGCGGCCGATCTGCTGCAGCATCGTGAAACCCGTTGACAGCTTCCACGCCCCTGCTTCATCGTCCCGCGTCAGTTCCATTTCATCATTGATCAAATAGAGACTGTCGGACTTTTTTTCCAAAGACTCCACAGAAATCCCGAAATACGACAAATCCGTGTTATTGAGAGTACTTCCGACTTCCAAAGCCGCAGCATCTTCATCACTCACCCAAAACGGCAGCTCCTGCATAACCAAAAGCATCGATTTCGAGTAAGAAATAGCAGAAATCAGGCAGTCATATGTGCCGTTCATGACATGATCAAACGGCTTCAAAACCATTTCGCTGCCGTTCTTTACTGTTACCCTGTCATCGGTTTCTTCGGCATAAAGTGTATCCGCAACCGCTCCGTTTTCGTCGTAAAGCACCAGATTGTTGTTATCCTGTCTGCTCCAAAAACGAACGATTCCATCTGTGTTCCGTTCAAAATCGTACTTTGCGTATGTATGATTGTCCAAAATACAGATGTATGCTTCTCCGTTGGAATACCGATACAGGCCGGACACCGCATCGATCAGCGGTCTGCCCTGCTCACTTACCGTCTGCTCTTCAGCATTCGCGGTTTCTTCCTCTGCATCCGAATTATCAGACGTCTTCTCATCTGCATCGGCTTCTTCCGTAGACAGCTCCTGTTCCTGCGGACCTTCGTTATTTTCTTCCGGCTGCTCCGGCTGCTGCTCCTGCTGCGCCGGCGCAGAAGAAGTTTCCTCCGCAGTTTCCGGCGGCTGCATCTGCTTCTCTGTGCAGCCGCAAAGCATACATGCTATCAGGCTGAATACCAGCAAAAGTGCAATTTTTTTCATTTCCGTTTTCCCCGCAGCCAATTATTCAATCGTAAGGATATCCATAAAGCCAGTAATTTCAAAGACTTCCTGAATATCGGAGCAGACATTCTTGATTACCATGGTACCCTGCTTGTTCATAACCTTCTGCGCAGACAGAAGTACGCGAAGACCTGCGGAGGAGATATACTCCAGCTTTTCAAAGTCCAGCACCAACTCCGTCACATCGGTTATGGACTGCTTCAGCTCATTTTCCAGCTGCGGCGCCGTTGTTGTATCGAGTCTGCCCTCGAGGCTGAGATTCAGAGTTGTTCCGTTTTTCGTTTTCAGAATTTCCATAATGATTTTTCCTTTCTATTTGAATTTAATCGATTGTCGTGAATATATGATCAGAAAACGAGGTTGTCGACGTTATCAAGCAGCTCTATGATGCTTTGCTTATAGAATTCGATTTCCTTCCTGCTCTGCCCGTTCTCAAAGCCGTTCCGCGAATCAGGCGGCGCATCAGTCTTGTGTAGCCGATCAGCATAGCCTTGTTTTCAACATCTTTGATTCTCTGTTCATCCTCTGTTCCGAGATACAGCGGAAGCGACTTCTTCCAAATAGAAACAGAGGTTTCGTAGTCAATACCCAGGAATTGCCGGGAAATGCTGTGATCCAGCGCCGCAAATCCCATATATGCGTTGAATACGCTGGCAAGTTCAAAAATCGGATGACCCTGGCAAAGGGTATCCATATCAATCAGAAGCACTTCACCGTTCTGCATCATCACGTTTTTAATGTGATAATCGCCATGCATCATATGATGGTC
>JAEDIZ010000220.1 GCA_016296635.1 Oscillospiraceae bacterium
CTAATGGAACGAAAATTTGGATTACTAAGGCGGGGAAATGTCTGCTCTGCAATAACGCATCCAAGATACCAGAAAAAGTGCTACGGAACATCATGCGCATTATTGAAGCGCGGAGTGCCGAAGTGATAGAGAAATGGATCAGCTTCTTCGGAGAGGCATCGTATTACTGCTAAAAGCTACTTGACCCACACCGTGACCCACACGGGGAAATGAGCGGATGGAACACATGGAGCGGAAAGCTCCAAAGACCACACATCTCTGGAACAAAAAGGCCCCGAAAGCACTGGAAAGCAGTACTTTCGGAGCTTTTAGCCACTTGGTAAGGATGAGGTCGGCGGTTCGAATCCGCCCAGCAGCTCCATTGAAACCCTTGAATCCCAACGGATTCAAGGGTTTCAATTTTTTGGGAATTTGTTGGAAAACCGCACTTTCCAACAATTCTTCCAACAAATTCATTTCAGGAGCTTTTCTTTTGCAGTGTTGCGATGATAAGCTTGGCAATATCGGGATTATCCTGCAGCAGTTGATAGGCAAGATCTGCCTCATCACCCGCTGCTTTTTTGGCTTCTGATGGGCGCTTCTGAAAGAAATCTTCGTCAACTTTCTGTGCCAGACGTCGGCGATCCTCATTATGGGTATGCGCATAGAGGTCCGTTACCATCCGTGCCTGCGCGTGTCCGGTGTCACCCTGAACGGCTTTGATGTTGCCGCCGCCGATCTGTAGCTTCAGAGAAGCGCTGCAGTGGCGCAGACTATGAAATACCACTGGACGCAGGTCATACTCTGCGATTAACTTGCGCAGCAGAGCAGCAATCTGACGTTCTTCATATGGCCGCCCGTCTTCATGCGCGATGACCAAGCCGTAATCAGCGTATTCGTCACCAATTAACAACTTGAGCGCATCCTGCGAACTTTTCACCTCACGCAAAGCCAACGCTACTGTCCTGGGCAGATAGACTTTGCGGACACTGCTTTCGGTTTTAGGTGATTTCAGAACCAGTGAAGTGGTAGAATCGGTTTGCTTCCATTCAGGAAAGGTGAAGATGACTTGGGAGCGGCCACGGTGGGCAAGGGCATTCAGGCTATCCTTTTGGCAGCGCTTGAGCTCCTTGTTTACAAAGACATGGGCAGTACCATCGTGAATGCTTTCGTCCGAAAAATCCACACAATCCCATGTGAGCCCCAGAATTTCTCCAATTCGCATGGAACAGCCCAGGGCCAGAAGCATAGCGGTATGGAGAATCGGATCAGAGCAGCAATCCAGTGCGTACTGTGCCTCGCTGGCACTCCACACGTCCCGCTCAGCAGAACGGTATTTGGGAAGCGTGACCCGTTCTGCCGGATTACTGGAGATATACTCCCATTTGACCGCCTGATTCAAGGCGCTCCTAAGCAGTGCATGGGTCTTCTCAATCACGGAGAGGGAGACAGTTGCATCGGTCTTCTTATGACCTTTCAGGATAACTGCGGGCTTATCCTGCAGGGAATCGTAAAAGAGATCCAGATCGTGGGTGGTCAGATCTTTGACGGCCACATTCCCGAGGTAGGGTTTGATATAGTGCTCGATCCGATGCTTGCTGCAGGACAGGAACGAGTCGCCCCAGTGGTTCAAGCCATATACCTGCACATACTCGTCCATCAACTCTCCCACGGTGATGTACTTCTGCCTTGTGGCCCGAATTGGAATGGGAACGGGTTTGGGCGGCTGGAAGACACCGAGGGACTTTTCATATTCAATTTGAGCGATACGAAGATTTGCTTCCTCATATGAGGAAAAGCGTTCATAGAACGGTTTGGAATATCCAGGACAGCGGTATGAGATCTCATATTGCTGTCCTTTTTTGCGTGGTTTCATTGTTACTCCTTTGCAGTATCACGGCCAATGGCGGCCGGCGTCCTCCTTCCTGCTGCATGAGTGGAGTACCCATTCATGCGGCGAGTATAGCATGGGCGGCTGAAAAATTCAACCGCCCATGCCTTTGTCAGGAGCGAGAAGAGTTCAGATAGTCGATCACTGCCTGCTTGGGGATGCGGAGCTGCTTGCCGATCCGAATGCTGCGGATCTTTCCGCAGCGGACCAGCTCATAAGCTGTATTTCTCCCGA
>JAEDIZ010000075.1 GCA_016296635.1 Oscillospiraceae bacterium
AGCCAGACCGAGGCCGGTTTTTTGCGTTTTCGGAGTAAAAAAGCTACGCACCTTTTACTTCAATTTAACTGAGCAAAGTCGTCGGAAAAATTTAGCGGAGGGTGGATTTGAACCTGTTTTCATAATAAATGTTTTGTTTTTTAGAATACAATATGGTTATCCAGAAAATATTTTGAAAAACAAAAAATGCGTGTATTGGAGAGCAGACGGCAAGGAGAAGCTCTGTGAGGTTTACAGTTTTGACAGTCTGGGCTCTTTTCTGTATTTTGATTTTTTCCGTGGACTGAGCCAGAGCTATATTCCCAAGCGCTGTGATCACTGTGGGAAGTACTTTTTACTGGAGGCCGGTAAATACAGCAGCTACTGTGAGCGGCCGCTCCGGGATGACCCGAGCAGGAGCTGCCGGGATGTAGGTGCAAGGAAGAAGTATGATGACAAGTGCAAAACAGATCCGGTTTGGCTGGCCTACAACCGGGCTTACAAAGCGCACTACGCACGGTACATGAAAAAGAAAATGACCGTCCCTGAATTTGAGGAATGGTCACGGCAGGCAATTCAATGGAGAACCCAGGCGGAGGAAGGGAAGCTGGCACTGGATGTGTACCAGCGGATGCTGAAAAAATAAAGCAGAGTGCGGAGCGTTCGTCTGAACACCCCGCACTCTTTCTTCTTTGTTTTCAGCGGCGCAAATTTCAAGTCTTTTGCCGCGCTTGTATTCGCTTCATTTCACTTCATATCTTTTGGGATTACAGTTTCTTTACCTCTCCTTCAGATTGAATACCGCCATGGCAAACAAGGGCTCATTCGTCCCGGATTGGTTTCCACCAGGTAAAGCCATAAAGCAATGTGTGGACTGCCGTGTTCACTTGGGGAAGCCCCTTTTCGCAGGCCAGCTTCCTGGAAATCAGGAGATACTCACCAAGGTGGGCACCCACAAGCAGAAGCAGAGGGATCACCGTGGCCTTGACCAAAGCGATCATTATCGCATAAAGCGCAAGCGCAATCCCCTGATGCTTGTCCTTGGGCAGATAGTCCTTCACTTTGCAGCCGCCTCCGCCTTGGTGACACTCTTGATTGCCAGGGTCTTCATGGGCTTCATCAGGAGAATGCAAACGCCGTTGAACACCAAGGAGCCGCCCACAAACACGCCGATAAACAGGGGGATATTACTCAAGAAAGCGTTCAGGTCGATGCAGGCGCAGGTCAGGTAAGCAAAGCCTACATTGTTGAGAACCTTGGGCGCATAGGGATGGGCCAGGATCAGCAGAGCCAGCACAAGCCCCAGGGGAACCAGGAAGCCAAAGAGGTCACCCAGAACGGGGGTCAGAGCGCCAACCGCCAAGAGAGTAAGTACCGTGAGTACCAGTCCCACCAGGCCGCCCAGCTCAACGGTCAAGAAGCGGTCCTTCACATCACCTTCCAGTGTGAACAGCATGATGTTGCTGATAAAGATGAGCCAACTGTATTCAAAGCCCACGACATGGATTATTGCGTTTGCAATGATAATCCAAATCAGAAGGGATGAGCGAAAGTACAAAAGAAATTTCTTGGTTACTTTTTCTTCCAGAGTCATAATAAGCTTCCTTTCTATATCAGTTCAATGAATAGTAATCAACGGGGGCTACTTTTTCGGCCTCGAACACGCCCTGTTCGCAGAGAAGGCGTTCATACTTGGGGCTGTCATAGATATAGAACTGGTTCTTGCTCAAAGCGGTGAAAACGCTCTCTACTGCCTGCTCAACCGGGGCACCGTTATCCAACAGATACCGGTTGAAGGCAACCTGCTTGGCATAGGCCTCGGTGTGGTAGTATTCCTCGTCTTCCCCAATGGCAAAGCGCTGGGGGCGATGACGGTCCGTCAAGTGCATCTGGGTGTTGATATACCCAGGGCAGAAGACAGAAATATCAATGTCAGCCTTCTCGGCCCGCAGCTGCTTGTACAGGCATTCAGAGAGGGCAACGGCAGCATGCTTGGAGCTGAAGTAGGCCGGAGCACCGTTCATGGAAATCAGGCCGGCAATGGAACAGACATTGATGATCTGGCAATGACTGCCTTGGGCCCGCATCTGGGGCAGGAACTGCTGCATCATAAACCAGTGAGAGTATACATTGGTCTCATATACCCAGCGAATATCCTTCTCCGGGATATGCTCCACGTCGGACAGCGCGCTTACGCCCGCATTGTTGACCAGCACGTCAACTCTGCCGAACTTCTCCATAACAGTGTCAAAAACCTTTTTGCAATCGTCAAGGACAGAGACATCTGCCTCAATCGCGAAAGCATTACAACCCAGGCCGCGAAGCTCCGCCGCGGCAGCTTCGGCCTCATCGCCATGGATATCCACAACCGCGACATCGGAACCGCGCTTGGCAAAGCCCAGGGCAAGGGTCTTCCCGATGCCGTTTGCGCCGCCGGTGACAACAACCTTTGCGTTTTCAAAGTCAGTAAACATATGCGTTTCTCCTTTTTACATCAAAATTACAGGCTTTTATTCCAGGAAGTGCTGATGGCTCAGCACTTCCTTTTTCATTTCTCTGATCAGGGCTGGGGATTGATGCCAGAGGCCAGGCGCTGGATCCTGGGAACGGCTGCCACCTGAGACTCGGGATGGGTGAAGATGTAGAACTTCTCATCCTCAATGGCGGTGAATACGCACTCGCCCACGTACCAGTCGGGAATGCCGCTCATGACGCCGCGCTCGGAACGGACCTGGCCGGCCTTGTACTCCTCACTGGTGTAGTAAGGATCGTCATTCATGGCATAGCGCTCAGGACGGTGCAGGTCTGCCAGGTGAATGGTGGTCTTTACATAGGCGGGAACCAGGCAGTGAACATTGATGGGATAGTTGTTCGCCTTCATGGCCATGTAGACACTTTCGGAAGCAGAAACACCTGCGGCCTTGGTACAGAGATACATGGTGGCCGTGGAGCCGGTAATCAGGCCGGCGGTAGACTCAACATTGATAATCTCACAGGGGGTGCCCTGCTTGATCATCTGGGGAATGAACAGGTGCATGCCATAGATATGGCTAAGGAAGTTCAGTTCGGTGATCCAGTCGATGTCCTGCTTGGGCAGCTTCCAAATCGCGCCAGACACAGCACAGCCTGCGTTGTTGACCAGAATATCCACATGGCCGAAGGTATCCAGTGTCAGCTGGAGCAGAGCCTGAATGTTTTCATAGATTGTGATATCTGCCACCTGCATCACACACTTGACACCCATGGCGTTGATTTCTTCGCAGGTTTTGGGGAGCTGCTCACCGTCAATGTCGTTCAGGACAACGTTCATGCCGCGTTTCGCGCCTTCGACAGCAATCGCACGGCCGATACCACGGGCGCCGCCTGTAACAACGATAACTTTATCTTTGAATTCTTTCATTGTTCGTAACTCCTTTCCTTAACATTAAAATACGAAGGCCTTATCGTAACCGGAGTGAGTAGCGTCGGGAATGTTGCCGGGATTCAGCGTGTCGCCTGCAACAGCAACCTTGTCAAAGGCAGCCTCGAACTCGTCGATGAGAGCGGTGTTGGGCTTGACACCCATGGCGATGACGCAGGCGTCGGCTTCCAGCTCAATATCGAATCCGCTGGCCAGACTGTTCATCACAACCGCGCCGTCCTTGACGCCCTTGAACACATGGCTGGTGATGATCTTGCCGCCATTCTTGGTGATGTGCGCAACAACCGCGTCGGTAACACTGCGGTACATGGCAGTTCCCACGGCGGGGGCCATCTCAATAACGGTAACCTCATTGTTACGGTCGCTCAGGAATTCGGCAGTCTCAAGGCCGGTCAGGCCGCCGCCGATGACAGCGATCTTCTTGCCGGTCAGCTCCACTTCGCCGCTGAGAACCTTATCATAGCTGATGGCCTTCTCAATGCCTTCCACAGGAGGAACAATCTGCACGCCGCCGGCAGCCAGAATGACGCCATAAGCGCCCAGTTCTTTGACTGCTTCCACGGTGCCGGGGGTATTGAGACGGATCTCGATCCCCAGATCCTGGGCTTCCAGTGTCAGGGTCTCGATGAATTCCTCGATCATATGCTTGCAGGGGGGCTTGTCCGCCAGGTTCATGGCGCCGCCCACGCAGGAGGCCTTCTCAAACACTACAGGCTTAAAGCCGCGCTTTGCAAGGACGATGGCAGCCTGCAGGCCGGCAGGACCGGCGCCTACAACGGCGACCACGCGGCCGTCGCCGTTCTTGATGAGCTTATCATCGCCGCGGTAAGTTTCACGGCCCAGGACGGGGTTGACAGCGCATTCGATCGCGCGGCCAAGGCCAGCCATCTTGAAGCAGTTCATGCAGCCGATGCACTTGCGGACACGGGCATCATCGCCGGCCTTTGCCTTGTTGGAGAATTCGGGATCGCACAGGTTGCCACGGGCAACCGCCACGAAGTCGGACACGCCCTCTTCCAGAAGCTGCTCGGCAAAGGCAGGATGTTTGACGGTGTTGACGGCAATTACAGGGATGTGTACGCAGGCTTTGATATTCTTTGCAAAATCTTTCTTCCAGCCTTCCTCGAAGGTGAAAGGCTCAATGACGGACCAGCCGGACTCATAGGTGCCGCAGCTGATGTTCAGGGCAGCAACGCCGATGCTCTCAAGGTAGCGGGCGATGTGCTGGCCTTCCGCCAGGTCGATGCCGTCATCCCAGAAATCCTTTGCATCCATACGCACGGAGATAGGGAAGTCAGCGCCACATGCGAAGCGAATGCTGACAACGATCTCGGTGAGGAAGCGCATGCGGTTGAAGAAGTCGCCGCCATACTTGTCGGTTCTCTTGTTGGTGTGGGGGGAGAGGAACTGGTTGACCAGATAGCCATGGGCAGCATGGATTTCAACGCCGTCAAAACCGGCGGTCTTTGCGATATATGCGCCCTTGACATACTTTTTGACCATCTCTTCCACCTCTGCGGTGGTCATCTCCTTGGGAACAACGCCCACCAGCTTGCAGGGCACAGGAGAGGGCGCGATCACGGGATTGCCATGAAGGGTGTTGGGGAAAGCTTCGTTGCCGGGGTGGTGGAGCTGCAGGAACATCTTGGTGTCGTAGGCATGCACTCTGTCTACCATTCTGGTGAAGCTGGGGATCACATTCAAGTCTGTGGCGCAGAGCTGGCAGGGCTGAGCCACACCGGAAAGCTCGTCCACACGGCACACTTCTGTTATAATGAGGCCGACGCCGCCCTTGGCACGTTCCTCATAGAATTTGGTGATTTCTTCAGACGCCTCGCCGGAAGCGGCGGCAAAACCGGTGCCCATGGGCGGCATGACTATGCGGTTCTTGAGAGTCAGCTTGCCGATTTTGCCTTTTTCAAAAAGCTTTTCGTATTTCATCGTTAACCTCCTGAAAAAAATTTTTTTGTTGAGCAGACCGCATTCGCGTCCCTCAAGTTCTGACAAAAAAATAACACCAAATTCCCGTTTTGTTAATGTGCCTGATGAATAGTTATTTCTCTGTCAATTGTGCGCTCAGTACAAACCGGCAGATTCCTGTTGCTTTTTCTGTGCACATGGCATAAAATTGTGAAGGGGGTGACAAACTGTGTATTTCAATGAAGTATTGCACGAACTATCGCAAAATTGCCAGCTTCTTTCCCATAGAGTCTGTGAAAATTGGGAAGTTTTCGGCGTTGCGCAGGTAAGAAAAAACGATGTGTTTTCAGATGACATCCTATACTTTTCAGACGATTTGTTCTCAATAAACAAATCGTCCATGCCCAAAAACCTTCTTTTCTCTGGCCCGTTGCCCGACTTTTTGAACGACCAGCCGATCAGTTGGATTCAGGTGGACCCGGCCCAGCTGCACAATGCCGCCGCTGAGGTCAGCAGGATTTTGTTGAATCACAACAAGATACAGAGTCTGCATCTAAAGATTTTGGACAGCTTTCTTCACAGCCGCGGTTTTTCCACCGTGCTGGATGAAATCAGCCAAAGCCTGAATACCGCCATCGTAGTCATGGATATGAGCGGCAAGATCATCTCCTATTCCAAGCCCTTCAGCGTGGCTGACCCGCTGTGGCGAGAAAGCGTTGCCAAGGGGTATTGCCCCCCATTTTTCATGGAACATCTGCGGGATGTGCGTCAATCAGACGAGTCTCCCAACACAGAAAACGCGCCGATCTTCCGCCAATGCACCAATACCCGGCTGTACTATCTGGCCAAGCGAATGTACACAGACGGCAACTTATTCGGTTATGTTTTCATGCTTCAGTCCACTTCCAATTTTGACCACGCCTGCTATGACATGGTGGAGTACATTGCAAAAATGACTGTAGACTTCATCCTGGGTAATCCAAGCGCTGTCAAAGTGAAAAACCGGCTCTATGATAACCTGCTCATAGACCTGTTCAAGGGCATCAATGGGGAGCAGATCAGCTCCCGGATTCTGGCTGGAAAAATGACATTCCCGGATCGAATGTGCATTGCAGCGATTAAGCCCAGATACTTCCGGGGCGACAATTACATTGTCGGCACACTGATGAACACGCTTCGGCAGCTGTTCTCCGGGGCACATTTTGTGTATTTTGAAAAGGCGGCTATTGTTCTTTTCGATCTTGATGGCAACTTTAATCTGCCAGATAAAACAAAGGATATTTTGCGAAATCTATGCTCTCAGGAACGCCTGGTAGCCGGCCTGAGCAACCCTTATTCCAAGGTCAAATCCACCCGTCACTACTATCAGCAGGCTGTGAAGGCCATAGAGCTGAGTGGAATGCTGGACATTGCTGATGACGTTGTGGAATACGTCGATTTTGCCTTCTTCGACATGATCAGCAATGCGGCTGAGAAAGTGAACGTGGCTTTCTACTGCCACCCTGCGCTTGCCACACTGCGGGAATATGACAACGACAACAGCACACAGCTTTATGATACTTTACGCTGCTATGTTAAAAACGGCTTCAACCAGAACTTGACAGCCACAGAGCTTTTCCTGCACCGCAATTCTCTGTCCTATCGGCGGCAGAAAATCGTTTCTCTGACCGGCTTGGATCTGGATGATTCTGAAACGCAATTCAAGCTGAACTACTCCTTTGCGATAGAAACCTATCTGGAAAAGACTCGAATGTGAATGCCAGACAGGCCGCATGGAGTTTGAGCTGAGGGGAAGCAGGCTTCTGAAATCTTTCATTCACTCCCCTTTTCTCATCGTTTTTATGTGTGAAATATAATAGATGGATCTCTTGTCTTCCATTGTTTCTGTCGCCTTGTGATCTATGCACAAAATAATCCGCGATTTCTGTCTTGCCGCATATATTGGTTTGTAATTGGCCGTGTTAAATGATGTTGTAGGAAGCGCATGGTTAAATCCCGGGCGCTTCCTATTTTTTATCGGCCCATGCAGCGCCATATTCCAGACTCTGTCGACCAATTACCGGTGCCGGGTTAAGACTGGGATCGATGATACAATAACGGTTCACATTCGTCTTGCACGCGACTTTCAGGATGCGCAGCAGGCCCTCTTCATTTATAAACTTGATAACATTTATGCGCTGTGCACAGTGTTATTTTTTTATTTAATGCGTGTTGAACATATGCTTTTCTGTCAGACTGTGTTACTATCTTGTCAAATTCAAGGGAACAGTCCCTTGCAAGAAAACACGTGATCAGAAAGGAATGCAAAAACATGTACGAGAAACTTTTCTCAAGAGGACGCATCGGCAATCTTGAGCTGAAAAGCAGAATTGTCATGCCTCCTATGGGCACCGGCATGGCTGCACTGAACGGAGAGGCAAGCGATCGAATCATTCGCTATTATGAAGAGCGCGCAAAAGCTGGGTGCGGCCTAATCTGCACAGAAGTCACCTGCGTTGACGAAGATTGGGGCTGTGCAGGTTTCTATCAGCTCCACGCTTCTTCCATGCGGTATGCACAGAGTCTCAAGAAGCTTGCAGACGCTGTCCACAAGTACGATACAAAGATCTTCCTTCAGCTTCATCATCCTGGCCGTGAGATTAACTCTATCTATCAGGGGAAAGGCCAGATTGTTGCTCCTTCTGCAATTCCCTGTCCTGTATGCCGTGAAATGCCCCATGAGCTGACCACCGCAGAGTGCGAGGGCCTTGTCAATAAATTTGTTGCAGCAGCGAAGGTTGCAAAGCTGGCAGGTATGGACGGCGTTGAGCTCCATGCAGCACACGGCTACCTGATCAACCAGTTTCTCTCTCCCCACACCAATAAGCGCACCGATAAATATGGCGGTGATTTCTTTGGCCGCATGCGCTTCATTGACGAGATCGTTATCAATATTCGGACGCAGCTCCCCGGATTCCCCGTGTCCGTCCGCTTCAGTGCAGATGAGTTCCTCCCCGACGGCATTACTATTGAGGAAGGAGTAAAGATCGCGCGCCATCTGGAGAGCATTGGCGTAGTCTCCCTGAATGTCAGCTGCGGCACCTATGAAACCGGCAACACCATTGTAGAGCCTTACTTCCGCAAGGAAATGTGGAAGAAGAATCTTGCTGCTTCCGTAAAGGCTGCTGTTAAAATTCCTGTTATCGCCGTTAACACCGTCAAGTACCCTGCAACTGCTGAAAAGCTGCTTGAAGAAGGCGTATGTGACTTTGTCGCTCTGGGACGTGCACAGCTGGCAGATCCCGAGTGGGCCAAAAAAGCAAAAGAAGGCAATGAGCACCTTATCCGTAAATGCATGGGCTGCATGTTCTGCTTTAAGGCTGCGCTCTCCGGCATGCCCATTATCTGTAACGCCAACCCCCTGCTTGGTCTTGAGGAAATCTACAACGAGGATACTTTGAAGAAGGATGGCGATGGGCGCGTAATTGCTGTCATCGGTGGCGGTCCCGCCGGTATGCAGGCTGCGCAGGTCATGGCGCGCAGAGGCTATAGGCCTATAATCTTTGAAAAAGGCTCTGAACTCGGTGGACAGATGAACATCGCAAAGCTCCCCGAAAACAAGGAGATGCTTGGCGAACTGGTTAAGACCCTTGTTGCACAGACTGAGGATCTTGGCATTGAGGTCAGACTCAATACCGAAGCCACTATTGAAGACATTAAGGCTCTGAATCCTGCAGGTGTGATCGTTGCTGCTGGTTCCAAGCCCTTCAAGCTGCCTGTTCCCGGTGCAGATAGGGAGAATGTCTGCCTCGCTTCCGATGTACTCCTCGGTAATGTAAAACTTGAGAATAAAAATATCATTGTTGTTGGCGCCGGCGTTACCGGTATTGAAACCGCTGAAACCCTTGCGCTCCAGGGCAACAAGGTTACAATAATCGAAATGAGTGCAAACGTGGGCGAGCCCCTGTACCCCTCCCTTAAAGTTTACTACGGCAAGCGTCTTGCCGAGCTCGGCGTAGAGATTAAGACCATGACCCGTCTTTTTGAAATTTGCGACAACAAGATCGTTGTCCGCAACAGCGCAACTGCATTCCGGGCTGAAATTCCCTGCGATGCAGTCGTGTTTGCAAACGGTGTCCGTTCTGACAAGGCGATCGCAGAAGCCTGCTATGCAAACTTTGACAAGGTCATCTGTGTCGGTGACGTAAGCAATCCCGGTCTTATCGGTGAAGCTCTCCGCGATGCCAACAGCAAGGCATGGGTATTCTGATTTGAACGGAATTAGGAGGTAATAATTCAATGAAAGATTTCAAAGATAAAGTATTAGTGGTTACTGGCGCTGGCTTCGGTATTGGTCGTGCAATTGCAATTGAAGGTGCTCAGCGCGGTATGAAAGTCGTCATCAATGACATCTGCGCCGAAACCTTGGCCGAAACCAAAAAGATGATCGAGGAGATCGGCGTTCCTGTTGTCGAGTTTGCCGCTGACATTTCTCTGGCCGAGAATGTGAAGAAGCTGCTTGACATTACTCTTGAGAATTTTGGAAAGGTCAACATCTGCTGTGCAAACGCAGGCGTTACCCTCCCCGGCCCCATCTGGGAAACGCCCATCAAGGATATTGACTGGATTGTAGACTGCAACTTTACCAGCCACACCTATGCGATGCACTACTTCATCAAACAAATGATCGAGCAGGGGGATGAGTGTGCATTCATGAACACCGCTTCCGGCGCAGGCCTCATGGTTTCCGCAAGCTCTTGCATGTACCACGCAACCAAGAATGCCGATGTTGTTCAGACTGAAGCAACCTATCTTGCAATGAAGCTTCGCGGCATCACCAATGTTCAGATGCATGTTCTTTGTCCCGCATTCATCAAGACTGAGATTCACCTGTCTGATAAACATAGGCCCGAGCGCTATGCCATGGATGACGATCCCTACTATCAGTCCGATGAGTACATTGCCGGTTGTATCCGCGCAGCCGCGGGCGTCGCAACCGGTATCCCCGTTGATTCTGTTGGTATGACCGTGTTCCAGGGCTTTGAGGACAACAAGTTCTACATCCTCACTCATCCCGAAGCTGCCTATGGCATGGTGCCCAGAACCCAGGCTATCCTCTCCGGCAAGCATCCCACCTGATTTTTCTCTTCCGCTGTAAAGTTAAACTGCGGAGACAGCATAGTCCTGTCTCCG
>JAEDIZ010000221.1 GCA_016296635.1 Oscillospiraceae bacterium
CCGTTCAATGGCCGGCAGAAAATCCATTCCGTCGCTTTCGCCGCGTTTTATCCCCTGCGGGGCAGCCGATACCCATACCAGTCTCCCATAAACGGATCTCCGCCGGTCCTGCGCATGGACCGCGGAAGCTGGGTAATTCCCCGGCAAGGAAGCTGCAGCTTTAGTTTTTGGCGCCGTCTCACTGCGTTCAGTTTAGCATATTTTAAAACTGTCGAACCGTACATTAAACAAATTTTCTGCCCTCTGCCTGTCTGAAACTTTTTCGGCGCATTATAAGCTTTTTGCTGCAAAAATCTCCTGATTATATTATTTTTATGCGAATTTTCAGTTAAGGGCGCGTCAGGTGGAAATTCAGTTGTCGAAATTCCGCTCACCTCCGGGCAGGCCAAACAAGCTGCCTTCCCCACAAGGCAATACCATCTTCGAGCCAGGCAAAAGCGCTGGCAAAAAAGGCTTCCCGTCCTGAGCCGGTCGGAATTACCGGCTTGAGGCGGGAAGCCTTTTGCGTTGGCTGTTTACAGACAAGGCAAAACCTTATACCCGGCAGGCCGGATATAAGGTTTTGTCAAAAATCAGTCGCGTACAATCACAGAGATGCCGTTTGGTATAACGGTCATGCTCTTTTTCCCCTGGTCTTTCGCCATGTTGACCGCCTCGTCGAGTGAGCTGGCGTAACACATCTTCATGTCCTCAATGATGTCCTTCATCTCAGGCCGTGATACGAAAATAACCCTGTGGTGGATCAGTATGCGGGCCAGGATCTGGCTCTCCCACTGGTCAGGCAAAGTTTTGTCCTGGGGAGTCGCCATAAACTGCGCATACAGCTCGCCGGCGCTTTCGCAGTCTTTAAGAGAATGATAGAATCCCTCGCCGCCGTGCCCATCGGCGCACTCGGCGCAGATGATGATCACGCCGCCCTCGTTGCAGCTTGCCTCCGCAGCGGTCATGCTCTTGACGCACTGATAAAGGTTCTGGTCCAACGGTGCTCCGCTGTTGGAAGTGATCACAATGTCCGCCCATTGCGGTTTGACCTGACAATAGCCAAGGAGAAAATCGCAGCCTTTCCTGTGCGCGGTCTCATAGTTTCCGGCAAAGGCCGCAACGGTTTTCTTCTCCTCGTCTATGACGACATTGACGATATACGCAAGCTTTGCCATTTTGGCCGCGGCGAGCATATCGGTGTGGATCGGGTTGCCGTCAAGTATACCGGTGCGGGAGAACGCACTGTCAATAAACTTTGAGCAGTGGTTACCCAAAACAGTAACCTGGTCAGATACGCCGGGCAAAACGCTTTTGCGTCCGCCGGAAAAGCCAGCGAAGAAATGGGGCTCAATAAATCCCTCGGCGATCAGCAGATCGGTTTCCGCCGCAAGCCGGTCAATAACGCAGGGTGCGCCGGAGGGCAGCACGCCGATCTGTACGTTTGAAGCCTCGTCCCGGCAGTCATGGACAACGATCCTGCACTCTTCCATGATCTTCCGCCCCAGCTTTGCCTCAAGTTCCGCTGTGGAGGTGGGCCGGTGGAATCCGGTTGCCACAAGAAGCGTTACTTCAATGTCCGGGCTGCCCTCCCGCAGCTCCCGCAGCATGTTGGGAATAATGTCACGGCTCGGCACCGGGCGGGTATGGTCGGAAATAATAATGACGCAGTTTTTCTTGCCCTTCGACAGTTCTGAGAGCCGGGGACTGTCAATGGGGTGCTCCATCGCCTCACGAACAATGTCGCTGCCGCTGCCCACAGCCTTCAACTCGCCAATGGAGCTTGTCAGCACTGCGGCATCTTTTTCATCAAAGTCTATCTGTGTGTTTCCGTAAGGAATGTGTACCATCGACCCAACCTCACGATCTGTCAAGCATCATTTCGCAGACCTCGTCCATATCCCCTACCAGGCCGTAGTCACAGTAGTTGAAAATGGGCGCGTCCGGATCGGAATTGACGGCGATGACCAGGTCGGAATCGGTAAAGCCTGTGACGTGGTTGATGGCGCCGGAAACGCCGAAGGCCAGATAGACTTTTGGCTTTACCACCACGCCGGACTGGCCCACCACCAGCTTGTAGGGCAGCAGCCCCC
>JAEDIZ010000222.1 GCA_016296635.1 Oscillospiraceae bacterium
CATGGTCCGCGTCTCCGAGGAGATGTATGCCCGCCGCGGCGGATGGAAGTATTTCCAAAGCGAGGCGCGGCTGCAAAAATATATGTACCGGCAAAGGATCATCACCTTTCCTCAATACTGCGTCAATGTGATGAAACGCTTTATCGTGCAGCTTCTGCTGCCCAACAAATTACGCGGCTGGGTGTTCCGCCGCCTGGCACGGGAGTAAGTATGGCTGAAAAGAAATATAAGATCGGATATACCACCGGCGTTTTTGATCTGTTTCACATCGGACATCTGAATATTTTGCGGCGTGCCAAGGAGCTGTGCGAGGTTCTTGTCGTTGGCGTGACGACGGATGAACTCTGCCTGCAGCGAAAGGGGAAGCGCCCGGTCGTCTGCGAACGTGACCGCATGGAGCTTGTCTCGGCCATCCGCTATGTGGACCGGGTGGTCCCGCAGACGGACATGGACAAGCGGAAAGCAGTCCTGGCCTGCCATGCGGATGCGGTCTTTGTCGGCTCTGACTGGCAGGGAACGCCTGCCTGGCAGCAGTACGAACGCGAGCTGGCCGAGATCGGCTGCGACGTGGTGTATTTTCCCCATACGGAGGGCGTTTCCTCCTCTATCCTGAGAGAGCGGCTGGAGGAACGATAAGAGGTTTTCCGGCCTAAAAGCGGGCGCGGAAAATGCCCTGTTTTCGATGAAATGACCGACTGCAAGAGGATGTGAAAAACGTGACCGGGGAAATAAGAGAGGAATCCATCGCCGGGGTCCAGAAAAAGATCCTGGAGATCATGCGATATATTGACAAACTCTGTCGGGAAAACGGCATCACCTATTGCATCATGGGCGGAACGGCTCTGGGTGCGGTCCGCCACGGCGGCTTCATTCCCTGGGACGATGACCTGGACATTTTCATGACGCCGGACCAGTATGGGAAGTTTCGCCGGGTCTTCCTTGCGGAGAACAGCAATACCTTTGTGCTGCAGGAATGGCGCACGACCCAGGACTATCTGGAATACGCCAAGGTGCGCATGAACGGTACGACCTTTATTGAGCACTGCTTTGCCGACCGCCCGGAGATGCACCACGGTATCTATGTGGATATCATGATCCTGCACAAGGTGCCGAAAAACCGGCTGATCCAGCGCCTGGTGTATCTGGAATCCAAATATGTGACCCTCTACGGTCTGTCCCAGCGCAACTGGCAGCCCAAGAGCGGGGCACAGAATGCCGTCCTGCATTTGCTGAAGCTGCTGCCCAACCGCTGGCTGGCAAAGCGGTGCTACCGCCGCATTTACCGCTATGATGACCTGCAGACCGACTTTGACTACTGCTATTGGATCACCAAGGCCGGCTTCCGGCAGGGGCTGTTTGACGCCTCCTTTTTTTCGGAGGTGAAGGAGGTGCCCTTTGAGGACTGCCGCCTTTATGCGCCGGCAAGGATCGAGGAGTACCTGACCTACCGCTACGGCGATTTCAGAAAGCTGCCGCCGGAAAGCGAACGGATCGCGGCGCTTCACGCGGAAACGGTGGATACGCAGAGGGACTACCGCCTGTATTTTGAAGAGAAGGAGCGCTGCGCGGAATAGCTGTTTTCCTCAGAACAGTCTATACTGCTCTGTTCTTAGAATATCAGGATGAAAATACTACGGAGAAAACAATGATGCGACTGTCAGTGCTGTGTACGACAACGGATCAAAATGATCTGTCGAAATTCAAAACGATGAATATCTGCTCTGACGTGATCTTTGCAAATCAGTGCGGCAGAAATGAAACGGTGACAACATCGCTGGAGGGTCACAAGGTGACGCTTATATCCACGGAAACCCGCGGTGTCGGGTTAAACCGCAACCTTGCGCTGCTGGCGGCAGAGTCCGAACTTGTCCTTTTTGCCGATGACGATATTACGTATTATGACGGTTATGCTGAGGCTGTCACGCGGGCATTTGATGAGTTGCCGCAAGCTGACCTGCTTGCATTCAGCGTCGATCTTATCAAAAATGGACAGATCATAGAAAAAAGGCGCAATCCGGTGAAAAGACTGCACTTTTGGAATTCTCTTAAATACGGAACATATGTTTTAG
>JAEDIZ010000076.1 GCA_016296635.1 Oscillospiraceae bacterium
AGGAGCTGGGATATGCGATCCATACCGGCGTTGTCCAGTGCAAGGATTCCTTCTACGGGCAGCACAGCCCGGAAAAATCGCCGGTCTACTATGAACTGCTGCAGAAGTGGGAAAGCTGGAAGCGACTCGGTGTGAAGGCCAGCGAGATGGAGTCCGCGGCATTGTTTGTGGCGGCAAACGCCCTCGGTGTGCGCTGCGGTTCCTGCTTCCATACGGTATGGAATCAGGAGCGGGAAAAGGCAGGACTTTTCATGCCCATGACCGAAGATACCGCCAGTGCCATAAAGGTGGGCGTGGAGGCCATGAAAAAGCTGATCCTGCAGGATCGGCAGAAGAAGCGGGAGGAAACGAGATGACGGCAGAGAAACTGGCGGAGCTGGCAAAAGAAGCGATGGCGCACGCCTATGCGCCCTATTCCGGCTTTATGGTCGGTGCGGCGCTTCTTTGTAAAGACGGAACGGTCTATCAGGGCTGCAACATCGAGAATGCCGCCTTCGGCCCCACCAACTGTGCCGAGCGCACGGCCTTTTTCAAGGCCGTCTATGACGGACGGCGGGAGTTCACGGCCATTGCGGTCTGCGGCGGCAAAGACGGTGTGGTCACGGGCACTTTTCCGCCCTGCGGTGTCTGCCGGCAGGTGATGCGCGAATTCTGCGCAGACGATTTTGTCATATATCTGGTCAATGAATCTGGCTTTGAAACGCATACGCTGGCACAGATGCTGCCCTTCAGCTTTTCCGCTGCGGAGCATATGCAGCACGGCAGTCCGAGCGAAGCAAAATAGCCGCAGCCGGAATATGCTGCGGCAGTTGACTTTGGACTGACGCATGAATCGGAGAGAAAGAGTATGAGCAAAGGAACAGAACTGATCAATGAAATCAGAAATGCCCGCGTGCAGGACGGAGAGCTGATGCTCTGGTGGATCGGGCAGATGGGGGTTATTCTGAAAAGTGCGGATCATGTGATCAGCATTGATGCCTATCTTTCCGACCAGCAAAACCGGCTTGTGCCCTCTTTGCTGCTGCCAGAGGAACTTTCGGGTGTGGACTTCGTTTTCGGTTCCCACGATCATGCCGATCATATTGACAGAACGGCATGGAAGGTGATCGCGGCCAATCATCCGGAAACGACATTCGTGGTTCCGAAACTGCTGATTTCAGAGCTTTCGGAAAGTCTGAATATCCCCGCAAAGCGGTTCGTCGGCATCAGCGATCTGAAGACAGCGGTTCTCGGACAATCACTGCGGGTATGCGGAATTGCGGCTGCTCATGAGTTTCTGGATCGTGACGAGAAGAGCGGAGAATATCCTTATATGGGATATTCACTGGAAATAGGCGGCTTTCGGATCTACCACGCAGGCGATACCTGTATTTATGAGGGACTGGCCGAAAAACTGCGGCGCGCAGGCCGGTACGATCTCATGATCCTTCCCATCAATGGGCGCGATGCTGCGCGCTATAAGCGCGGCTGCATTGGAAATATGACCTATCAGGAGGCCGCAGACCTGAGCGGCAGTCTGCAGCCGGGACTGGTGATCCCGGGACATTATGATATGTTTTCGGGCAATACGGAGAATCCGGAACTGTTTTCCGCGTATCTGGAAGCCAAATATCCGGATCAGCGTTTTCAAATCGCGGCATACTCGCACCCGATTGTTCTTCGAAAGTGCAGCAGCCGTCTGCCCGAATGAGAACGAAATTCATAAAAACATGCGGCCTTGTCTATCGGTTTGCCGGCAGGTGATGCGCGAATCCTGCGCAGAGGGTTTTGCCGGTTATCCGGTCAGCGAAACCGACTTTGAAACGCATACCCCGGCACAGATGAAGCCTTTCGGCTTTTCGGCGGCGGAGCATATGCAGGGTGAATCCCGGCTCGCAGCCGCAAATATGCAAAAAACAACCGAACCCGGCCGGGTTCGGTTGTTTTTTGGAAGAAAGTCCGCAGAAAAAACTTGCGATCGGAAATCTTGCCGGACATAATTGTTTTGAAAGTAATTTGCACAATTCGCATAAGTATTTACTTATTTTATGAGGGAAATCGGAGGTTTCTACGATGAAAAAGCGGATCCTTTCCATGCTGCTGCTTCTGGCAATGTGCCTGTCCATTTTTTCTGTGACGGCTGCAGCAGTCGAGATGACTTTCACCGACGTGAAGAAGACGGACTGGTTCTACAGCAATGTCAAGACTGCGTTTGAAGACGGTCTGATCAACGGCAAGAGCACCACGAAATTTGACCCGGATGCCAGTCTGACCTATGCGGAGGCAGTCAAGCTTGCTGCCTGTATGCATCAGAGATATATGACCGGCTCCGTGACGCTGACCAACGGCAACCCGTGGTATCAGTCCTATGTGGATTACTGCAAGCTGAACGGCATTATCT
Organism: Oscillospiraceae bacterium; assembly: GCA_016296635.1. GTDB lineage: Bacteria > Bacillota > Clostridia > Oscillospirales > Oscillospiraceae > CAG-170. The sequence continues at coordinate 2,381 of JAEDIZ010000076.1, forward strand.
CCAAGAATTACAACTGGACGACCAGTGCTACCCGCGCCGGCTACATGGAGATTTTCGCCCATGCTCTGCCGGACAGCGCTTTGGCTGCAATCAATAGCGTGGCGGACGGTTCCATTCCCGATGTGCCCATGACCCATCCGCAGGCAGCCGGCATTTATAAGCTTTACCGCGCAGGTATTCTGCAGGGCTCCGATGCGCAGCACAACTGCAGACCCAGCTCCGGCATCAAGCGCAGCGAAGTGGCAGCGATTCTGACCCGCATGATGTACCCCGATGCCCGCGTTTCCTTCACTCTCGGCGCAGGCACGCCGGCTATCACGGCACAACCTGCAGATGCGACTGTTGCATACGGTGATCCGGCATACTTCTCTGTTGCCGTTACCGGCGGCAAGATGCCGTATTCCTATCAATGGTACAGTTCTTCCGATAACGGAAATGCATGGTGGAAGATCACCAATGGGACTGCAGACAAGCTGACGCTTCCCTCGGTGACTGACTTTACCGTATTGTATTGCTGTGAGATTACGGACGCCGACGGCAAGACGGTGACATTCGCTGCCGCACGCCTGATCAAGAAGGATGCTGCATTGAGCATTAAAACCCAGCCGCAGGATGTGGCCGCTGCAGTCGGCGATCCTGTGAACTATCTGGTAGAAGCAGAGGGCGGCAAGGCTCCTTATACTTATCAGTGGTATTACAAGTATGACGGCGCAGACTGGGCACCTGCTTCCAGTTCGACAAATACGCTGTTCCTCACGGCGGGCGCAGGCCATTTCACGGCTCCTGCAAACTTCAGATACTTCTGCCGAATCACGGATGCCAACGGAAGCTTTTTGGATTCCAATGTTGCGTATTTGACGAAAGCCTGACAGACGGTCTGAACAGAATACAGAAAAAGATGCAAAAGCCGTCGCCCAACCGGACGGCGGCTTTTTTCGGCAGAAACCATACCAAAATGAATTTCCAAACTGGAACTCTAGTGGGATCTATGCTATGATAGATAAAAATCAGAACAAGGAGCGTATCCATGAAAACATTTGATGAAATTGAATTGCTGGAATGTCCGATCTGCCAGGGAACGGGACTGATCCAGGAGGAGAACGGCTGGTGTGTCGATGTGGAGTGCCTGTGCTGCGGCAGCCATACGGTCTCCATGCCCTTTGAAAATGAGCAGGAGCGCGAAAAGGCTGCGCAGGCGGTTGCCGATCTTTGGAACATGGGTAAGGTCATTTCGGCGGGCGTCGGTGAATAAGAGACCCAGCGGCGAAAAAACGGAAAGCGGAGAGTTATGAAAACAGAACTCGGGAAAAGAGAAAAGCTGCATCGGATCACAGCTGTGTTCTGTAACGGACTGGCGATCATTCTTACGATCATTTCCGTGGCGTTTTTTTTGTAGCCGGCGGCAAGGGCAACATGCAGGTGGGAGGCGCACGATGCTTCCGGTATTTTACGGTGGATTCCAGTATCCTTGCGGCCTTTGCGGCGGCAATCATGCTGTGGTTCGAGCTGCGCGGAAAGCGCATTCCCCGTTGGGCGCTGCTGGTGAAGTTCATCGCCGCGGCGGCGGTCGGCGTCACATTTTTTACGGTCGTTTTTTTCCTCGGCCCGATGATGGGGTATCGCGCTATGTTTGCAGGGAAAAACCTTTTCATGCACGCGATCACGCCGATCGTGTCCATGGGATCCTTCTGCCTTTGGGAGCGTGAAGAACCCCTTTCGGTGCGGCAGGGCTTTTTGGGTGTGCTGCCGACGGCGGTTTACGGTGCGCTCTATCTGACGATGGTCGTGGTGATCGGCGCGGCAAACGGCGGCTGGCCCGACTTCTACGGTTTCAACATAGGCGGCCTTTGGTCTGTGAGCATGCTGGTGATGCTGGCGGCAACGGCAGGACTCAGCCAGCTTCTGCGGTTTGCGAACCGAATGACCGGAAAATCGTAAAAAACCGTGTGCCGGAAGGCACACGGTTTTTCTCATATCGGCTTGTCCGGATAGTCCGGCATCCATTTTCCAAACTTGTAGTAAAGGAAAAATACCAAAGAAGAAGCGGCCCAGGTGCTGGGGAAGAGAAATGCGATACGCAGATTGCTCAAATGCGGAACCGCGACGGTGTAAAGCAGAACAATACGCAGAACGCTGATGCTCAAAAGTGTCAGAATCGTGGGCTTGAGGGCGTTTCCGGCGCCGCGCATGGCGTTGGAATAGATCTCGGAGGGAGCAATCAGCGCATAGCTGAACATGAAGCAGCTGAGAATCTGCCGACACGCATCAATGACGGCTTCATCCTGCGTAAAGATCGGAATAGAAACGGAACGGGTAAGGAAGACCAGCACGCCGTACAGCAGACAGACGGAAAAATAGAGGAGCATACCCTTGCGGATTCCCTCAAAAATGCGCGCCTTTTTCCTGGCACCGTAATTCTGACCGACAAATGTCATGACGGCCAGGCCGATTGCGCCGCCCGCGGGCCAGAAGAAGCCGTCAATTTTCCAGAAAACAGACCAGGCCGCAATGGATTCGGTGCCGAGCCGGTTGATGGCTTTCTGCACGAAAAGATTGGCAAGGCTGTAGAGTACATTGTGAAGCCCGGCGGGCAGACCCATCATCAGCATTCGTTTCAGAAGCCACGGATCAAACCGCAGCAGCCGGAACGAGAGTCTGCAGGCGTTGTCCGCCCGGGAAAGCGTGCGAATGACAAGCAGCGCACAGGTCAGCTGAGAAAGACTGGTGGCAATGGCGGCACCACGAACCTCCATCCGAAGTATCACAACAAACAGAATGTCCAGCACCGTATTGACAACGGTGCAGACGATCAGAAACCACAGCGGCCGTTTGGTGTCACCGACCGCGCGCATGATGCCGCTGCCCATGTTATAGACCATGGAAGGCATCATGCCGACAAAATACCAGCGCAGATACTGCATGGAATACTCCATGATTTCCTGCGGCGTTTCAAGTGCAAGCAGGAACATGGGCGCAAAGATGATACCGGCGGCGGATAGGAAAAGACCGATCGCCGCAGCAAGGAGCATGGCGGTGTGAACGCCTTTTGAAACAAGCGAAGGCTCGTCTGCGCCGAAATGCTGGGAAATGATGACGGCGGAGCCGGACGCAAAGCCGACAAAAAAGCTGACCACAAGGTTGATCAGAGAGATGCTGGAGCCGCCGACGGCAGCCAGCGCCAGCGTCCCGACATACCGGCCGAGAATGACCGCGTCAACGGTCGAATAAAGCTGCTGCAGAATTGTGCCCAGCATGATGGGCAGGAAGAAACGAAGCAGAACCTGCAATACGGGCCCGTCCGTCATGGAGCGTGTCTGCAGCGACGAAGTTTTCATGGAGAATCCTCCCTTTTTCGGGGTTGCTTTCATCATAAACTTTTTTGCATGATTTGCAAGAGTTTGCGAAGGAAAAAGTGCCTGACGGGAAGATTACAATTCTCACAAAAGATTTACAGTATATTTACAAAAACATCCGGATTCGCTATATTATGAAGAAAAAGGAAAACAGCAAACGAAAGAAGGGGAAGACATGACGACCTGCATCAAATGCGGACGCCCCATCGCCGATGGCGAACTGTTCTGTACGGAATGCGATCTGAATCCGGACGGTAAGATCACAGAACAGCCGCACTACGCAAGACCCTCCGGCAAAATGCAGACGCCTGTCAGACAGGTGCCGAAGCCGACGCCCGTGCCAAAGTCTGCTGCCGAGCAGAAGATACCGCCGCAGAAAAAACCGTCTTCCGCTCTGACGGTATTTTTAGCAGTTGTGGCGCTGCTTTCGCTGGCTCTGTCGGGGTGGATGCTGATGAACCGTCAGAATCAGCGCGTGAGTATGCGTCTGCGTGAATCCGAACTGGAGGATCGCGAGCAATACATGGACACGCTGGAGCGGGAAAATGCGCAGCTGAAGGAAGAACTGGATGAGGCTGACCGGACGATCAGCGCGCAGGACAGCCGGATCGAGCAGTTGGAGCGAAGCGTCAACTCCGCGGAAAGCTCCGTGAGTCAGACGCAGTATGACTTAAGTGCGCAGCAGGCGCAGCTGGAGCGGGTGCAGAAGGAAAAAGATCAGCTGCAGATGCAGTATGATGCGCTGGAGAAAGAAAAAACGAAGCTGCAGACGGAGAACGAGAAGCTGGAAAAGGAAAACTCCAAGTTCTCTGAAAAGGCCGGTTTTATGGATGACCATATCGTATTCGTGGAAAACGACGGCACAAATCGGTTCCATATGTATGACTGTCCCTATTTTGCGCAGAAGAGCTTTTGGGCCTACAGCAAAAAACTGGCGGAGAGCCGCGGATATGACCCATGCCCTTATTGCTTTAACGGAAGATGATCAGAAAAAAGCACTGCCCGTCGGGCAGTGCTTTTACAATTTTATGTCATTAATTGAAAAATAATCCTTTACTGTGCTACTATTATGGTGTATACTTATTCTAACTTGCTCATTTCTATAGATTTCGAGCAGAGGTTATGGAGAAAGGAAGAAAAAGATGGAAAACAATCGTGAAAAGTGGAGCAGCAACCTCGTTTTCATTCTTGCTGCTATCGGTTCTGCCATCGGTATGGGCAACCTTTGGGGCTTCCCGTATAAGATGGGCGTAAACGGCGGTCTGCCGTTCCTGCTGATTTATCTTGCAATGGTCGTTCTGTGCGGCGTTATCTGCATGGGCGTAGAAATGGCCATCGGCCGCAAGACCGGCAAGAGCCCCATCCTTGCAATTGGCGAAGTTGCAAAGAAGTTTAAGTTTGTCGGCTGGTTCGGTACGCTCAGCGCATTCATCATCATGGGCTTCTATTCCGTACTGATCGGCTATTCGCTTCGTTATGCGATCGGCTTTGCAGCACAGCTTCTGCTGAACCTGGACGGCTTCAACGGCGCAGCATCCGGTGCTGAATTCTTTGTTGCCTTCACGCAGGAAGTTCCTGCTGTTATCTTCTACACCTTCCTGACCTTCGCACTTTGCGCTGTTTTCGTTGCAAAGGGCACCGAGGGCCTGGAAAAGTTCAACAAAGTCGGTATCCCCGGCCTGTTCCTCATCCTTGTTGGCATCATCGTTTACAATCTGACCCTTCCCGGTGCCGGCCAGGGCTATACTTTCATGTTCACCACCAAGGGCCTTGAAATGGCAGGTGCGAAGTTCAACTTCTTCAATGCCGTCCGTACTGCCGGCGGTCAGATGCTGTTCTCCCTGTCCCTCGGCATGGGCGCCATGATAACCTACGGCTCCTATCTGAGCAAGGAAGAATCCATTGCAAAGAACGCATGGATCATCCCCGCATTCGATACTCTGGCTGCAATTTTTGCAGGCATCGCAATCTTCCCCGCAGTCTTCGCTACCGGCAATGACCCCGCTGCCGGCCCCGGCCTGCTGTACATGACCATGCATGATGTGTTCACCAGCATGGGTGCTGTCGGCAATCTGATCGGCCTGCTGTTCTACGTTCTGGTCATCTTTGCAGGTATCTCTTCTGCAATTTCTCTGATGGAAGTCGTTTCTGCCTCCATCATTGACGGCCGCGTTGCAAAGGGCAAGAAGACCGAGCGCAAGACCGTTGTTATGCTCGTTGCACTGGCTATGTTCATCATCTCTGTTCCCATCTGCGCAGACCAGCTCGGCATTCCCGGCGAAGGCGGCGCTTTCTGGGGCATCTACTCCTACCTGGCAGATGGCTCCAAGGATCTGCTTGACTTCTACGATATGCTGACGGAAGGCTTCATGATGCCGCTTGGTGCATTGCTGATGTGCGTTTTGGTCGGTTGGAAGGCTGGCTTCCCGTGGATGAAGGACGAAGTCCTGGCAGACGGCAAGAAGTGGAAGATGGAAAAGTTCTTCCAGATCTGCGTCAAGTTCGTCACGCCTGTCCTCATGGCATTCGTTCTTGTCTCCCTGTTCCTCAGCTACCTTGGCATCTGATTGCCTGAAATAACGAATTCCCGGTTTCCGAACGGAAACCGGGAATTTTTTGTTGTTTTCGTTATCTTCTGATTAAAAGCACAGCAACATCGTTGACGTTGGTGCCGGTGGGGCCGGTCATGACAAGACCGCCGCAGGCTTTGAGCGCATGATAGGCGTCATTGTTTTTGAGTACGTCCGCAATCAAAATGCCCTGCTCGCGGAGCGCCTTCGCGGTACTTCCATCCGCATAGCCGCCGGCAGCGTCCGTGGGGCCATCTGTGCCGTCAGAGCCGACGGAGAAAACTGCGATATCCTGCATGCCGTCAATACCGGCTGCTGCTGAGAGCGTCAGCTCCTGATTGCGTCCGCCGAGTCCCTTGCCCGTCAGATGCACAACAGTCTCACCGCCGGCAAGAAAAGCGAGGGATTCTTTGGAATCTGCGTAATACTGCGCGATGGAAGCGAGAAAGCTGCCTGCGTCCTTCGCTTCGCAGCCGAGACTGGCAGTGAGCGTCACCGGGCGGTAGCCCAGATCCTGCGCGGCTTCCGCTGCGCCTCTGCAAAGCTCCTTTACGCTGCCGGTGATGACGGTTTCGACATTCGTAAGCGTTTTGGGCGTTTCTTCATGCAGAAGGGCGACTGCTTTCTCGGAGAGCCGGAGGTTGTATTGTTTTGCAATCGAGACTGCCTGCTCGCAGGTGGAGCTGTCGGGATAAGCGGGGCCGGAGGCAATCATGTCCAAAGGGTCGCCCACGATGTCGGAAAGGACGATGGCATAGACCTTTGCCGGGGCGCAGAGTTGCGCGAAGCGGCCGCCCTTGACAAGGGAAAGGCGCTTGCGGATGGTGTTCATCTCCACGATGTCCGCACCGCTGGCGAGAAGCTGCTTCGTGATGTCCGCCAGTTCTTCGCCGGGGATCTGCGGCTTTTCAAAAAGTGCCGAGCCGCCGCCGGAGAGCAGAAACAGAACGGTGTCGTTTTCGCCCAATGGCGTGACGAGATCGATGGCGGCCTGCGTGGCGGTGAAGGAGTTTTCGTCCGGCACGGGATGACCTGCCTCAAAAATGCGAAGGCTGCCGATGGGGCCTTTGCTGTGCTGGTATTTGGTGACGACAACGCCGTCTTTGATTTTCTCGCCGAGGGCTTCGTAAGCGGCCTGCGCCATCTGCCAGCCGGCCTTGCCTGCGGCAACGAGATAGACGCTTTCGCCAAGCTCCTTCTGCGCCAAAGCGGATTTGACGGCCTCATCCGGCATCACGCGGCGGATGGCCTTCTGAATGATCTGATCTGCCTGCTGTCTGAGTGTCATGGGATCGCTTCCTTTGAATCTTTTTTTACACTATATCATAATGACCGACTGCTGCGCAAGCAAACAGCAAAAAACAGCCGGGCAGAAAACTGTCCGGCCGTTTGCAATTTTATCGTCTGAGACATCTGCCTGCCCAGATCCCGGTCATTTCATTGTCCTGCATCACGAGTTTGCCTGCCTGATAGAGCTGATGGATGCCCTCGTTGGGCAAAAACGGATTGGTGTAATCTGCATGATCCAGGATCGTATCATAGTCAAAAAGACAAAGATCTGCGTCAAAGCCGACCTTCAGATATCCCTTGTTTCGGATGCCGAAGCGGTCGGCCGGCAGGCCGGTGATGCGGCGGATGCCTTCTTCCCGGGAAAGGATATTCCGCTGACGGACATATCTGCCGAGATAGCGGGGGAAGGTTCCGAAGGCTCTGGGGTGGCAGATCTTGTCGCGACCGGGCACATAGATGCCGTCGGAGCCGACACAGCAGAGCGGATGCCGCAGAACCATTTCCACATTTTCCTCCAGCATGGAAAAGCGTACATCGCGCACACAGCCGTTATTGCGGTGCAGCAGATCGATCATGGCGGCAAAGGGCGTGATACCGCGCCTTGCACCGACCTCGGCATAGGTCATGCCTTCATATTCCGGTGTGAAGTATCCCGCCGGAACTAATGTAAGCGATGCCCGGAAAGCCTTGAAA
>JAEDIZ010000077.1 GCA_016296635.1 Oscillospiraceae bacterium
TGCAAGAAGGTCATTCACTCTGTCGGTCTTTTCCCAGGGAAGATCGAGTTCCGTTCTTCCGAAATGACCGTATGCCGCCGTCTGCTGATAAATCGGTCTGCGAAGATCGAGCTGGCGGATGATGGACGCCGGACGCAGATCGAAGCAGTTGCGCACCAGTTGAGAAAGTGCGGCATCGGAAATTTTACCGGTACCGAAGGTCTCTGCCAGTACGCTGACGGGCTGTGCTACGCCGATGGCATAAGCAAGCTCCAGCTGACACTTATCCGCAAGACCTGCCGCCACGATATTCTTTGCAATATATCTTGCCATGTAGGCAGCGCTGCGGTCGACCTTGGTCGGATCCTTGCCGGAAAAAGCGCCGCCGCCGTGGGCGGCGTAGCCGCCGTAGGTATCGACGATGATCTTTCTGCCGGTCAAACCGGAGTCGCCCACGGGACCGCCGATGACGAAGCGGCCGGTCGGGTTTACATAATATTTTGTATCCTTATCCAGCAGTCTTGCCGGCAGGTTGGGCTGAATAATGTTCTCGATGACCTGCGCGCGCAGATCCTCAATGGCGATCTCCGGAGCATGCTGCGTGGAAACAACGACTGTGTCGATGCGTTCCGGTTCGCCGTTTTCGCCGTACTGCACAGAAACCTGGCTCTTGCCGTCCGGCCGCAGCCAGGTAAGCTCGCCGGATTGTCTAGCCGCCGTCAGCGCCTTGGTCAGATTGTGCGCATAGGAAATGGGTGCGGGCATCAGTTCCTTTGTTTCTCTGCAGGCAAAGCCGAACATCATGCCCTGATCGCCGGCGCCGGTCTGTCCTTCCTCATCATAGGAGGAATTGACGCCCATGGCAATATCAGCAGACTGCTTGTCGATGGCAGTCAGCACGGCGCAGCTGTGACCGTCGAAGCCGGCTGCTGCATTATCGTAGCCAATGCGGCAGATGGTATCGCGGGCAATCGCCGCAATGTCCACCTGCGCAGAGGTGGTGATCTCACCCATTACGACCATCATGCCGGTGGTGGTCGCACACTCGCAGGCAACGCGGGCAGCCGGATCCTGCGCCAGAATGGCATCCAGCACGCCATCGGATACCATGTCGCAGACTTTATCGGGATGTCCCTCTGTTACAGATTCTGAAGTAAAAATTCTCTTGTTGATCATAATAAATTCCTTTCCGGGCAAGAAAAAACGCACTCTGAATCGGCAGAGTGCATGAAATCTCATTCCCTCATCTTTCGATTCGCTCGCCGGATTTAGCACCTTGCAAAATGCAGGTTGCCGGACATCATCGGGCCGTTCCCTCCGTCACTCTTGATAAGGCATATACAGTTATCACCAAGATTATATTCTTTTTTCAGCAAAAGTCAACAGATTTTTGCCGTATAAATAATATTTTTTATGCCAATACTGGACAGCGGAAAGAATTTACATTTTATTGATAGACTTTCCTGCATTTATCCGATAAAATAAATGCAGCTTTGGAGGGTGATACAAATGCAGGAGCTTCGCAAACGCTTTGACAGATGGTGTCTGAAAAACAGAAACAAGGGCATCCGCAATCTGATGCTCGTCATCGCCATCGGCAATCTGATAACCTATTTTCTTTCTTCCATTGACCCGAGCCGTGTTGTCTATTCTTTCCTTTGTTTCTCCCGCAGTGCCATTCTGAGAGGTCAGATCTGGCGGCTGTTTACTTATGTATTCACATATCTTCTTGACACAAAGGGCATCAGCTTCCTTTTGGCAGCGGTTTCTCTTTTCTGCTACTACCAGTTCGGCAAGATCCTTGAACAGATCTGGGGCAGTTTCCGGTTCAATTTCTACTATCTGACCGGCATCCTTCTCAACGACATTTTCTCTCTGATCTTCGGCTGGAGCTGCACGGCGACCGATCTGAACCTGAGTCTGTTCCTTGCCGTTGCCACCATCGCACCGGAAGCGCAGGTGCTTCTGTTCTTCATTCTTCCGATCAGGATGAAGTGGATGGCGTGGGTCTATCTCGGCTTTACCGTTTTCAACGTTCTGCAGCTTTTCAGTTACGGCCCGCTCTATTTCCTGTGGCTTGCACCGATCGTCCCGCTGCTGAACTACATCCTTTTCTTCGGGAAAGACATCCGAAACGTTCTGCCGGACTTTCTCAAAAACAATTCGCCCCGTGCCTCCCGATCCAAACCCAACGCAAACTGGGCGTCCTCCTATCAACAGAAAAATGCCCAGCCTGCTTACCGCCACAAATGCACCGTCTGCGGAAGAACCGATACGCAGTACCCCAATCTGGAATTCCGTTACTGCTCCAAATGCAGCGGCTTCTATTGCTACTGCATCGACCACATCAACAATCACGAACATATCCGATAAAAAAAGCCGCCCGGCCGGGCGGCTTTTTCCTTCTATTTTCCGAGCCATCCGTTCGCTTCCGCGTCCGTCAGCTCCGCATTCCAAAACAGACTGTAAAACTCCTTTGCGGTCTGCGCCATATCATAGCTGTATACCTCGGGGTAAAGCAGATTCCCGAGCCACCGCACACCCAGCAGCATATTCATGGACGGCGGATTGGACATCCAGTTATAAGGAACACCCGGGATCTCATAAAACTGCCCTTCCCGGATCGCGCGAAGCTGATGCCATGCCGGATCCTGCTCTGCCGTTTCATAGATGCTTCCCGGCGCGAACAAAATCACATCCGGGTCAAACAGATAGAGCTGCTCAAAGTTGATCGGCGTTCCGCCCGCTTTTCCGCTGACGGATTCAATGGCTGCCGCATTATTCGCTCCAACCAGTTCGATTACCTGCGCCTGCGCAGAGCCGGTTGCGTTGGTATCCAGCCCCGCCGGACCGGACGTGTAAAGCACGGTCTTTCTCTCGGCGTCAGGTATTTTCGCCGCGTTTTCCTGCGCCATCCGAAGGGTTTCATCCACAAAGGAAGCAAGCTTTTCCGCCCTCTCCTCTTTACCCGACAGAATGGTGCCGAGGACACGGAATGCGTGCGCCATATTCGCAAGATCCGCCTCCAGGAAAATGACTGGGATGCCGACCTGCTCCTGCAGCGTATCCAAATCCTCTGCAATGCCATTTTTCTTTTCACCGAGATCGATGATCAGCTGCGGTGCCGCAGTCAGAAGCGTTTCAAGATTCAAGTTCGCTTTTCCGCCGTACATCTGTCCGGTCTCCGGAAGCGCTGCCAGCTGCGTGGGAAGATACGCCGTCTGATTTTCAGAAACTGCCGTGCTGACGGTTACCATCTCGTCTGGTGCAAGCGCACCAAGCATCATCGTGGCAACCGAGCCCGCAGGAGAAACTTTCATGATCTGCGCAGGAATTTCCAACGTCCTGCCCAGATCGTCAGTAATGCTGACATAGGGTGGGTCCGGCTGATTTTTCGGTGCAGCCGGTGCACAGCCTGTCATTCCGGAAGCAAGCAGCAGAACGCACAGAAAAATTGCGATCATTTTTTTCATAGTTTCAGTTTCCTTTCAGTTATTCTGTTGTAAGAATAACGATTTGATTCCGCTCTGTCAATACTGTTGTACGATAAAATCAAACTATTTTAAAACATTTTCGTTATTGCCGAACAGCTTGGCTGATCGTGCACATTTGACAACCCATTACGACAGCAATATAATGAACTGCGAAAACGAGACAAAAGGAGACCGCCATGCCGAATGTCATTGAAATCACGGATTTTTCCGCCCCGGAGCTGGACATTTATGCCCGACTGACAGAAAACCAGCTGATCAACCGTGCAGAACCGGAGAAGGGTCTTTTTATTGCCGAAAGTCCCAATGTGATCCTCCGGGCGTTGGATGCAGGATATGAGCCGGTCTCCCTTCTGATGGAGCATAAACATGTAGACGGTCAGGCGAAGGAGGTCATCTCGCGCTGTGGCTGCGTTCCGGTTTATACCTCCACGCTGGACGTTCTGACCCAGCTGACCGGTTTTCAGCTCACCCGCGGCGTTCTTTGCGCCATGCGCAGGAGAAAACAGCCGGATGTGGAAACCGTCTGCAAAAACGCCCGGCGCATTGCGGTTTTGGAAAACATCATGAATCCCACAAACCTCGGTGCGATTTTCCGTTCTGCCGCCGCGCTCGGCATGGACGCGGTGCTTCTGACCCCCGGCTGCTGCGATCCGTTCTACCGCCGCAGCGCAAGAGTCAGCATGGGCACGATTTTTCAGGTTCCGTGGACTTACATCGGAACCGAATTTACCGACTGGCCGCACCCCGGTATGGACAGACTTCGGGTCATGGGCTTCAAAACAGCAGCCATGGCACTGCGGGATGACTCTTACAGCGTGGACGATCCCGCGCTGGCAGCAGAAAAAAGGCTCGCCATCATCCTCGGCACCGAGGGCGACGGTCTTGCCGATTGCACCATTGCAGACTGCGATTACACCGTCCGCATTCCCATGCAGCATGGGGTAGACTCTCTCAATGTTGCCGCCGCCAGCGCAGTAGCCTTCTGGCAGCTTCGATAAAAAAACACACAGATACTGTATCCGCTTACGAAGGTTCTTTACGCAGAAAACCCACCGAAAAGAGATTGTCTCTCTTCGGTGGGTTTTTCTTTCCATCCAAATAATTCAAATAAAACCGTACAGATTATGATTTGTTTCCGTGGGTCTGCAAATACTCCGCCAGCGTGTTCAGCATCTCGCGGTTCGTCGGATGATAAACTTTCAATCCGGACTCCGCTCCTGAAGAAACCGCAATCATGTTTCCGCCCTGCATCGACATAACGCAGCTCTCATTCGCTCTGCTTCCCCATACGAGGACCACAACAGCGGACAGGCCCGCACCGTCAGAACCGACGCTGTCAATACTCCATGGCAGCAAATTGCGAAAATCCCGGCGATAGTTTGACGATTCCAGTATCTCCATGATTTCTTCAAAACCATCTTCCTGCGGTGACAGCTCACTGAGCGTATAGCCGTTGGTATAGGGCTTTCCGTTTTCTACGCCAAATATGCAGACCGAGCAGGCAATGCCGGAAACCGCACTTTTTTCTGCGCATATAACAGAAGAAAGCAAGTGCGGCCAAACGCGCCATATTCCTGCAAGCAGGGCAATTATCAATACCGCCGCCGCAAGCAAAGCAGTCCTCTTTTTCATACTTTCATCCTCATCAAACGTTACTTTGTCTGCCAAGAAAACTCCGTGTTTTTTTCAGCACTGTTTGATAAGGCGGATATAGAACTCAACGGCTCTGTGCACAGTTTCCACGCGGATGCGTTCGTTGTTGCCGTGAATCGTATGCCGTTCCTCCGTGGTCAGATCCATGGCGGAGAAGCGGTAGACATGATTGCTGATCCCGTCATAATGTCGGCTGTCGGAGCATTGCACCATCAGATAGGGAGAAACAAGGCAGCCCTTCCATGTTCCGGCCACGGCATTGGAAACCTTCTGCCAGGCAGGACAGTTTGTTTCGGAGATGTGCGACGGCTCCATGCTGTCCAGCTTTGTCAGCACCACCCGCTCATTTCCGACCGTTTTTTTCAGATAGGTCAGAGCACTTTCCACCGTATCCTCCGGGTTGAGCCGGATATTGGAAACCATGCTGGCCGAAGGCGGAATGACATTGTGTGCAAGACTTCCCTGCATCTGCGTAAACGCAACGGTGGTACGCATCAAAGCGTTCAGTTCACCGCCGGATTTTTTACAGATCATATCCAACACTCCTCCGAAGCACCACAGATTCGCAAAAATCATCCGGTAAACAAACGAAGAGTGCCGTCCCAGCGTATCAAACATTTCCGCCACGGGCTTTGTCAGATGTGCCTTGAAGGGATGACTTTCCACCGCCGCGCAGGCCAGCGACAGCTCGCCCACCGGCGTATGCACGGGAGGCGCAGAGGCATGGCCGCCATCAGACAGAACCTTGTATTCCACATTGATCATGCCCTTTTCAGCAATGCCGATGAGACCGCAGCTCTGGCTGACGCCCGGGAAGATATCTTTTACAACCGCACCGCCTTCATCAACGACGAAGGCCGGCGTGATGTTCTGCGCCCGGAACCAGTCCACAATACGGATCGCACCGGGGCCGTTGATCTCTTCGCCGCCGGAGAATGCAAAATAGATATCGTTTTCCGGCGTAAAGCCCTTGGAAATCAGATGATCAGCCGCCGTCAGGACACCATTAAAGGTCACCTTGGTATCCAGCGTACCGCGTCCCCAAAGAACGCCGTTTTCCAAAATGCCCTCAAAGGCAGGCTTTTCCCAGTTTTCCTCCTCCACGGGCACCACATCATAGTGTGCCATCAATACGGCAGGATCGCCATGGTTTTTGCCCGTCCAATGGAAGAGCAGAGCGCGGTCTTCCATACGCTGCAGCGTACAGACTTTGAACACATTCGGATAAAGCTCCGGCAACAGCGCAATCAGCTTTTCAAATTCTGCATCATCCTCCAAGGCAGGACTCAGATTGGAGACTGTTTTACAGCGAACGAGCTGCTGCAGATTTGTAACTGCCGCTTCCCGGTCAAATTTCTCTTCACCAAATTCTTTTTCGCCGCTCTGCTTCGGGCGGAACATCGCCGTGCGGATCAGAATCACCGCCGCAAAAGCAACCAGCAGCGCTAAAATGAGATAAAGTGCAATCATTCTTCTTCCTCCTCAATCAAGCATGCCTTTCTTGTAAAGAATACGGCTGACCGCCAGCGTAAACAGCACGCCCACCGGCACCATGATGCCGACGGTTCCGGCATTGAGCGCAGGCACCGCAATAAACAGCACCAGCATCAGAATAAACGGTGCAATAGAGATTTTCCAGCTGTGGGAAATAAACACCACACCCAATCCACCGAACAATGCCGGCAGAATCTGTGCAAAGGCTGGTTCCAGAACAGGCGCCTGCAGCAGCGGCGTCAGCGGAACGATCAGCACAACGCCGATGGCAATAATGGCGGTCGTAACAATACTGGAAACCGCAATCGCGATCGTGGAGATGATCTCGCCCTCTTCGGAATTTGCCTTCACGCCGGCCTGCTCCAATGCTCCCAGCGCGCAAGGCAGCTTCAGATTCGAAATATTGCCGGTCACGAAGGAAAGATAGGAACCGCCCGCGCCGAGCATCGGCACATAGGTAACGGTTTCCACAACGCCGACCGCCCAGTACATCGGTGCCGTTGCGATCAGGCCCATCAGAAGGCCGTGCCAGTCAGGAATCACGCCGAAGATGACGCAGAGGGAAACCGGAAACAGAAGCAGCAGCACCATGACGCTGAGATTCCAGATTGCACCGCCGCGATGGATCATATCCATGTAGGAAAGATTCTTTTTCATTATGTTTCCCTCCCTTCAGCTCAGCCACGCCGTAATGGGAATGGCCGATGCCATGCCTGCGATCAGACTCAGCGGCAGCGCATAGTCATTAAGCCACTTCAGTCCGAACTTTTTCATACCGAGACCACAAAGCGCCATCACGATGGCCGCCACAGCCATGACGCAGACCGGGATCAGGCCCACGGCAGAACCATGGAAGATCGTGGAGAAATCACAGAAAACATAGCCGAGGAATGCAGAAATCATGCCAATAAAAAGCGCACTCTGGAAGATATCGCCCCATTTTTTGTCGCGCTTTTCCATATTGATCATGCCGCTTTGCAGCTTCTTTGCCAGCAGCGGCACAAGCCAGATACCGACCAGAATGGAAAGGGTCATAACCAGCAGGATCGTCACATACTGCTGCGCAGTCAGACTGGATACTTTACCGAATGTAAGTCCCATAGCACTCTCTGCGTTGGTGGCAGCAATGGTTTCATAGGACATAGAACCGACCACACTCAACCGCAGCCACGGAAGCGGCAGGCCGAGATCCTTTGAGAGCGTCATAACGCTGATAACAATCGCTACTGCCGGCGCAATCGTAAATATTGCGGCCGTCCGCATGGTTTTCCGTACCTTTGTCATATCCATGCCGATTTCTTTTGCGCGTCTGAGCGCTTTTACCAAAAACCACACAGACTGCGCTACAACAACTGCAATCAGAAATCCGACGATGACAAAGAGTATCGGACTGTTTATCTGAAACTGCATTATTTTTCCTCCTTTATTAATCTGTGTGCCTATCATATCGCAGAAGGAAAAACCGGTCAAGCAAACTTCTGCTGTTTTCGCGCAAAAAGTGCCCTGTCCGAACAGGACAAGGCACTTTATCATCGTTAAAACCAATTCCAATGATTCATTTGCAGAAAAATTCCGTAGATGCGAAGATGGCATTCCACAGGCGAAGCTTCATGTCTTCCGTGAGTTGGATTCGACCGGTCACAATCTTTTCTGCAAAACAGAGCGTCATTTCAAAGGCATAATTCGTCAGAAATCCCTGATAGGTACCCACACCGGCTGCATTCAAATCAGTGAGATATTCATACGCCTTGTTAAGCGAACCGTCATAGGCTTTTCTTTTGCTTCGGATTTCACTTGAATACAACGCGCTGTAACGGAACCGGATCAGATACAGCGTTTCATTCGGGTTCTCCAACAGATAGGAGAATATTTTTTTCCAAATTTCAAATAATGCTTCTTTGCATGTTGTATTTTCAAATTTTTCAGGTTTGAAGCACGCAAGAAAAACTTCTGAAACTCTGCGATCTACCTCTAAAAATGTTTCGCAGAGCATCTCATCCTTATCCCGGAAGAAGCGAAACATCGTTGCTTCGGAGAAACCGGCCGCATCCGCGACCATTTTTGTTCGAAGGTTTTCCATTCCAACCCGTGCTACAACTTCAATTGTTTTTTCCAAAAAAAGCTCTTTTGTTGCCTTCATCCCCATACATTTTCAATTCCTTTCAATGCAAGTTCAAGCTGCACAATCCACTAAACATTGTACTGGCCGATTTTTTTTAATATGTATCGTGCCAGAACGATAAAAATATTTATTTGATTATAACACTCCGTACGAGAAAAATGCAAGAGTATTTCGCGTACAATAATTCCTCATTTTATCAGTACGCACTTATATTTTCGTACATTCTCTTGACAAAGCACACAAATTATGATATTTTGTTACGCTAAATCTTTTGAAGGAGCAGAATATGTTAGGGTTAAAAAGAGGGATCGTTCTTCTTTCCGAACATGACAAAAGCTGGAAAGATGAAGCAGCGGCGGCGATTAGGGAATTAGGAAGTATTCTTTCCTTAGCCGCGATTGACATTCAGCACATCGGCAGCACGGCAATTTGCGAAATTCACGCTAAGCCCATCATTGATATTGCAGTCGGTGTAAAAAACATTGATGATATTCTTCCATCCAAAGCAGAACTAGAAAATATTGGCTATCGCTTTGGAGGACTTGAGCGGGAGTGTCAGTATCTGTTTGTCAAGGAACGCGAGGGCAACATTGTCACTCATCATGTTCACATCACCGAATGGGGCGGACGCGAATGGAACAACTATATTCATCTTCGTGATTATCTTCGTACGCATAAAGATCGTGCACTCGCATATGACAAGGTTAAACTAGAACTCCAGCGTCTTTATACACAGGACAGATCAGCGTATACTATCGCAAAGCAACAGATCATCGACGAACTGAAAAAGGAGGCAGAGATATGGAGCTCAGAAAAATCTTCAACGAAGATGAGGAAAACTATGACCGGTACCGTCCCTGCTATCCGGATGCATTATATGATAATATTTTTCGCTGTGCAGCGCTTCATGAGGGCAGTTCCGTCCTCGAAATCGGCACGGGAACGGGACAGGCAACGCTTCCTTTTTTGCAGAGAAGCTGCAATGTGACCGGCGTCGAGCTCGGTGACAGACTGAGCGCTTTCTCCAAAGAAAAATTTGCAGCCTACCCCAATTTCCGATCCGTGACCGGGGACTTCATGGAGCTTCCCTTTTCATCGCACGCATATGATCTGATTTTCTCAGCAACTGCCTTCCATTGG
>JAEDIZ010000078.1 GCA_016296635.1 Oscillospiraceae bacterium
GCTCCAAAAGGCAATGCAGCTTCTGAAGCCCGGCGGAGCAGTTGCACTCTTTTGGAATCATCCGTTTCCGAACCGGGAAAATGATCCCACAAATATGGCCAGCAAACGCGTCTATGATGCGTTCAGACCATCCTCCAAAAAACAGGTTGAGTTTTCGGAAGTGCAGCTTTGCATATGGGCAGAGCGGCTTCAGGCGGCCGGTTTTTCCGATGTGCATACATTCATGTATCATCGCGTCAGAACCTTGACAACGGAGCAGTATCTCGGTCTGATCAACACCTACTCCGACCATCGGGCACTCGAAGCCGGTATCAGATCTGCTTTTGAGTGGGAAATGCGCAGTGCCATCGACGCTGAAGGCGGCTTCATCCGCATCTATGACACAGTCGATCTTTATATCGGCAAGGCCTGAACAATCAAGAAGCACACAGAAAAAATGCCTTTCAAATCCTGTTGCCACAAAAAGCACGCCAAAAAATCGGAGGCTGCGATGCAGCCTCCGATTTTTTGGTGCGGGTAACAGGATTTGAACCTGCACGGTCGCCCACTGGAACCTAAATCCAGCGTGTCTGCCAATTCCACCATACCCGCATATCTATGCTATACTACCACGCCTCTACCTTAATTGTCAACGCATTTCAACTTGCTTTCAGATTGCCTTTTTTACCGGATAGTGGTATGATGGATAATAGGTAGATATTGCATTCAACTTGAAATGGAGTATGCTATGAAAATTGTCATTGTAGGTGACGGAAAAATCGGTCACACCCTTGCTGAACAGCTCTGCCGGGAAGGCCATGACATTACCGTCATTGACTGCAACAGTGCCCCTTTGGAGCAGACATCTCAGGATCTGGACATTCTCTGTGTAGAAGGAAACGGCGCCACCTATGCTACACAGATGGAAGCGGGCGTTGATTCCGCGGATCTGCTCATCGCAGCCGCTGACTCGGATGAATTGAATCTGCTCTGCTGCCTGATTGCAAAAAAAGCAGGTGCCAGGCACACCATTGCCCGCGTCCGCAATCCTGAATATGACGGTGAGCTGTCGCTTATTTCCGGCGATCTCGGTCTGAGTTTTTCCGTCAACCCGGAGCTCAGCTGTGCTTCCGCTATCGCCCGTACGCTTCGTATGCCCTCCGCCATCAAAACGGATACCTTTGCCGGCGGCAAAGTTGATCTGCTGCAGTTCCATCTGCCGCAGGATTCGCTTCTGGCGGGGAAAAAGCTGATGGAACTTCCGGGTCTCATCAAGGCAAAGGTTCTGATCTGCGCTGTGGAACGGGGCGAGAAAGAGGTCTATATTCCTTCCGGTCAGTTCCAGCTGGAAGCAGGAGACCGCATCTCCTTTGTTGCTTCCCCGCGCGACGCGCAGGCTTTCTTCCGTCAGGCAAAGCTCTCTGCAAGCCGCATCCGAACGGTCATGCTGGTCGGCGGCGGACGCATTGCCTACTATCTGGCAAGGCAGCTTTTGGAGGCAGGACTGAATGTTCGTATCATTGAATCAAATTCTGATCGCTGCGAGCAGCTCTCGGTTTTGCTGCCCAAGGCCGAGATTCTCCACGGGGACGGAACAAACGAAGGCTTCCTGCGCGAGGCCGGGATTGACCGCGTGGACGCGTTCGCCGCTCTGACCGGCATTGATGAGGAAAATGTTCTCATGGGCATGTATGTCCGAAAAACCTGGCCGAAAATCAAGGTTATCACGAAAATCAACCGCTATTCTTTCAAGAGTATTCTTGAAACCATGGATCTTGGCAGCGTTTTCAATCCCCGCTTCACCACCTCCGATCTGATCTGCAGCTATGTACGTTCCATGCGAAGCACCGTCAGTTCAAAAGTCGAAACGCTTTATAAGCTGGTCGGCGGCAAGGCGGAAGCCGTGGAGTTCCGCGTGGCAGAGGGCTCTCCCGTCTGCGGCATTCCGCTGGCGGAACTGCAGCTGAAGAAAAACCTGCTGATCGGATGCATCAACCGCGGCGGACACATCTTGATTCCCAACGGCCATGACAGCATTGAGCCGGGCGACACCGTGGTCATCGTTTCCTCCATCACCGGTCTGCAGGATCTGAGCGATATTCTTGCCGGCCGCAGCAAAGGATAACTGCCATGAACAACCGCATGATTATTTATATCCTCGGCGCCATCTTGCTGCTGGGTGCCGGATTTATGCTGCTTCCGATCATCACGGCTCTGATCTATCGTGAGCAGAGCGGCTGGTGGTTTGTATACACCATGCTGGGCTCCGGCGTGCTTGGGGCGCTCATGATGCTGCTTCCCCGGCCGAAAAACAGAACCATCTATGCCAAGGAAGGGCTTGTTATCGTTTCGCTGAGCTGGATTGTTCTGTCTCTTGCAGGCGCGCTCCCCTTCACGCTCTCCGGTGAAATTCCGTTCTACCTCGATGCCGTATTTGAGATGATCTCCGGTTTCACGACCACCGGTTCCAGTATTCTACCCAATGCTGAAGCGCTCAGCCATTGCATGCTCTTCTGGCGCAGCTTTTCCCATTGGTTGGGCGGCATGGGTATTCTCGTGTTCATGCTGGCGATTCTGAATATGGAAGGCGGCCAGGCCATTCATCTGCTGCGCGCAGAAAGCCCCGGCCCCTCCGTTTCCAAAATGGTGCCCCGGATGGTGGATTCCTCCAAGATCCTATACGGCATCTATTTTGCGCTGACCATTATCGAGATCGTATTCTATCTTGCCGGCGGTATGCCGCTGTTTGATTCGCTCTGCAACGCCTTCGGTACGGCCGGTACCGGCGGTTTCTCCGTAAAAAGCGCCTCTCTCGGCGCATATGACTACTATGCGCAAACGGTCTCTACCGTGTTCATGCTGCTGTTCGGTGTCAACTTCTCGATCTACTTTTTCCTTCTGCGCAAAAAATTCGATCTTGTATGGCACAACAGCGAGCTGCGTTGGTATATCGGAATCGTTTTGGTTTCCATCGTACTGATCACGCTGAACACCGTTTCCATGACAGATCTGTACCCCCGCGCCTATGACGCATTCCACCATGCCTCTTTTACCGTGGCATCCATTGTGACAACGACCGGCTTCGGCACGGTAGACTTTAATCTTTGGCCGGAATTCTCCCGGATCATTTTGTGCCTGCTGATGATCATCGGCGCCTGCGCAGGTTCAACCGGCGGCGGTTTTAAGGTTTCCCGCCTTGTGATTCTGTTCCAGTCCGCAAAAGCCGAGCTTCGCCGACTGGTGCGACCCCATACAGTCAAGGTTGTAAAAATTGACGGCAAGCCCATCGGGCAGGAAACCGTCCGCGCGGTTTCCAACTACCTGGCCATTTATGTACTTTTGTGCATGGTGTCGATTCTTCTCGTTTCGCTGGATAATTTTGACGGCTCCACAACGATTACCGCTGTCCTAGCCACCATCAACAATATCGGCCCCGGTCTCGGCGTAGTCGGCCCCACGGGCAATTTTGCCGCTTTCTCCCCGTTGAGCAAAATCGTCCTTTGTCTGGACATGCTGCTGGGAAGACTGGAGCTTTACCCCATGCTGGTTCTGATGATTCCCTCGACTTGGACAAAGAAATAACATTCTATTAATAAACAGTTCCCTCTGCAGCCGCAGACGGAACTGTTTTTTCGTTATTGTTCTGCATTCATGCATTGTACGCAGGCTGCCAGAACCTTTGCAGCCATGGGCGCTGCAACGGAGCTGCCGGCACCCGCATTCTCCACGAACACCACAAACGCCAGCGGATATGCCTCATCCTGCACAAAGCCCGCAAACATGGCATGCGGTTTCTGTCCCTCCACCTCCGCTGTACCGGACTTGGCGCAGACGGAAAGGCCCGAAAACTGCCAGTCTCCGTAAACATCCGTCACATTCCGGCGCATCATCTGCGAGAGCTTCTGTCTGGCTTCCTCCTTCAGCGACTTTCCGATGGCTACAGTCTTCGCTTCATAAGAGGCAGTATCTGCACAGCGTACCTCTGCCATCAGATACGGCTCCGCCGCATCTTCGCCGCCGCCGAGGATCCCCATATAGCGCATAAACGCGTAGGCGTTTACCTGGTCGGAATACTGGCCAATACCTGCCCATGCGGTATCACCGCTTTCCGCACCGCTGAGATCAAAGCAGCCCTCGGCAGTTCTGAATCCATCCACCGAGTAGCGGGCAGCTACACCCAGCTTATCCGCATACTTCTGCAGTTTTTTTGCGCCCAACTCTGCAGCCAGTTCTCCGAACGCCACATTACAGGAATGCGCCAGCGCCTGCTGCAGCGCCAGCGTTCCGTGGTGCGCCATGCAGATGATTCTCTGACCGCCGATGATTGTTTCTCCATTACAGGTAAAGGTTCGGCTGTCAATGTCCTCGATCTCCTCCAGCGCGGCGGCAGCCGTGACCAGCTTGAATATAGAGCCCGGCGTATAGGTGGAACGGAAGAATCGGTTTACATAAACTCCGTAGTATGCACCCGTTGTGTCATGCTCGATATCCGGCATGTTATCCGGGTCATAACTCGGAGAGGTAGCCGCGCAGAGAATCTCGCCGGTTTTATAATTATAAACACCGATGGTTCCGCAGGTACCCGACAAGGCAGCCAGCGCAGTCTTCTGAACCTCCGCGCTGATGGTCAGCTTTGCAGCGCTGTCTCCAACATATGTGCCGTGCAGGCCGAAGATTTTGTCATAGCCGATCATTTCATCGGCATATGCACCCAGCAGCGGGGCGCTGATATATCCGTAACGATCACCGAGAAGATGCATGGTAGCCGCCCGGATCTGCGGGTCAGACGAGTAGGCTCTGCCCTCTGCCGTTTCCAGCAGCACTTTCCCTGCACGGTCTGTCACAAGACCGCAGGCAACATTTGCGCCGGTATACACATGCGGACTGCCCGGGAAGGTCACCCAGTCATCCGCCTTTGCAAAATACTGCACGCCGAACGCAACGGTACCCACCGTCAGTGCAAGCGCCAAAAGCAGCGCGCAGATTGCTCTTCTGGATACTTTTTTCATGCCGCACTCCCCTTTCTGCCCGGAAGCTTAATGGCAAGGCTTGCATTCTGCCGCGTATCGGCCGCCTTGATAAAGGCGAGCAGGCCCCATACGCAAAGAAGACTGGAGCCGCCGTTTGACACAAACGGGAAGGTGACGCCCGTCAGCGGGATGAAATCCACCGTACCGAACACATTCAGGAAGGTCTGAATGCAGAGGATGGTGACTGCCGCGCTTGCGCCAATGGTATAGAAGCAGCTTCTGCCGCCGGGGGCGGAGCGCACAACAAAAACCGCCAGCAGAACCATGATCGAAATCATGATCATCGCCAAAATCAGCCCCCATTCCTCACTGACCAGCGCAAAGACCAGATCGGTGTCCGCCGCACCGACATAGTGCAGCCAGCCGTTTCCGGCGCCAAGTCCGAAAAGTCCGCCGGACGCAATGCACATCATCGCTCTTGTCTGCGAGTATCCCGTTGTCAGCGCATTGTCCCAGACATGCCCCCACGCTGAAAGCCGGTTCAGCGCGTAGGGTTTGAATTTCAGCACTATGAATCCCGCAAATGCCGTTGCAGAGAGTGCCAGCGCGATGGTTGCAAAATTGCCGGAGCGCATGAATGCGATCACAAGGAACGCGACAAAGAAAATGATTGCCGTTCCGAAATCATTCATCAGTGCAAGGCAGCCGCAGATGGCGCCGGAATAGCCGATGAAGAGGATCAGATTTCGCTTCGCCATCAGGCGGTCCAGCGTCGAGCTGCCGACAAACACGAAGCAGAGCTTCACCAACTCCGACGGTTGAAAGCTGAAGCCGGCAATCTGCACCCAGTTTCTCGCGCCGAACTGTTCCACGCCTAAAATCGCATTGATCGCCATCAATCCAAGTCCAACCGCCGAAGCCAGATAGCGGATCCGCTTGGCTCTTCCCAGATTGCGCAGCGACCAGCTGATCAGAAGATACAATACCACGCCCGCCGCCACAACGGCCACCTGCTTCATCAGCCACGAAGGGGCGGAAGAAGCAACCACCGCCGTGCCCATCGTCGTCAGAAAGAATGCCAGCGTTTCCACTTCAAAACTGGAACGGCGCATGATTCTGAGCAGCGCAAAGAACAACCATTCGATGCCAATCAGCGCCAAAAAAGCCGGAAGCACCGTCGGTTCCATCGTCCCCGTAAAGCTGCTGTAGCAGACGCAGAGCTGAAATGCTGTCAGAATCAGTAAGCTCAAGCCCTGACTGATCCGGCTGCCGCCGCGGGTTCTGGTCGCCGCCTGAATCTTTTCCTGCTCCTTTGTGATGGGAACCAGCGTAAAATCCACGCCGCCGAGACTGATCACATCACCGAAATGAACCGCCGCCGCAAGAATCGAGCCGCCGTTGATCCGGATTCCGCCCTTGGAACCGGCATCGGAAATCAGCCAGCTGCCGTCATCATAGCGCGTCAGAACCGCATGCGTTCTGGAAATAGTTGGATAATTGAGCTGCACATCGCAGCCGCTGCCGCGCCCGATCAAGCTCTCCCAATGCATAATCGGAATGTGTTCCCCCGCGGGTGAGGTCAGCCATGCCCAGACCTCCGGTTCTCTGCCCTGCACAAAGAGCGAGCAGGCGCAGCGCACAACAATCACAACCGCCAGCACCGGCAGAACGAATCGCAGAATCTCACCGAAAACGCCGAAAAACGGAAGTTCAAAAAGTTCCGTCAGCATATTTGCTATTTCCTGCATAGTAATCTCCTGTTCATTTGAAAATGATAAAAAGACACCAAATACTCCGAACGCCCCTCATGAAAAGCATGAGGGGCGTTTTTTATATCTTTACCTTATCGCTGCTCTTCTCAGATTTCTTTTCACTCTGCTCCTGCGCATGCACATTCTGTTCGCTGACCTTGAGCAGATCGCTGACCTTGCGGATGGCATAGTATTGCTCCGTTTCCTCTGTCATGTCCCGTTTTTTCAGCTTTGCATCCAACGCATCCGAGACGAGGGAATAAATAATTGCAAACACCGGCACACCGAGCAGCATGCCTGCCACACCGAAAAATCCTGCCGCAACCGTAATGGAAACCAGCACCCAAAATCCGGAAAGGCCCACCGTATTGCCGAGAATCTTCGGGCCGATCACATTGCCGTCAACCTGCTGCAGCACGATCACGAAAACGACAAAATAGAAGGCCTGCAGCGGATTGACCAGCAGAAGAATCAGCGCACCGGGAATCATACCGATGACCGGGCCAAAAACGGGAATCACATTGGTAATGCCTACGATCGTAGACAGCAGGGCCGCATACGGCAGCTTCAAAAGCACCATGCCGATATAGCAGAGCACACCGATAATGGCAGAGTCTATGATCTTGCCGATCACAAAGCCGTTCAGCACACGGCTGGTTTCGCTGCCGACATAAAGAATACGATCCGCCCTTGACGGAGAGAAAATGCCTACCACCAGTTTCTTCGCCTGTGCCTGAAACTTTTCTTTTGAGAAAAGGATGTAGATGGAGGCAACGAAGCCGATCAGGAAATTGGTCAGGCTCTTGATCACCGCAATCACCGAACTGGTTAGCGTGGAAAGGATCTTGGATACGTCGCTGAGGAAGGTTGTATTGATCCAGTTTTCCACAAATTCATAGACCTTGTCGAAGGCAATATTGATATAGGTCTGAAATTCGGGATTATCCTCCAGAATATCCAGCACCCAGTTCTCCGCCCGCTCATAGTATCCCGGCGCACTCTCCCAGATGCTCATGACGCTGTCGTACAGCTGCGGCAGCAGCATGGCAAAGAAGCCGTAAATCAGAAAGATTGCAAATACAAGTGCAAACAGCACGCCTGCGGTTCGGCTCAGCTTTGCTGCAGTTGCCGGTTTCATTTTTTTCTTTGTGAGGATCGACCGAATACAGCCATCTACCAGATTCACCAGCGGATTCAGAAGAAATGCGATCACGACACCGGTCATCAGCGGAGACAGTATTCTCCCGGCCCGCTTCAAAACGTCAAAAAAACCCGGCAGATTCGTGAAGATCACGACCAAAACGATACTGATAAACACCACGATCAGCGCTGTCAGTCCCCATTTGACATACCGGTTATCCTGCTTTTGATTCAAAGCAAACCCTCCCGACGGCAATCGACATTACCGAAAAAATACATTCATAAAGTAACACAGGCCTGCATAAAGGTCAAGAATTGTTACGAATTCTTCATAAATAATTAACGAAATTGAAAACACTCCCGGCTCATGCAAGCATGAACCGGGAGCCTTCTTTAAAACTGAGAACAATTGATTGAACCGATCAGGCCTTGGCCTTCTCGCTTCTGGTCTTGAAAAAATGCTCCAGAACCGGAATCAGGATCATGCAGGTCAGAGCCGCTGTAAAGCCGCCATTATAGAGGCAGAAGGCACCGTGCATCAGCGGAACGCAGGTAACCAGCGTGTAATGGAACATGCCGCCCAGAATACCTGCAAGGAAGCCGTATTCACCGCTGATGGGGCAAAGGCCGCTGGCATAACACAGACCGATCATAATCGCCTGCGCATTGACAGCCATGTTAAAATCAGCGCCCGTCAAGCCGCAGACATACTTTGCAATGAAGCTCGCCGCCGCATAGCCGAGCATGATGGGCAGCACATTCAGCGGATGACTGCCCTTTGCGAAGCAGCATACCATGCAGAACACGATGCCCAATGTCGCACCGTTCCAGTTCGCACCGATCAGATTGTAATACGCCAGAGTGAACAGGCCGTAAACACCAAGATTCATGATTGCTGTCGGTGCGCCGTATTTTGAAAGGTAGTCAACATTGTAGCCGCTGTCGCGGATGAGCGCGCCGTACTGCTTTCCGCCGCCGAGAACAAGGCCCCAAATCAATGCACCGCCAAACACAACGAGGCAGAACGCATTGCAGATCAGCGTGAAGCTGTCGCCGAGACCGACGCCCACGGAAGCGGGCGGTTCCGGCAGGAACACCTTGTAAAGCAGCGAACGCAGGAAGAATGCAATGAGGCCGATGGGCAGCGCTGCGCTGTAGAGATCGAAACCCTTATGCACCTTCGGCGAATAGCCAAGGCCCGGCACGACCATAAAGCCGATGAAAATACCGACTGCCAGTGCAATCAGCACGCCGCTGACTGTCCAGCCGTGCCATTCTGCCGCAGGATAATGGAAGAGCATTTCCGTAATCAGCGGAGCAATACCGGTGGAGAAAAGCACCGCGTTCGCCATGGCGCCCACCTGCTTTTTCCGGATGATGCAGTACAGCACCACACCTGCAAAGGTAAACCAGATGTTCAGAATCGTGGTGCCCCAGAAGCAAAAGCCGGCTGTCAGGAAGAATGCCAATGCAGAAACACCGTCGGGCTTCGCACCCGGCAGCATATACAGAAGCGTCATCACAAGGCACACCAGTGCTACATTGAGGAAGGTGCCTGCAAAGCCGCCGTAGCTTACATCAAAATAACTCTTGACCGTCTGTCCGGACTGGGTGCAGATCCTGCCAAGACCCGCAAATGCATCTGCCCGATCCGGCATGATTGCAGCTGCGGCAAAACAGATAACCGTAAAAATACCAAATACCTGCCGGAGCATTCTTTCCGGCAGCAGCTTTTTCTCATTCAGACTTTCCATGATCTGCTCAACTCTCATTTCCGTCTATTATTTTCAGCTCCCCCGGAAAAACCGGGGGAGCCGGATTCATACGCTTCTCTCTTCTTATGCCAAAGTACGCTCTGCAGCTTCTACAACGTGGCTGATCAGAACCACGTTCGTTACGCCGCCGACACCGCCGGGAACCGGGGTGATAGCGTCAACGATAGGCTCAACCTCTTCAAAC
>JAEDIZ010000079.1 GCA_016296635.1 Oscillospiraceae bacterium
AGAACCGCGCCGTCCTTCTGACTGATCTCCGTGACACCGGCGGCTGCGGCTCTTGCGCGCAGCAGGGCAATGGCGATCAGGTTCATGACGCCCTTCGGGGGATCGCCGTAGCGGTCGACGATCTCATCGAGCAGATCGTCCGCATCCGTCTGGCTGCGGATGGCCGCCATGCGGCGGTAAAGATCCATGCGCTGCTCGCCGGAGGTGACGTAGTTTTTGGCGATGTTCGCGGTCACGTCGAGATCGGCGGTGCATTCCGGCTCCTTGAGCGCTTCCTCGCCGCGCTCTTCAAGAACGGCCTCCTCCAGCAGCTTCAGGTACATATCATAGCCGACGGACATCATGTGGCCGGACTGCTCTGCACCCAGCAGATCGCCTGCGCCGCGGATCTCGAGATCGCGCATGGCGATCTTGAAGCCGGAGCCGAATTCCGCATATTCGCGGATAGCGTCCAGCCGCTTTTCCGCGATTTCGGAAAGCACCTTGCCCTTGCGGAAGCAGAGGTAGGCGTAGGCATGGCGGGAAGACCTGCCGACGCGGCCGCGCAGCTGATGCAGCTGGGCAAGACCGAGCCGGTCGGCGTCCTCGATGATGAGAGTGTTGACGTTGGAAATGTCGATGCCGGTTTCGATGATGGTGGTGCAGACCAGCAGCTGCACCTCGCCCTCCGCCATCTGCTGCATGACGTCGGAAAGCTGATCCTGATTCATCTTGCCGTGGGCGACGGCGATGGAAACATCACCGAGGCGCTCTTTCAGCCGGGCGGCGCAGCGGTCGATGGATTCCACGCGGTTATGCAGATAATAGACCTGACCGCCTCTTGCAAGCTCGCGGCGGATGGCTTCGTCCAAAACGCGCTCGTTCTGCTCGAGAACGAAGGTCTGCACGGGGTAGCGGTCCTGCGGCGGCTCTTCGATGGTGGACATATCGCGAAGACCGGAAAGCGCCATGTTGAGCGTGCGCGGGATCGGCGTTGCGGACAGTGTTAAGACGTCCACGCCGCGGGAAAGTTCCTTGAGCCGCTCCTTGTGGGTAACGCCGAAGCGCTGCTCTTCGTCTACGATGAGAAGGCCTAAGTCCTTGAATTTTATGTCCTTCTGCAAAAGCTTATGCGTGCCGATGATGAGATCAATTTTGCCGGAGGACAGGTCGAACAGCGTCTTTTTCTGCTGCGCCGCCGTGCGGAAGCGGGAGAGGACATCGATGGTGACGGGGAAGGTGGAAAAGCGCTTCATGGCGGTGGTGTAATGCTGCTGCGCCAGCACCGTGGTGGGTACCAGCAGCGCCACCTGCTTGCCGTCGAGAATGCACTTCATGGCGGCGCGGAGCGCGACCTCCGTCTTGCCGAAGCCGACGTCGCCGCACAGAAGCCGCTCCATGGGCGCGGGCGATTCCATATCGTGCTTGATCTCCGCGATGGAGCGCAGCTGATCGTCCGTTTCTGCGTAGGGGAAGGACTCCTCAAACTCCTGCTGCCAGGGCGAGTCCGCCGCAAAGGCAAAGCCGGGCATCCGCTTGCGCTCGGCATAGAGCTGGATGAGGCCTGCCGCCAGATCCTTTGCCGCGGCTTTTGCCTTGGCTTTCGCCTTCTGCCATTGATCGCCGCCCAGTTTATTGAGGCGGACGGCTTGATCCTCGCCGCCGGAGCCGATATATTTGCTGACAAGATCCAGCTGCGTGGCGGGAACGTACAGAACGTCTGTGCCCTGATAGGCGATCTTGACATAGTCCTTGACAGCGCCGCCGACCTTCAGGCTTTCCATGCAGACGTAGCGGCCGATGCCGTGATGCTCATGGACAACAAGATCACCGGGGGTGAGGTCGGTGAAGGATTCCAGCTTTTTGCGGTTGGAGGCCTTTTTGGGACGGGCTTTTTTTGGCGTCTGCCGGGCGAGGATCTGCCCCTCGGTCAGAACGGCGTAGTGCAGCTCGGGATATTCAAGACCTGCCGGAAGTGCGCCGTCCGTGATAAGGATCTGCCCCTGCTGGGGAAGAGAAGTGGCCGGGAAAGCGAGAAGGGCGTTTACTCCTTCCTTTTCCAGCATTTCTTTTAAGATTTCGCCCCGGCGTTTGCCGCCGCAGAGAACCAGCGCGCCGTAATCGTTTTTGGCGTAGTGCTTGAGATCGGAAACGGCGGTATCCAAACTGCCGCCATAGCCGGGAAGTTGGCGCGCCGTGATGCTGAGAAGCTTTTTGGGCGGCAGGGAATCCGGGTATCCGGCGGAAAGGAAGCTGTCAAAATAGAGGATGCCCTGCGGGGAGAATTTTGATACGAGATCCTCAAAGCCGCAGGAAAAATCGCAGAGCTCGCCGCAGAGGGTGCCGGATTCCAAGAAAGAATCGAGCATCAGGCCGAAGCTTTCTTCGGCGGCCTTCGCCCCGCGCATCAGGTTGCCGTGGTCGCAGAAAACGACGACGGCATCGGACGAAATATAGTCCGCCGCGCAGGCAAATTCCGGATAGATGAGGGCGAGATACCGGTCGGAGGCGGAGAAGCTCACGCCGCTTTCCAGCTTTTCGCGGTCGGCCTGCAAAACGGAAATGAGCGTTTCATTGGGATTTTTGCGCCGGCGCTGCCGGGCGATGAGGCTGTCCAGATCCGAAAGAAGCCCCGGGATGCCCTCCGGGTGCAGGTTCGGCTGCACCTCCGCCACGGGAAGCAGCAGCGCTTCGTCGGCGTTATCCGTGCGGCGCTGGGTGATGGGGTCGAAGAAGCCCATGGCATCCAGCTCGTCACCGAAAAATTCGGCGCGGATGGGGTTCGGATGGGCGGGAGAATAGACATCGAGAATGCCGCCGCGCAGAGCGAACTGACCCACGCCTTCGACAAGGCTCGAGCGGGAATAGCCTGCGTTCGTTAATTTTGTGAGCAGTTCATCCATGTTGTATTCCGCGCCGGGGACAAGCCGGATGGCGGCAGAATAGAGCGTGGCGCGGGGCATGGTGCGAAGGCTCAGCGCGTCAAGGCTTGTGATGAGAACCGGAATGAGCCCGGCTGCCATGTCATAAAGCAGCTGCAGCCGCTGCTGCTCCCATTGGCGCGAAATACCGGCAGCATCCACGAAGGTCAGCTCACGCTGCGGCAGAATGGGCGGCGTGGTGCCGAGGAAGGCGGAAAGCTCCGTTTGCAGTCTTGAGGCTGCCATCTCGTCCTGACACACCGCCACCACGGGCCTGCCGGAGTCTACATGCAGACTGGCGATCATATGGCTGCGGGCGATCTGACTGACGCCGGAGAAAGCGGCGGCCTGCCGCTTCTCGATGCAGGAAAGCAGCTGCCGGTACTGCTCACCGGCGCGGAGCATGGAAAGAAGGATATTCATGGATGCACCTCCGGAAGAGGAAAAATTTGGAAATCAAAACAACCACAAAACGCGGACAGAAGCTCTGCCCGTGGGGGTTGGGATATTCATTTTGAATATGCAGGGCGCGACGACCTGCGAGCCATGCAAATGCCTTCCCCTGGGGACACGTTGAAATATGGGAAAGGTTACGATAAAAGGCACGTTGAACCGGTTTTCGGTTTCTTGTCATCCTGAGCGAAGCGAAGAATCTTCGCATTTTCGATCGCATATACAATCCGCCGGCGCAGCATAACATTATAGACTGACAGAGAACGGTTTGCGACCCCATATTTTCTTTCCGCAGAAAGAAAATACCGTGTCGCACCGCCACAAAAGAAAGGGCATTCCCGTGCGGCATCATGTATCTCTTCCGCAAGATTACGGCGCGCATCGACCGCCCGACGGTGCCGGAAAAGGAATTACTTTCCACAGCCCGTCATTGTTGATGATGCCGCAGGGCTTCTGCGTATGGAATATCGCCGCCGCAGGGAACGGATTCCGATTCGCTAGGAGCCGCCCGCAGGGTGTGACGGTCTGCGCGAAGCGGCACAGGAAGTGCATCCAAAGTCCCTTGCCTCCCCCTTTCAGGGGAGGTGCCGAGCTGCGCGAGGCAGAGAGGTCATCGCCCTCTCAGTCACACTTCGCGTGCCGGCTCCCCCGTCCGGGGGAGCCAAGTGTGCTTTCCCCGCGGGGCGAGGGACGTAGAGACTTATTTTCCGTTGAATTTTGCCGCGGCGTCGGCGCAGCCGGAATCGATGATGGCAAGCGCAGCCTCGGCGGCGTTGTCCAGCGCCTGCTGATAAGCGGGCTGGTCATCCTTACTGACGGTGGAAAGCACCCAGTCTGCCAGATCATAGCCCGGGTGGGGCTTTGCACCCACGCCCACCTTAACTCTCGGGAAAGTATCGCCGGAAAGGCTCGAAATGATGGACTTGAGGCCGTTATGTCCGCCTGCGGAGCCGCTGGGCCGCACGCGGATCTTGCCCACGGGCAAAGAGATATCGTCAAAGATGACAAGTACCCGTTCCGGCGGGATCTTATAAAAATGTGCGGCGGCTTCAACGGCAATGCCGGAGGCATTCATGAATGTCTCCGGCTTGAGAAGGATCAGCTTTTTGCCATGGTAGCTGCACGAGCCGGTGAGCGCTTTGAAGCGCATCTTATTGACGGATACGCCAAGCTTACCTGCCAGCTTATCCAGCACCATGAAGCCCGTATTGTGCCGGGTGGTTTCATACTCCCGGCCGGGGTTGCCGAGGCCGACAATCAGCCAGTCGGCCCCGGGATTTTTAAAAAAGGACATAGAATATCAGAACAGAGCAGACATGGAGTTTTCTTCGTAGATTCTCTGGATGGCATCGGCGAAGACCGGGGAGACATCCAGATACTTGATCTTGGCAGGGGCATTTTCCTTGGCGGGGATGGTGTTGAGAAGCGTCAGCTCCTTGATGCAGCTGGCTTCCAGACGCTCC
Source organism: Oscillospiraceae bacterium (assembly GCA_016296635.1). Taxonomy (GTDB): domain Bacteria; phylum Bacillota; class Clostridia; order Oscillospirales; family Oscillospiraceae; genus CAG-170. The sequence goes on from JAEDIZ010000079.1 coordinate 4,817, forward strand.
AGAGCCGGGCCGGAAAGAACGCCGTGGGTCGCGAATGCGTAGACCTCGGTAGCGCCGCCGATTTCCTTGATGGCATTGGCTGCGTTGCACAGAGAGCCGGCGGTATCGACCATATCGTCGAACAGCAGGCACTTCTTGCCCTTGACGTCGCCGATGATGTTCATGACTTCGCACTGGTTGGCCTTTTCACGGCGCTTATCCACGATGGCGAGGGACATGCCCATCTTGTTGGCGAAGGTACGGGAGCGGGCAACGGAGCCGACGTCGGGGGAGACAACGACCATCTCTTCCGGATGATCGAACTTTTCAAGGCAGTACTTGACGAAGACGTTGGTAGCCAGCAGGTTATCAACGGGGATATCAAAGAAGCCCTGGATCTGAGCTGCGTGCAGGTCCATGGTCAGAACGCGGTCAGCACCGGCAGCTTCGATCATGTTGGCAACGAGCTTTGCGGAGATGGGATCGCGGCCCTTGGCCTTGCGGTCCTGACGGGCATAGCCGAAATAGGGCATGACGGCGGTGATACGGCCGGCGGAAGCACGGCGGCAGGCGTCGATCATGATGAGCAGCTCCATGAGGTTGTTGTTGACAGGGCTGCAGGTCGGCTGGACGATGAACACATCGGAGCCGCGGACAGACTCGTTGATGGTGACGGAAACTTCACCGTCAGCAAAGGTTCTTACGGTGCAGTCGCCCAGAGGCAGCCACAGCTTGCGGCAGACGCCCTCTGCAAAGGGACGGTTTGCGTTGGCACAGAAGACCTTAACATTTTTGCCATGAGAAATCATATGAAATTACCTCTCTCTGTTCTGATTCTGTTCTGTTGTATATTTTTTGTGCGGCAGGGCCGCAGGATGAACGGAATATGGATTCGGTGCGGTGTTTGGAGTGCTGCCCGCAGAACCGGGTCTGCACCGCCGCGGAAGGTGGCCATGGCAATGACTTTTGGATGGTCATGTCTCCGGCGGGATACTTTCGCTACACGGCGAAAGTATCCAAAGGCGTGCCAAAGAAAACCCTCTTGCATGGGTTTTCTTTGGAATCTTTCCTAACGCTTTCAAATCTGAAGCTTCCTGACCGGCGGCTCATCTCGCGGCTCTGCTGCTCCCTCGCCGCAGGATGTACGATTCTTTTCGTTTCCCTTGCAGAGCAGGGGCCTGCCCTCGCCGGGGACATATGCCGGGGCGATTATTTTTCCTTGATCTTATGCTTGCTGGCCCAGTCCTTCTTATTCTGCTGGCGGGCTCTGGCAATGGCAAGGGCCATGCCGGGAATATCGTCGGTGATGGTGGAGCCGGCGGCGATATAGGCGCCGTCGCCCACGGTGACGGGCGCGATCAGGTTCGTGTTGCAGCCGATGAAGGCATTGTCGCCGATGGTGGTGCGGTACTTTTTCGCCCGGTCGTAGTTGACCGTGACGGTGCCGCAGCCGAAATTGCAGTCCTTGCCGACGTCGCTGTCGCCCACGTAAGTCAGGTGGGAGACCTTGGTGCCGTCGCCGATGTTGGAGTTCTTGACCTCGACAAAATCGCCAAGACGCACGCTGTTGCCGACATTGGAGCCCGGACGGATGTAAGCAAAGGGCCCGATGCGGGTATCATAACCCACGGTGGAGTTATAGATCTGCGAGCTGTTGACGGTGGTATCGTCACCGATGCGGGCGTTTTCCAGATAGCTGTTAGGGCCGACGGTGCAGTTTTTGCCGATGGAAGTTTGGCCTCGCAGAATGGTGCCGGGCAGGATGGCGGCGCCGACGCCGATGCGGACGGTGGGGTCGATATAGGTGTTGTTAAAATCCCAGATTTCCACGCCGGATTTTGCCAGCTGATAGAGATTGGCGCGGTTCAGAACCGGCTGCCAGTCGGCGGCCTCCTGCAGATCGGCAACGGAGTAAACACCGTCGCGGTCGGTATAGGGGACACCGTGCTCCCGCAGGAAATCGGTGAAGATGAATTTTTCATCCAGTGCTTCCATGAGCGTATCACGGCGCACGGAGGTGACATTGGAAACGATGGGTGCCTCGGTAAACTGGTCTTCGTCCGCGGCAAAGGGCAGGATCACGGCAGGGCCGGTGACCACGATGATGTCCTCTTCTGATTCATCTGCCGTGGACAGAAAGACATGCAGCTCATCGGAAGTGGTTTCCGCCGGGGGGCAGAAGAACTCTACATCTTCCGGGAAGCAGGCTCTTGCCTGGCGCTTGAAGCGGTCGTGGCAGACCAAAAAGAAGCGCCCGACACCACCGGCAATCAGAGAGGAAGCCAGCCAGTTCAGAAGCGGCGTTCCCATGATATTTTGCAGCATCATCGGGCGGGGATAGCCTGTTTTCGCAGTATCATCCGGGACAAAAATGACAGCAGACAAACCGGGCAACATGGACACAACCTTTCCAATACCGCGCAGAGCGGTACTTATACTGCAGACAGTATAACAGAAAACGCAACATTTGTATAGGAATTTCCCTGCATTTTCAAAAAAATAAAAAGATATCGATTAGTCAGAGCGAATCCGCGCAGCGCGGCAGAGTGTTTTCCCGGAAAAGACACCCGGCTTCCGGCAGAATTTATGGCGGAGAATTGCGTATTTTATATGTATGTGATATAATTATAAAAATCTTGGTGGATGGAGCGGTCAAAAGCCGCCCGGAAATGCAAATCGGGCGGAAACTGACGAATCATCCCGGGAATATCGGAAACGAGGCAGCGATATGCTTGAACTGAAGAATCTCTGTCTGACGGCGGAAGCCGAAGACGGAAAAAAGGAAATTCTGAGAAACATCTCTCTGACGGTGGAGGATAAGAAGTTCATCGTCATTACCGGCCCCAACGGCGGCGGCAAGACAACGCTTGCAAAGATTGTCATGGGTCTTGCACAGCCGACCGCAGGCAGGATCATATGGAATGGCGAGGACGTCACGGCGCTTTCCATCACGGAAAGGGCCAAACGCGGCATCTCTTACGGCTTCCAGCAGCCGCCCCGCTTCAAGGGCATGAAGGTCGCAGATCTGCTGCAGATCGCGGCAGGCAAAAAGCTCGGCCATGACGAGGCCTGCAGCTATCTGACGAGAGTCGGTCTGTGCGCAAGGGACTATGTGAACCGCGACGTGGACACGAGTCTGTCCGGCGGCGAGGTCAAACGCATTGAGATCGCCACCGTGCTGGCGAAAAACGCAGAGCTGATGATCTTTGACGAGCCGGAGGCCGGCATCGATCTGTGGTCTTTCGCAAGACTGACCGAGACCTTCCAGGAGCTGCACGATAAGGGTGAGCATACCATCATCATCATTTCCCATCAGGAGCGCATCATCCGCCTGGCGGACGAGATCGTGCTGGTAGCCAACGGGCAGATCGCCGGCCGCGGCAGCGTGGACGAGATCTATCCGCAGATCCTGACGGAAACGGTGCGCGGCTGCAATATGCTGGAGGTGAATCAGAAATGCTGAACGATATTCAGAAAAGGATCCTGCAGGAGGTCGCGGACATGACCGGCATTCCCGACGGCGCGGTCAACATCCGCTCCGACGGCACGAAGGCCTACCGTCACAACACCGAGAACATCGAGATCGTTTCCAAGACCGATAAGGACGGTATCGATATCAACATCAAGCCCTTCACAAAAAATGAAAATGTGCATATTCCCGTGGTGCTGACGCAAAGCGGCTTCCACGATATGGTCTACAATGATTTCTTCGTGGGCGAGGGCGCGGAGGTCAAGATCGTGGCCGGCTGCGGCATCCATAACTGCGGTGGCTGCGACAGCCAGCATGACGGCATCCACACCTTCCACATCGGCAAAAACGCAAAGGTGACTTACATCGAGAAGCACTACGGCGAGGGCGAGGGCAGCGGCAAGCGCATCCTCAATCCGCAGACCGTGGTCTATCTGGAGGAGGGCGCCTCCATCACCATGGAGACCAGTCAGATCGCCGGCGTGGACGACACCAAACGCTATACCAAGTGTGTGGCTGAGGGCGCAGGCAGTGAGATCTTCATCACGGAAAAGCTGCTGACCCACGGCGATCAGAAGGCAGAGTCCGAGATGGACGTCATTCTGAACGGTTTTGACAGCAAGACCCGTGTCATCTCCCGCTCCGTTGCCAAGGAAAACTCCACGCAGATCTTCTATCCGCGCGTGCAGGGCAACGGCAAATGCTTCGGCCACGTTTCCTGCGACGCTATCATCATGGGCGATGCGAAGGTGCGCGCCATTCCCGAAATCTCCTGCAACCATGTGGACGCCAGTCTGATCCATGAGGCAGCCATCGGCAGGATCGCCGGCGAGCAGCTTCTGAAGCTCGAGACCCTTGGACTCACCGCAGAAGAAGCGGAAGAAAAGATTCTGGAAGGCTTCCTCAGATGATCGGATTTATCAAAAGGGTCTGGGCGAATGTTTTTCTGCGCTATTCGATCATCGGCTTCGGCAGATGGGTTCTCGGCACGACCATCATGTTTGTGCTTTATAACTGCTGCGGCTGCGGTTACTGGGTTTCCTCCGCCTGCAACTATATTCTTACAAATCTGATCCTCGGCTATGTGACAGGATATCTGCTGATCTTTCCGAATCAGAAGCCATCCGTCAGATCGGCGCTGGAATATGCGGCGCTGGCGGTGGCCTGCTATCTGATCTCCTACAGTCTGGCGCCGCTGCTGGTGAGGCCGCTGGAGGAAGAGACAGCTGCCTGGGCGGCGGTACATCTGGGTGAAAAATACGGCGAGCTGCTGCACGGCAATATTACGCTGAGTGTCGGCGTGGTGCTGCACATGGTGCTGAATTATCTCGGGCAGAAATTCATCGTCTTTCCCACGAAGAAAAAAGCAAAAGAATGAACGAGACCCCGGACGGAATGCGCGGTGGTCGTAAAACAGTAAAATCAAAAAATGATGAAAACCCTGTGTTTTCAAGAGGT
>JAEDIZ010000080.1 GCA_016296635.1 Oscillospiraceae bacterium
TAATGCGCGGTGGAAAGACTGTCAACTCTGAGAAGATGATTCAGATGATACTGCCCGAATACAAGACTTTCCATTTAAAAGCTTTCCTCCTTTGCTTTTTACAAGATACATTTATATTTATAATAATTATGGCCGATTTTGTAAAGACATTTTCTGAAAAAAGGAATAGAATTGGGGTAACGGTAAACGAGGGAACCACTGTGAAAGAACTTGTATTTCCGACCGCAGTCCGGCTGCTCTGCTGCCGGTACTGGAAACGCGTCTGATCAAAGACGAATCAGCTGAATAATAATTGAAAGAAGGATTTATCATGCAATATCATCATATTCCGTTTGAACAAATGCAGACGTTTTGCCGGAAAGTATTTGCTGGCTACGGCTTCAGTGAGGATGATTGCAAGGCGATTACAAACGTCTTGCTGGATGCAGATCTGTCCGGTATTGAATCCCACGGCGTTCAGCGTCTGATTCGCTACCATCACGAAATTACCAGCGGCATGGCCAACACGTCGGCAGAGCCGGAGATTGTTTTTGAAACACCGCTGTCTGCAGTTCTGGATGGACATGACTGCATGGGCCAGACGCTCGGCGCCAAGGCGATGACGATGGCGATTGAAAAGGCAAAGAAAACCGGAATCGGCTTCGTGAGCGTGCGAAATTCCAATCATTACGGCATTGCGGGCTTTTATGCAAAGATGGCAATGCGCGAGGGCCTGATGGGCGTTTGTATGACAAACAGCGAATCCATCATGGTCCCGACCTTCGGCAAGCAGGCAATGATCGGCACGAACCCCATTGCAGTTGCCATGCCGGCAAAACCGAATCCTTTCGTGTTTGACGCGGCAACGACGGTGGTACCGAGAGGCAAGCTTGAGGTATATGCCAAGCGCGGCAACGGCATCCCCGACGGCTGGGCATTGGATGAAAACGGTCAGCCCAGCTCCGATTCCGACCGTGTTCTGAAAAACATCATCTCCAAAGCCGGCGGCGGCATTCTGCCCTTGGGCGGCGCGGGCGACATGACCAGCGGCTATAAGGGCTACGGTTTCGGCCTTCTGTGTGAGATTTTCACTTCGATCTTCTCCAACGGTACAACCTCCAACTACATCTATAAGAACCCGACCGGCTCTGGCATCTGCCAGTTCTACGGTGCAATCGACTATGGTATGTTCGGAGACAAGGCACAGATTGAAAGCCGCCTGTCCACCTTCCTGCAGGAAATCCGTGACTCCGCAAAAGCAGACGGACAGAGCCGTATCTACATCCACGGCGAAAAGGAACTGGAAGCCAGAGAGCGTGTCCTGCGTGAGGGTATTCCGGTCAATGATAAAACCTATGCGGAAATGCAGATGATCGCAGACTATACCGGCTCTGCGGATCTTCTTCCCAAATATGCGGACTGAGGTAAAAAACAATGGAATATACAGGAAAAGAACGAATCCTTGCGGCTTTTGCACATCAGAAAACGGACAGACTGCCTGTTTTTGACATTGTTAATAAGCCGGACATGTATGTAGATTTTCTCGGAAAAGAGAATTATGAGTCCAACGGCAGACTGGTTGTCCAGCTGGCAAAGAAAATCGGCATGGATGCCGTCACAGTACACAGCAAGCCCTATACCTGCCTGATCCCGCCGAGAAGCGAGTTCGATACGGCTGATACCTTCACAGACCGTTTCGGCGTTACCTGCAAGGTTACGGGAACCTCCTGGCCCCTTGGCATGGCTATCAACCCCAGAGAAGCCGACGAGGAACTTCTGGAACTGATCCGCAATGCGAAGGTCACGGACGAGGATGTCCGTGCGGTAAAGGAAGGCGTTGAGGAAGCAGGCGATGAGATCGCCGTATTCGGCAGCGTGCGCGGCACCTTTGGCTTCCTTTTCATCGCGCTCGGCCTTGAGAATCTGGCATATGCCATCTACGATGATCCCGATCTCCTTCGGGAGATTATCGAAGCGGCTGACAATTTCTGGACGGAACTTGGCCTGCGTCTGATCGAGACCGGATGCACCGGACTGTATGTTGCGAACGATATGGGCATGAACGGCTCGACGCTGATTGCGCCTAATCAGCTGCGGGAATTCTTCTTCCCGTCTTTCAAAAAACAGATCGAAACCTGGAAAAGGGCCGGCGCAAAGGTACTGCTGCATACCTGCGGCAATGTAGACGCCGTAGCAGAGGATCTTGTTGATCTTGGCATCGACGGACTGAACAACATTCAGGTTCGTTCCGGTATGAATCTTGCTTCCATCAAGCAGAGAATCGGCGACAGAGTGACCCTCGTAGGCAATGTAGACGCAACTGGCATCATGTGTCAGCCGGACAAGCAGCTGATCGAGCAGGCAATTCAGAATGTCATCGATACGGCAGGCGCAGACGGCGGTCTGATTTTGGCAACGGATCACTCCTTCCATGAAGGAATCCCGACGGAAAATGTCATGTATTTCCTCGAGAAGGCAAGAGAACTCGGCAGATTCTGACAGATAATTGACATCGGACAATGCGCATCACTGCCGGAACAATTTCTGCGGTGATGTGCATTTTTTTGCTGCGGATCTGCACCTGGAGAAGAAGAAAAGAGTCTTGGTGTTGCGGCGATATTTCGAACGGTGCTGGTTTTTCGGAAAATCAAAACAAAACAAGCGAAAGTCAGCAGAATCGGAAAGAATAACCCGAATATTAAACTTTTTCGAGAATCAGCGGATTGAATTGCCGAAATTTCCGGCGTATGATTATATAAAACAGAATGGGACTGAAAAGCCGGACAATGCACAAACCAGTGCATGAACAGCCCGGTCAGTTCAATTTCTGCAGTTTGAGGAAAAGAACAGAGGGAAAAATGGAAAAAGAAAATGTAAAATTCTCCGGCATTATGTCTGCGCTGGTGTCCTGCGTGGATGAGGACGGCAATGTATATGAGCAGGGCATGAGAAAGCTCATGAACTGGCATCTGAACGAAGGCTTCAGCGGCTTCCATCTTCAGACTCGGTAAGGGCACCTGCTATGTTTCCGAAGCCATTGCAAAGCCCTTCGGCAGCTGGTACTGCGGAATCGAAGACAAGTATCTGTAATTCTCTTTCCGGAAAACGACGACACAGACAGTCATTTTTTCTCAAACCGCCCTGCAGAAAACTGCAGGGCGGTTCAATATATCCGGCATTGTATAAAAGCAATGATTTGCCATAAGCAGAACTGATAGATACCATCCGAGAAAAAAACTTGACAAATGTCTGAGTCGCATGATAGACTTTCAGCAAGTAAATAGTAAAAATGCAATGACGGAATTATGCATCTGTCGGAGGGTATCAGAGAGTTGGCGGGTGGTGCGAGCCAATACGGATGACAGAATGCAGTCTGTTTCCCGAGCAGGTTTTGCGAACGCGTAGGCAAGTAGCAGAACACGACCGGCCTCGTTAGCGGCTATGGATTTGTTGGAGTCCGAGAGAGATGTTCCTGCGCTGTATTTGTGCGGGGATAAATCAGGGTGGTACCGTGAAAGTTTTTTCGCCCCTGAAGCCATTTGGCTTCAGGGGCTTTATTTTTTCGCAAGGAGAGAACAGTATGAGAAACATCAGAATTGTAGACATGACCATGCGTCAGAGCGGAAAGTCCGCAAATTTCAGCTTGAGCTTTCGGGAAAAGATCGAGCTTGTGAAGCATCTGGATAAACTTGGCGTTTCCGTAATTGAAGTCAGCCCGATTACCAATCCGAAAATCGACCGTCTGCTGATCAAGTCTATCAGCTCTGCTGTGAAAGAGAGCATTGTTGCGGTTTCCGTGGGCATTCAGGAAGAAAACATTGCGGTTGCGTGGGGGGCGCTGGAAGAGGCAAGGCATCCGCGGCTGCAGGTGGTCTCGCCCGTCAGCGCCGTTCAGATGGAGTATCTTGCCGGCAAAAAACCCGCAGCCATGCTGGAAACGATTCAGAAAATGATAGAAAGCTGCGCGGCACTTTGCAGCGATGTGGAGTTGATCGCGGACGATGCGACCCGTGCAGATCCGGCGTTTCTTTACGAGGCGATCCGTATCGCCATCGGTGCCGGTGCAAAGACCGTGACCCTCTGCGATACGGCGGGAACCATGATGCCGGATCAGTTCGGCGCATTCGTGCAGGCAGCCTATGAAAACGTTCCCGAGTTGAGAGAAATCAATCTCGGCGTTGCCTGCAGCAATGAGCTTTCCATGGCAGATTCCTGCGCCATCGCCGCCATCCGCTGCGGCGCGGCGGAAATCAAGTGCGCGGCATACTGCGTCAATTCCGTCAGCCTTGCCAATATGGCCAAGATCATTTCCGCCAAGGGCAGCTATTTTGATGCCGCCTGCACCATCCGCTATACGCAGCTGCACCGGATCATGGAGCAGATTGCGTGGATGTGCCGGACAGACCGCAGCGCGACATCGCCTTTTGACAACGGCGTGCAGGACAATGGAAACCTGAACCTGACCGTACACGATGATCTGTCTGCCGTTATGAAGGCGGTGGAGAAACTGGGCTATGACCTGTCCGAGGAGGACGGCGCGAAGGTTCTCGAGGCTGTGCGCAGAGTTGCGGAAAGGAAGGAGTCTGTCGGCGCAAAGGAACTGGACGCGATTGTAGCTTCTGCCGCCATGCAGGTTCCGCCGACCTTCCGGCTGGACACCTATGTGATCAACACCGGCAACACCATCAATGCTACTGCGCACATGAAGCTGATCAAAGCAGGTACGGTGCTGGAGGGCATCAGCGTCGGCGACGGCCCCATCGATGCGGCGCTCCTTGCCATCGAGCAGATTGTCGGCCACCATTATGAGCTGGACGATTTTCAGGTGCAGGCAGTCACGGAGGGCCGTGAGGCCATGGGCGAGTCCATTGTCAAGCTCCGCAGCAACGGTAAGCTGTTCTCCGGCCGCGGCATTTCCACGGATATCGTCGGCGCCAGTATTCACGCCTATATCAGCGCCCTCAACAAGATCGCCTACGAAGAGTCAATGACCTGATCGGTTTGGCGGGAAGGAGTCTGTTATGAATCTTTCGTTTTCAACACGCGGCTGGCAGCAATGCAGCTGGGAAGAAAATATCGATACCGCGCTGACCATGCGCTTCGGCGGCATCGAACTCTACAATATTTTTGACGATGCGGAACTGACCGGGCGCAGCGGTCCGCTTCACAAATACAATACTGCGGCAACAGTTCGGGATCTGCGCGAAAAGCAGCTGCAGATCCCATGCCTCGATACCTCCTGCGACATCTCCGTCCCGGGCGCTGCGCAGAGCATCCCGGATATGATGGCCGTTGCGCACAATGTACAATGCCCCTACGTGGCGGTGACGGCGCAGCGCGATGACGACGCCGAGATTTACGGTCAGCTTCAGCAGCTGCTGGATGCTGCGCGGGAGCGGCAGGTGACGCTTCTGATCAAAACCAAGGGCATTTACGCGGATACCGCAAGGCTGCGCCGGGTGATGGACGATTTTGCCTGCGATGAGCTGGCGGCTCTTTGGGATATGCATCATCCGTACCGGGACTTCGGCGAGAGCGCTGACACGACCATCAAAAACCTCGGCGCTTACGTGCGCCATGTGCATCTGCACGATTCCGATGACGCCGAGACCTACAATATCATCGGCGAAGGCACGCTGCCGGTGGCGGAGATGATGCGCGCCCTGGGTTCCATCGACTATGACGGCTTTATTTCTATTGAGTGGAAGCCGGAATGGATGGAGGATCTGCAGAGCCGGGAGATCATTTTCCCGCACTTTGTCAACTACATGAACCGCTTTGACAATCCGCGCGGCAAGAAAAAAATGCTTTACGACAACGCAAGCCACACCGGTCAGTTTGTATGGAAAAAGGATACGCTGATCTCCGAAACCTTCCCGCAGGTGCTTGACCGCATGGTAGAGGAATTCCCGGATCAGTATGCCTTCAAATACACCACACTGGACTATACCAGAACCTACGAGGAGTTCCGCGAGGATGTGGACAGATTTGCGGCTTCGCTGATCTCTCTCGGCGTGCGCCGCGGCAGCAAGGTCGCCATCTGGGCAACCAATGTGCCTGCGTGGTTCATCACCTTCTGGGCTGCCACCAAGATCGGCGCCGTGCTTGTTACGGTCAATACGGCTTATAAGAGCCACGAGGCGGAGTATCTGTTCCGTCAGTCCGATACGCATACGCTGGTCATGATCGAGTCCTGCCTCGATTCCAACTATAAGCAAATCATTCAGGAACTCTGCCCCGAACTGGAAACGAGCGTTCCCGGTCAGCCGCTGCATTGCAGAAAGCTGCCGTTCCTGCGCAATATCATCACCGTCGGTTTTAAGCAGAAGGGTTGTTTGACCTTCGATGAGGCCATGGAGCGATCCAGCATGGTCAGCCGCGAAGAGGTTTTGCGTATGGCGGCGCAGGTGCGCCCGGACGATGTCTGCAATATGCAGTACACCTCCGGCACCACGGGCTTCCCGAAGGGCGTCATGCTGACGCACTACAATGTGGTCAATGACGGTAAGTGCATCGGCGACCGCATGGATCTTTCTACGGCAGACCGCATGATGGTGCAGGTGCCGATGTTCCACTGCTTCGGCATGGTGCTTTCCATGACCTCCTGCATGACCCACGGCGCAACGCTCTGCCCGATGCCTTATTTCTCGGCAAAGGTATCGCTGGCCTGCATCAATCAGGAGAGAATCACCTGTTTCAACGGCGTGCCTACCATGTTTATCGCCATGTTCAACCATCCGGACTACAAAAAGACGGATTTTTCCTATATGCGTACGGGCATTATGGCCGGTTCCGGCTGTCCGCCGGAGCTGATGCGCCGCGCCGCACAGCCGGATGAAATGAACATGACCGGCATCGTCAGCGTCTACGGGCAGACAGAATCCGCCCCGGGCAGTACCATGAGCGCATGGAATGATCCCATCGATGTGCGCTGCGATACGGTCGGCTACGCCTTCCCGCATATCGAGTGCAAGATCATCGATCCTGAGACCGGCGAGGAGGTTCCGGCAAATACCAACGGCGAATTCTGCTCCCGCGGCTACAACACCATGAAGGGCTACTATAAGATGCCGGAGGCGACTGCGGCAGCCGTCGATGCCGAAGGCTGGCTCCATTCCGGAGACCTTGCCTGCCGCGATGAAAACGGAAACTACCGCATCACGGGCAGACTGAAGGACATGATCATCCGCGGCGGCGAAAACATCTATCCGAAAGAAATCGAAGAATTTATTTACACCCATCCTGCGGTCAAAGATGTTCAGGTCATCGGTGTGCCGGATCAGAAGTACGGAGAGGAAGCCATGGCCTGCATCATTCTCAAGGAACCGGGCAGCGTCACGGTCGATGAAATGATGGCGTATATCAAAAAGTCTTTGGCCCGCCATAAAGTGCCGCGCTACATCGAATTTACGGAGAGCTTCCCCATGAATGCGGCAGGCAAGATCCTCAAATATAAAATGCGCGAGGATGCGACCAGACGGCTGGGGCTTGAGAATGCCGCCGGAATTGACACCGCAGGCAACGGTGATAAGCAGAGCTAATGACAATGTTCGAAAAATAAGAAGACCATAAGAATTGACAATTGAATATTTGTATGATAAATTTGAGGCAATAAGACAAAGGCATTGATGAAGACGGTCGAATGAACTGCTTTCAGAGAGTCGGTGGATGGTGTGAACCGACAGCACGAAATTCAGGACTTATCACTTCTGAGCCGGAGATCCGAACGCTTTGCAAGTAGACATCTCCCGTTCGCCCGCGTTAAGGGATAGGATTTGTTGGAATCCGAAGCGGCAGCATTCTTGCTGCAATTTGAGTGGTACCACGGGTTTGTTTTTACAGCTCGCCTCAAGATTATTCTTGAGGCGAGTTTTTTATTGTTTCAAAAGGAGGATCATCATGACAAGTCAGACTACTGTGAACCAGCTTATGGAGGTCGCACTCCGAATCCGGGAAATGCGCGAGATCATCGGCTACAGTACCGCTACCATGGCGGAGATGACGGATGTACCGGAGGAGCTGTATCTGCAATATGAGGCCGGTACGCAGGATCTTCCGTTTACTTTCATGCATAAATGTGCACTGGCGTTCGGCGTTGAACTGACGGAACTGCTCGAAGGCTACAGCGCGACGCTGACCGGCTACAATGTAACCCGCTGCGGAAAGGGCCCGGTCACGGCGGCAGAGGAGGGCATCACCATTCAGAACATGGCGGCAATGTTCCAGAACAAGCTGGCAACGCCGTATTGGTGTACCTACACCTATGATGCGGCGCAGCTGAACCAGCCGATCCATACCACGACCCATGACGGCCAGGAGTTCGACCTTGTGCTGAAGGGCTCTTTGAAGATCCGCGTCGGCGATCATGAGGAAACCCTTCACGAAGGCGACAGCATCTTCTATAAATCCTCAACGCCTCACGGCATGGTAGCCGTCGGCGGTACGGACTGCGTATTCCTTGCCATGATCATGGCAAGTACCGAACGTGAGCAGGTCATTACCGCCGTCAAGCCCATCGTCATGGAACAGGACGAAAAACCGCTTCTGTGTGAGGAATTTGTCCGGGCGGAGGAGAACGAGAACGGCACGCTGAAAGCGCTTGGCTTTAAGAATGCGGAAAAGTACAATTTCGCCTTCGATACTGTGGACGCCATCGGCAGAAAGTATCCCGACAAGCTGGCCATGCTGCACATCTCCAACGATATGACCGAGCGCCGGTTCACCTTCAAGGATGTGAAGGAAGCCTCTTCTCAGGCGGCAAACTACTTTACCTCCCTCGGCATCAAGCGCGGCGACCGCGTGATGCTGGTGCTAAAACGCCACTATCAGTTCTGGTTCGCGATTCTCGGCCTGCATAAGCTGGGCGCCGTTGCGATTCCGGCGACCAATCAGCTGGTTGCCCATGACTTTACCTACCGCTTCCAGGCAGCTGGCGTCAGCGCCATCGTCTGCACGGCGGACGGCGATACAGCTCATCAGGTGGAGCTGGCAGAAGCAGAGACCGGCATGCAGCTGACAAAGATCATCGCCAACGGCAAGCGCGAGGGCTGGCACAATTTCGATGCGGAGTATCCGCTGTTCAGCCGCCGATTTGTCCGTGCGGAGAATGCTCCCTGCGGTGACGATCCCATGCTGATGTTCTTTACCTCCGGCACCACCGGCTATCCCAAGATCGCCGTACACAGCTACAAATATGCCCTCGGCCACTTTGTTACCGCGAAATACTGGCATATGGTAGAACGCAAGGGCCTGCACTTCACTATCTCCGAAACCGGC
>JAEDIZ010000081.1 GCA_016296635.1 Oscillospiraceae bacterium
CGGACAGAGTTATTGTACTCAGGAGGGTTGCCTGCCGTCACCACGATCCAGCCGTTGGGCACACGGTGCCGCCCGAAGATCTTGTACTGCAAAAATTGCAGCATAACGGGGGTCAGGGTTTCGGACACGCAGTTGATCTCATCGAGGAACAGAATACCCTCCCGTACACCCGTTTGTTCCATCATGTCATAAACGGATGCAATGATCTCGGACATGGTATATTCGGAAACCTTCGCAGTATTTCCGTTGTAGGTTTTTTCGGTAATGACTGGCAGACCCAGCGCGCTCTGGCGGGTATGATGGGTCATGGAATAGGAGATCAGACCCATACCCAGTTCACCGGCAATCTGCTTCATGATGGCGGTTTTGCCCACACCCGGAGGACCCATCAGAAATACGGGCCGCTGAGATTCCGGTGGCAGACGGAAGTTGCCGTATTCATCCCGGGAGAAATACGCCTGCATGGCGTTTTTGATCTGCTGCTTGGCTTGTGCAATGTTCATGTTGTGTCCTCTCGTTATAGGTCAAATTTATCGTCTGTGCGCTCAAGGCCCTTGCATCGCAGAAGAAGAGCGGTCAGCTCCGGACAGTTCTTCTCCAACGCCAGTTTCACATATCGATCCACAAGAGCGGTATCCAGCAGGTGACGGTTGGCAATCGTGGTCATGGCCGCGACATTGTTTTCCCTCAGAATCCATTCCATGATCAGATTCTGATTTTCCCGGATAAAGCGTTCTGCCCGCTCGGTCGTTTCGTCGGTATGGCGCTCCGGGCAGGAGCACCACAGAAGCGTGTAGAGAAGATTCCCTGCGCCGCGTTCTGCCTGACAGAATCTGGAGCTGTCCACAACTTCATCGGGCGGATAACCCGGTGCAATGTAGCCCTCGGTCAGATGATAGCAGGAACCGAAAACATCCTTTTCCAATCGGGCATCGGGGTTCAGTACATCTGCATGGACAAGGTTTTCGTTCTCCCAAAAGGCGTGCTCGCCCACAAAGCGAACGGATTTTGGGATGACAACTCTTCTGAAGCCGCAGCCCCAGAAGGAGGTTTCCTGGATTTCTTCCAGACCCTCCGGAAACCGGATTTGCGTTAAGGAAGAGCAGTAAAGAAAAGCGCCGTAGTTTATGGCTTTGAGCGTGGAAGGAAGCACCACTCGGCGAAGATTACTGCACTCTGCAAAAGCCGCTGCGCCGATAAACAGAACGCCTTCGGGAAGGATCAGCTCCGTAAGGTCTGTGGAGCCGGTCATGAATTCCTGCGGAACGGTCGGCTCACCGACCGGGAAATGCAGAACGCCGTCATCAGTCATATTTATGTTCAAGGATCTCATCCTCCGTAATTGTCATTTTCATGGCCCACAGAGGGACCGGAGGTTCCTCAAAACCGTTGGTGTGCAGCACCAGAGCGGTTTCAAAGGACGGCTTCTGCGCAGGAAAGGCACCCTTGCCGTCGGTGAAATATAAAAGGCCCCGCAGGTCGGAAAATTCGCCTGCTGCGAGCAGATCTTCTACCCTGCGGAAAACCGGCCGGAAGTCGGTTTCTCCGAGGCCCAGAATGATCATATTGGAAATATATGCTTCAAAATCCTCCGGGCAGGTGATTTTTACATCCTCCCGGATGCGGTCGTCGCATTGAATGATGTGCAGATTGGTGCGCGAGAAAAAGCTGTCCCGCTGAGAAAGAATGTCATAGGCGTACTGCACGAAGCTCTGCACCACTTCGCCCCGCACGCTGCCGGAGGTATCGATGGCGATCACGAAATCGCGGATCAGCCGATCCTCCCGGTATTCCAGCGGCTCCACCATGGGGATGTTGCCGTACAGGAAAAGACCGTAGGTATAGTAGTTGAGGTCAAATTCCTCTTCCGATATGTGCATGATTTCTCCTGCGCGGCCGAAGCGGCGGAGAAATGCCGTGAGACTTTGGCGGGGGCGGTTGAGGGTGCGCAGCTGCTGGGCAAGAATGTTGCCATTTTCACTGAAATTTTCCAGTTCTGTCTGCATCCGGCGGGAAATGTCCTGCCAAATGATCTCAAGATCCATGTTGGCATCTGCGGCGGCATCTTCATCCATACCGAACCACGGCCCGTGCTGATCTGCCGCAAATGCCGTCTGCCAACGCTCAAATTCGGCAGGACCGAAGGTCTGCGTAGATAGAAAATGGTAGATGCGCTCCGCGGTGAGCGTTCCAAGCTCTTTGGTCAGAAGTGTCAGAATCTCAAACTGCGCAGCTTCTTTTGCGGTATGCAGACCGAGATCCAGAAGCGTCTGCTCCACGGCAATGTCGCAGCAAAGCCCCCAAAGCTCTCTGTCTATATCCGTGCCGACGAACGGATGCCGGTAGACCAGATGCAGAAGGCTGTGCAGAAGATCGTGCGTGACGGCGTCGGATTCCTCCCGGTAAACGTTCAGAATATGCCACGGATCGTATAGAATGTGCCGTCCGTCGGTACCGAAAAGGACTCTGTCGGTGCGAAGAAAGTCGAGCTGACCCAGGCCCCGATCCAAGAAGCGGAACCGGACCATCAGCGTATTTCGGGCAAGATGCAGAATGTCGAGCGCCAGCGCGTCGGCTTTTTGATCGCGAACAGAATCCATGGAGTTTTCCTTTTCATGAAAGCTGCCGGGATGAAGCTTCACAGGCTTCATCCCGGCGCGCAGATTACGGAGAATTAACCGAGATACTCGCCCGGAACCTCCAACACGCAGTCGCTGACAGCGAAGGTGCAGCAGGGGTGGACGTAGTTGAATTCAATATCGGTGAAGCGGCGGCCTTCATTCTCAGCGGGAACAAAAACCTTGCCTTCCAGCAGTCTGGAACGGCACCAGCCGCATTCGCCGCTGCGGCACTTGGACGGAGCCTTGATACCGGCACGCTCGATGGCGACCAGCAGAGGCTCGTTGGCAGAAGCGGGGATAGTGGTTTCCAGCTCGCCCTGGCGGACGGTCAGCTGATAGACCTGATCCTTGGATTCCTGCGGATAGCCTTCCTGCTCCCAGACCTTCTTGGTGACGCCGAGCATTTCACGGCGAACCTCGCGGCGGGGTTTATTCAGCTTGGCAACCTCGCCTGCTACGAAGCGGTACATGGCTTCGGGGCCGCAGATGAAGATGCTGTACGGATCCTTGGCATACTTGGCAATGAGCTCTGCGGTGATGAAGCCGTGCTCGAAGCCTTCCTTTTCTTCCTTTGCAAGAACGTGAACGACCTTGACCTTGTCGGTTGCCTTGCAGATGGTATCCAGCTCGTCACGGAACAAAATGGCGTCTTCGGTGTTGCTGCCAAATAAAATGGTCAGATTGAAATCCTCCAGACCGTCGCGGATAGCGTAGGCCATGGAAAGGAACGGAGTGATGCCGGAGCCTCCTGCCAGAGCGACGACATTCTTGCAGTCACGCAGGTTCTCATAGTAGAACTGACCTTCGCCGGCGGAAGTCACAACTTCGTCGCCGACTTTCAGGTTGGACAGGATCCAATCGGCTGCAAAGCCGCCGGGATTCGTCTTGACTGTGATGGCATATTTGCCTTCCAAAGCCCACTTCGGAGAGGAGCTGATGGAATAGGGACGGGTCACGAAGCTGCCGCCAATGGGGAGCTTCAAAGACAGATACTGGCCTGCACGGAAGAAGGCAACGGGGCTGCCGTCCTTGGAGCCGAGGACAAAGGTCTTGGCGCCGGCGGCGGGATGCTCGATGATTTCCTTGACGCACAGTACCTGCTTGTCGGGGTGGAGGCTCTTTGCGTTTTTGTTGATCTGGAATTCGCAGACGATATCATTTGCCGGAGCAGCCTGAATGACCTGCTCACGGTTCTTGGCCATGTTCTTGAACTTCAGCATATCAAGAACACCGATCAGACCGACTTTTACATTGACTGCCATTAGTTGTTTCCTCCTTCCGCGAGATCCTTGAGGGCAAGCTTCGCCATCAGCTGACCGCAGATGTAAGCTGCGCTGTAACCGTCACCTCTGGGGCCGTCAGCGCCCATGGGACGCACACCCTTGACGGGATAATCGGTAGAGAGCATCATGAGTCTGGGCATCATGCCGTCCCATTCATTGACCTCATGGCCGTAGACGGAGCCTTCCGGCGTGCCGAGATAGCGGGCAAAGGTCCAGGGGGAAGCGGTGACGCACTCTTCGATGTGACCTGTCAGATCGACGCCCATCTTCTCCTTGACGATGTCGAGCAGCTTCTGAACGGTCTTTTCCTTGAACGGTACATATTGATCCATGGGCAGATCGTCCCAGTCAGCGGGAACACCCATGGTGGTCAGCGAGCAGATGCATGTGCCTTCGGGAGAAGCCTTGGGGTTGGCAACATTGTAGCAAAGGAAGATGCCGTATTCGTTGGTATCGTAACCGCCGTTCATGTTGTCGTATTCCTTCTTGGAATCGGCGGTGCCCATGAGGAAGGTGTTGTAATGGGTGATGCCCAGCTCCTGATAGGGAACGTCGCAGCAGAAGTAAGCGGTGAACATACGGGCGCTGTGGTTCTGCTTTCTGGCGGTGGAGAGCTTCTTGAGTCGGTCGGGAACCAGATCGGCGGGAACCATCTTGCCGTAGACGATATCGGAGTTGATGTTGGCAAGAACGTAATCGCACTCGATGGTGCCCATGTTGGTTTCTACGCCGCAGATACGGTCGCCGTCAAAGAGGAACTTTTCTGCACGGCAGTTGAACCAGCTTTCGCCGCCCAGCTCGCGGTAGCGCTCCAGCATCTTGAGACTGATCTCATGGGAGGTATGGGTGGGGATGTATGCGCCGCGGCTGACGTACTTGTGGACCATGGCTGCATAATGGATGAAGGAAAGATGCTCCATGTCAACGCCCAGATAAGCCCAGTAGGTGGACAGAATGTCCTGTGCCTTCTGCGGAATCTTCATGGCATCGAAAACCTTCTTGGTGGGGTACGCGCCGGTGCGGAGCAGGTTGGGGTACTTTTCCTTCAGAACAGCGGAATCTGCGTGGCCGTTGGAGGCGGAGATGTAGCCGATACCGGCGAGAATCTCATCGAACAGCTCAAACAGTTCATCCATCTTGGCACGGCAGCCGGGAACGTACTTTTCCATGGCCTGCTTGAACTCTTCAATGCCTTCCGGCATGACGACATCCATGGGAGAGCCGTCGGAGTATTTGGAGATGACGCGGAAGCAGTCCGGGCAGCGAACCCATTCGATGTTGTTGACACCGTAGCCTTCCAGCAGATTTCTGACTTCGCCGGGGTTATCGAGCGGGCCGACGTCGCAGAGCTCATGCAAAGAGGGCTCAATTTCAAAACGACCGCGGCGGAAGCCGGATGCGCAGCCACCGGGGAGATTGTGCTGCTCGATCAGAAGGGGCTTCTTGCCGTTCAGAATGAGGTGCAGGGCAGCGGACAGACCGGCATTACCGGCGCCGACAACCACTACATCATACTTTTTCATAGCGGTTCCATCCTTTCAATTATGTACTATGCGTTTGATGTATCACCGGAGGGCGAGGCTTCGTCCTCGTAGATGTGGATTTCCTTGATATTGAAATCGGTGCCGGAGAGGATCTCTTTGACCTGACTGCCGCATTGCGGGCAGCAGCCCTTGTTTTCGACTACATTGTAGATCTCAAAGCAGTCTTCACACATGGCCATTCCGGGAACGGTTTCAATGATCAGCTTTGTATTTTCCATCATGGTGTGCCGTATGGCGGCGGGCCAAACCTTTTCCACATATTCCGAGATGATGCCGGAACCTTCGCCGATTTCCAGCACGATCTCGTCAACGCGGGGAATGTTGTTTTCCTTTGCAAAGGCAATGACCCGGTCGCACACCGTCATGATTACGCCCAGTTCGTGCATAATCAGTTTTTACGGAAGGGCTTGGTCACGGTCTTGACCGCGATGCCGCCTGCGCGCTTCATGAGCGTACCTGCCATGATGCCGGGAATGATCTTCTCATATCCGAGGGAGGCTTCGTCATGAACCTTGATGAGGGAGATGGCACCGAACTTGCACTTGGTGGTGCAGATGCCGCAGCCAACGCACATGTTGGTATCGACCTGCGTGGAGCCGCAGCCGAGGCAGCGCTCTGTTTCCTTCTTCAGCTGTTCTTCTGTGAAGGTCTTGCGAAGATCGTGCAGCGTCTTAACGGCGTCGCCTTCTGCAACTGCGGGCTTCTGGCGCGGAGCGCGGTCGAAGCTGGAGAAGTCTGCGTTTTCCTTGTCCAGAGATTTGTATTCCTGAACGGGACGGCCGAAGAGCAGATTCTGGCCTTCGTGGACATAGCGGTGCAGGGAGATTGCTGCCTGTTTGCCTTCTGCGATGGCATCGATGCAGAACTTTGCACCGGTCACGATATCGCCGCCGGCGAAGATGTCCTTGTCATCCGTCTGCCAGGTGAAGCCATCGGCGACAACGCAGTTGCCGCGGCCGGTCTTGCAGGCGGTACCTTCGAGCAGGCTGCCCCATTCGGCACTCTGACCGATGCAGAGCAGAACGATGTCAGCTTCCGCTTCGGTGGTGATATCTTCTTTGTATGCCGGGTCAAAGCGGCCCTGGGCATTGATGGTGGCGTAGCATTCCTTGAAGGTGACGGACTTGACCTTGCCGTTTTCTGCAGCGAATTCCTTGGGACCCCAGCCAGGATGCAGAGTGATGCCTTCTGCGCGGCATTCCTCACGGTCTTCGGCGCTCATGGGCATGGCTTCTTCCTTCTCCAGGCAGTACAGATCAACACTGTCTGCACCGCAGCGGATTGCCGTACGGGCGATGTCGGCTGCAACATTGCCGCCGCCGATGACGACGACCTTGCCGTTCAGCTTCACATCTTCGCCTGCATTGACGCGCTTGACGAGCTCGAGACCGCTCATGACGCCTTCTGCATCTTCGCCGGGAACGCCGGGCTTGCGGGTGCCCTGCAGACCGATGGCGATGTAGAATGCCTTGTAGCCCTGCTCACGCAGCTGCGCAATAGTGATATCCTTACCGACTTCAATGCCGGTGCGGAACTCAACGCCCATTTCACGCAGAACATCGATTTCGCTGTTCACAACATCCTTTTCCAGACGGAAGGAAGGGATGCCGAGGGTCATCATACCGCCGACGATCTTTTCTTTTTCAAATACGGTGGGAGTATAGCCCTTGGCGGCAAGATAGTATGCACAGGTGAGGCCTGCGGGGCCGGAACCGATGATGGCGATCTTTTCGGGATAGGGCTTGCCGGTCTGGTTGATCATGGGCGGGACATAGCGATGCTCTGCCTTCAGATCCTGCTCGGCAATGAACTTCTTGACTTCGTCGATGGCGATGGGCTCATCCACGCAGCCGCGGGAGCAAGCATCCTCGCAGCGGCGGTTGCAGACACGGCCGCAGATCGCGGGGAAGGGATTGTACTTCTTGATAAGCTCCAAAGCTTCACCGTAGTTGCCCTGAGCGGCCAGCTTGATGTAACCCTGAACCGGCAGATGTGCGGGGCATTCCATCTTGCAGGGAGCCGAACCGCTGTCGGCGACCTCGTGACGGTCGGTACGGTAATCCAGAGCCCAGTGCTTCTTGGAGAACATCCAAGGGGTGTTCTTGGGCAGATCTTCCTTTGCAGGCTCGGGAAGCGGGGTGGAGGTGCAGAGCTTGCGACCCAGCTTCAGCGCATTGACCTGGCAGTTTTCGACACACTGGCCGCAGGCAACGCACTTTTCAGGATCAATCTGAGCCTGATAGTTGGAACGGATCAGGTCGGGGCAGCGGAAGTATTCCGCAATACGCAGAGAGTAGCAGGAGCAGCCGCAGCAGTTGCAGATGGCTTCGGCGTCGCCAGCTTTTTCCACGTTGTTGATCTCGTGGACAAGGCCGTTGTCCTCTGCACGCTTCAGAATTTCGTATGCTTCTTCCTTGGTGATGCGGCGATGGAAGCCCATTTCGCTCATGCTGATGGCGCTGCGGTTGAGATAGATGCACATGTCCTCTTCCAGATGGCCGCAGCCTTCACCGATCAGACGGCGGGAACGGCGGCAGGAGCAGGCACCGACAGAGATTGCCTCGGCGCGTTCAATCAGATCGCGGACTTCGTCATAGGAAGCGGTTCTGCTGTTGTTTTCAATGGCGCTCATGACGGGCATGACGCGCATCAGGCCCTGACCGACGGGCAGGTTGGGTGCCAGAGCAGCAGTACGCTCACGGGTGTAGCGCTCGAAGCACTCACCGATGATGGGATACTTTTCGCACTGCTCACGGTTTGCGAGCATACCTTCCATAATGCCCGGAACCCAGATGGGGTAGAAGTACTTGCGAACGCCCGTAGAATCGTCAGCGCGGACGATACCTGCATTCATGAGCTTTGTGACCTGCTCCAGACAGTATTCCTTGGACTTCTTCACCTTCTCGGCGATTTCATCGATACTGCGGAGCGTACGGAGCTTGAGACCCATGCAGACCTCTGCCATCTCGTCTGTGACAACCGGATCGAAGATCATGTATTCCGGATCGGTGGGCTTGATGCCCAGATATGTACCGGATTCCATGCTGATCTTGGTGACAAGACGCATAATGGATTTCCTGTATGCCATTTGTTGGTTTACTCCCAGATTTGTTTTGGTTTGTGTCTGTTATGCCCTTTAATTTTATTACTTTTTTATCGATAATTCAACAATTAATTGTCTGAATTTCGGAAATACGCTGGAATATGCATCTGCGATTACGCATGCAGGGAAAGCCTCAGGAATAGTATATTTGCAGGGAGACTGAAAAAAACGGATGACATCTATTTATCAGCATGATATAATCAAAAAAATGTTCACAAATATTGATGCGAGAGGGATTACCGATGGGTTTGACTCAGATTCAGCAGGGACAGAAAAAAGAGAATAGGGAAAGATTCCATTGCGACTGCATGGCTGCGGATACGCTGGCGGCTACGGGCAAGAAACGGGGAGATGTGTTCTGCAATACGCTTTCCGATGGAGCGGCCATTTCTGTAAAAGAAGGACAGTGCGCTCTGCTGACGATGCAGAGCCGTATTGCGGAACTGTGCGCGCAGCCCGGTGATTACTGTTTCAGTCCGAATTTGCAGCCGAGTCTTCTTGCGGGAGCACTTTGCCATGCGGATCTTGCAGAGTCTCTTTCGCTGATCGAAAAGTATGCCTCGTCTGCGGATCCCTGCAAAGAGCGGAAGCTATACTATATTCGCACGAAGCCGGTCACAACCGGCACGCTGCAGGGACGGCGCTTCTGTCCGTACCGCCACAGGGAACGGGAAA
>JAEDIZ010000082.1 GCA_016296635.1 Oscillospiraceae bacterium
CCGTCTCCCACAGGGAAGATTTGGTTCGGATTATATTGCTTTGGTGCCGGTGACGGGACTCGAACCCGTACAGTGTTGCCACCGAGGGATTTTAAGTCCCTTGTGTCTACCATTCCACCACACCGGCATATTGCTTTCGTATTTTATCACTATTTCTGACCTGCGTCAAGAATAATCAGCGGACGGCAGATGCATGTTTGATGCATCTGCCGCCAAAGTCTTATTCCAGTTCAAAAGCGCCGGTATACAGCTGATAATAGGTGCCTTTTTGCGCGATCAGATCGTCATGGTTACCACGCTCAATGATATGACCATGATCGAGAACCATGATGGCGTCAGAGTTCTGCACGGTGGAAAGCCGGTGTGCGATAACAAAGACGGTTCTGCCCTGCATGAGCGCGTCCATGCCGCGCTGGACGAGAAGCTCTGTTCTGGTATCGATGGAGCTGGTTGCCTCATCGAGGATCATGACGGGGGGATCTGCCACCGCAGCGCGGGCGATGGAGAGAAGCTGACGCTGTCCCTGCGAAAGATTGGCACCGTTGGCGGTGAGCATGGTCTGATATCCGTCCGGAAGCCGAATAATGAAATCGTGGGCATTGGCAAGTTTTGCGGCACGGATACATTCCTCATCCGCTGCATCCAGCTTGCCGTAGCGGATGTTTTCCATGACTGTGCCGGTGAACAGGTTTACTTCCTGCAAAACAATGCCGAGAGATTTGCGCAGATCCGCTTTGCGGATGTTGTTGATGTTGACGCCGTCATAACGAACCTTACCGTCTGCAATGTCATAGAAGCGGTTGATGAGGTTCGTGATGGTGGTTTTGCCCGCACCGGTGGCGCCGACAAAGGCAACCTTCTGACCGGGTTTTGCATAGAGCGAGATATCATAAAGAACCTGCTTTTCCGGAACATAGGCAAAATCCACTTCGTTGAGGCGGACATCGCCGCTAAGCTTCACCAGCTTGCAGCTGCCGTCTGCCTGCGGTACTTTCCATGCCCAGATACCGCTGTGCTCGCTGCACTCTCGCAGCTCACCGTTGTTTTCCCGGCAGTTGACCAGCGTGACGGTACCTGCATCCTCTTCGGGCTGCTGATCGATGAGAGAAAAGACGCGCTCCGCGCCTGCAATGGCCATGACAACGGCGTTCATCTGCTGCGAAACCTGATTGACATTTGCCGTAAACTGCTTGCACATGCCAAGGTAGGCCGTGACAACGGGAATGGCGAGAGGTGCGAGGAAGGAACCGGTACGGATGAGGTTTTCCAGAGAGATATTCTGCAGAAGACCGTTCGAGGTGATGATCAAGCCGCCGACCGTAGCCGTCAGGACATACAGAAAGTTGCCGATGTTCATCATGATCGGGCCGAAGATATTGGCAAAGCGATGGGCGTTGCGTCCGTCTTCGTATAGCTGCTCATTTAGCACATCAAAGGCTTTTTCTGCAGCTTCCTCGTGGCAGAATACCTTGACGACCTTCTGACCGTTCATCATTTCCTCAATATAGCCTTCGGTCTTGCCGAGAGACTTCTGCTGCTTCACGAAGTATTTGCCGGACTGCCCGCCGATCCGCTTTGTGACAACGGTCATGACCACCAGTCCTGCGATGACAACAAACATCAGACTAATGGAGTTATAGAACATGACGCAAAGTAGGCCGATGACGGTGATGCCGGAGGACACAAGGTTGGGAACAGACTGAGAAACGAGCTGACGCAGGGTATCAATATCGTTCGTATAGTGGCTCATGATATCGCCGCGGGTGTTCTGATCGAAGTAGCGGATAGGCAGCTTCTGCATGCCTGCAAACATGCGCGTACGCATATTGTGCAGGAAGCCCTGCGTGACGTGTGCCATGAGCTGTGCCTGAATGCCGTTGCAGGCCAGACCGACAACATACAGACAGATCATGGTGGTGAGAGCTTTGAGAATTTTCGGCAGAACAACTGCCCAGCCGGAGTCGAGTCCTTCTACAATATAGGCGGTGATAGTTTTAATATAGGTTGCCGGAGCAATGCCCACAAGGGCACTGATGATGATGCAGAGCAATACAAGCGAGAGCTTCACGGGATAGTCGTGGAACAGAAGCCGGATGATGCGGAAAAACACATCTTTTTTGAAAGTGCCGACGCGTGCGGTGCTGCCTCTGACGGGTCCTGCCATTATTGCTCACCTCCTGCTTTGTTCTGGGATTCGTAAACTTCACGATAGATCTGATTGGATTTCAGAAGCTGATCATGGGTGCCTGCGGCATTGATGCAGCCGCCATCCATGACAACGATCAGATCAGCATCCTGAATGGAGGAAATACGCTGTGCAATGATAAATTTTGTGGTATCGGGGATTTCTGTGCGCAAAGCCTGCCGGATCAGTGCGTCTGTACGGGTATCCACCGCGGAGGTCGAGTCATCCAAAATGAGAACCTTCGGCTTTTTCAGAAGGGCGCGGGCAATGCAAAGACGCTGCTTCTGACCGCCGGAAACATTCGTGCCGCCCTGCTCTATGTAGGTGTCATAGCCGTTGGGGTGGGCGATGATAAACTCATGTGCCTGCGCCAGCTTACAGATGCGGATCATATCCTCGTCTGTGGCATCAGGATCACCCCAGCGCAGATTTTCCTTGATTGAGCCGGAGAACAGCACGTTTTTCTGCAGAACGACCGCGACCTGATTGCGGAGCGTTTCCAGATCATACTGCCGCACATCGACGCCGCCGACCTTCACAGTACCCTCTGTTGCGTCATATAGTCTGCAGATGAGCTGAATCAGACTGGTCTTGGAAGAGCCGGTGCCGCCGATGATGCCCACGGTCTGACCGGAGGAAATATGCAGATTAATATGGGAAAGAGCATTGTTTTCAGCTCTTGCGGAATATTTGAAGCTGACATTTTCAAAATCAACGCTGCCGTCAGCCACATTCACAATAGGCTCGGCGGGGTTCTGAATGTCACTGGTTTCGTTCAGAACCTCGACAATGCGCTTTGCCGAGGCGGAAGCGAGCGTGATCATGACAAAGATCATGGACAGCATCATCAGACTCATCAGAATCTGCATGGAGTAGGTGATCATGCTGGCGAGTGTGCCGACCTGCAGATAGGTACCGCCGGAGGTGACGATCAGCTTGGCGGCAAAGAAGGAAATCAGAATGTTGGAAAGATACACGCAGAACTGCATCAAGGGTGCATTGAGCGCCAGAATCTTTTCCGCCTTCAAAAAGTCTCTCCGAACGTCATCAGATGCGGCAGTGAACTTCTCAATTTCATAGTCCTCGCGGACAAAGCTCTTGACCACGCGCATGGCCTGCACATTTTCCTGCACGGATTCATTGAGTCGGTCATACTTTTTGAAAACGGCTCTGAAAAGCGGCATGGATAAGCGTGCCATCAGAATCAGGCCGAAGGCAAG
Organism: Oscillospiraceae bacterium; assembly: GCA_016296635.1. Taxonomy (GTDB): domain Bacteria; phylum Bacillota; class Clostridia; order Oscillospirales; family Oscillospiraceae; genus CAG-170. The sequence goes on from JAEDIZ010000082.1 coordinate 3,406, forward strand.
AATTGGGATAGTTGCGGCAAAAACGAAGGACAACTTTTTGCCGACCTGCACGGACATGATGACGGCGACGACCAGCATGATCGGCGCACGCACGGCAATACGGATGATCATCATGAAGGCGTTCTGCACATTTGCAACATCCGTTGTGAGTCTGGTGACAAGAGAGGATGTTGAGAAACGGTCAATATTGGAAAAGGAAAATTCCTGTACCTTGTAATAAAGATCGTGCCGCAGATTCTTCGCAAATCCGGCGGAAGCATTTGCGGCGGTAATACCGCCGAAAATACCGCAGGTTACCGAAATGACGGCAAAAAGCAGCAGTCTGAAACCGTGATTCCAGATGACATCCATACTGCAGCCTGCTTCGATGTTGTTGATAAGGCTTGCGGTGATGATGGGAATGTTGCATTCGCAGACTACTTCACCGATCATCAGAAGCGGCGTCAGCAGCGTATCGCGCAAATATTCCCGAATGCAGCGGGCAAGTCGTTTGAGCATAATTGAGATTCCTCCTCAGGGATTCGTTGAATCAGTCTTCCGCATTTTGGCGGAAGATCAAAGACATACCGGCATATCTGCCGGAATATTGATTGGGTAGAGCAGCAAATGAAATGTGCGTCACCGGGCCGACGGTGCCTTCTCACAGATGAACATTCTTGTCATGAGGGGCACGTCGATGATTTTTGCAAGTCTTGCGCATTTGCAAAGGAAGAGATAGTAGATATTGAGACTGCAGCCGCTGAGACATTCAAAGTTGGCCTGACCCTTGGCAAGCACAAGATCCGCTTGTTCTACAGCATTTCGGAAGTGCTCACTGCAGTGCGCAAGTTCGGCTCCGGGAATGGAGCTTCCGCTGTCAATGACGGGAATGAGTTTGTCCATGCCGACATAGGCTGCATCTGCACGGGTCGCATCATTCTGTGCAATACCGCCGCGGACGGCATAGGAAAGATCAAGATCCGGGTATGCTTTCTTCAGCTGCTCTGCCAGCAGCATGTCAAATACGATCTCACCGGCGTTGTCACCGATGATGATCATCCGCTTTGCATGCGCAAGTTCCGCGCGGAAGCGGCGATAAGTATCCGGATCGAGAGAAGAATCCGGCGTTTCGGCAATTGCTTTCTTCAGTTCCCGGTCGATGGTTTCGGCCGAAAGAACGGCAAAGTCCAAAAGGTTGCCCGTTCGGGCAAATTTCAGCGCCATCTCGATGGGATCGGGTGCCTGCTCAACAAGCGGGCGAACGGAAGGAAGAATGGACAGTACATGATCATTGGCGTCCCGCTTGATTTTCTCATATGGATCGGCTGTTCCGAAGTGCTTCTGAAAAGCCGCGGTAAAGCCGGGGATCATATAGGCTGCGGCAACGCCTTCCGGTGCATCGAGAATTTCCTGCAGCACCTCACGCATGAAAGCGAAAGAAGCAGGATCGTTTGGCCCACGGTCGGAAAGCTCAAACTGGCGATTGACCAGGCAGGCGATACATTGTGCGTCAAATTGCATTGGAATCCTCCTGAAATTCAATGAAGCAGAGAAAGAAGATAGGCGGTATGCAGCGTGCCGCGTTGAAAAACGCGAAGCAGAAGCTGCAGGTTTTCGTCGGAGTGTTCCACTTCTTTACTGTAAAGAGAAGCCAGAGAAAGAAGCGTTTCAAAATCCGTGTTTTCTTCTGCGCGGAAAAGCTCCCGGATAGACAGTACATGGAACACACAGCTTTGAACCCTAGCCAGAAGCTGACGGTCATTGACGGCCTTGAGAAAATAGCGGAACAGAAAATAGCAGAGAAGGTTTTCAGCCTGCACAGAATAAAGCGAGAACAGATCCTCCCCGTCATGACAAAGCGCGGCAGCATCCAAAAGACGGGTAAAACGGCTTGTGAGATGCTCCATGTTGTTTAGAACCATCCAGCAGGGGAAGAACTGTGCCCGGCGGATGCCGCATCGCTGCGCTCTGGCAAGCTGACGCGCCATGGAGGCAGGACTCGAAAACCGGCGGCAGAGTGTTTTAACGGCGTTTACCCGATGCTCGTTCAAAAGATCCTGCACCTGCGTGGCAAACAGAAGTTCCAAACCGAGCCGCTTCCGGATGGGAAGCGTGCGGTCCTGTGCAATGACGAAGGCTGTTTTTCTCGCCTGCAGGAGCGCCAGATACAGATCTGCATCCAGCTCGTTCGGCATACTGACCGTTTCGTTGTTTTCGGTCGTGAGAATCTGCAGCGGTGCATCGTGTTCCAGCAGAAGCCGGACAGCGGCAGGGCAGGAGATTGAAAGCGTCAGCTCCTGCGTGGAACCGTATTCCTCGATGAAACGCGGGTGCGTGAAGCAGGTCTGGCAGAGCGCCTGATCGCCAAGCTCTGCCTGCACAGGGCACAGACCATCCGGGCGGAGCAGGACACAATGCCCGTTTTCCAAACGAAACATTGTTTCGCCGTCTTCCGTCACAAGTGCATTTTTGAGCTTTTCGCCCAACTCACCCTCAACGGTGCGGTATTTTTCAATTGTATCCTGATCCAGAATGATCTGCCAGTCTTTGCAGCAGGTGTCCGGGCAGCTTCCGGCCAGACAGTAAAATTGGTTAACATAATCAAATGCGACTCGTTTCATGTGAACGACCTCTTTTCAAGCATCAAAAATGATACCACGATTTATGTAAATTCGTCAATTGCCTTTGAAAAAAGAATATGATATAGTAAAAAAACACATGAAAAACCAGCCCAAGGGGACAACTATGAAAAAACTGAAACGCGATTATAACCGTTATGCACTGTATACTGCAGCGGTGCTATTGATTTTGATGATTGTCGGATCTTTTGCAGATCTTCCGATATCAAGACTTCTGTATCCGGGGCATGAGAGCAGCTTCGGACAGTTCTTTGCTGCGTTCGGCGAGTTGCCGGCGTTTTTGAGCATGACAAGCGGCGGCGTTCTGCTGTTCTTCATTCGGGATCGGCTGCGCAGGCCGTTGCAGCTTCTGGCGCTCGCGGGTTCTGTCGTTCTGGCAGTCGGCGGTATTTTCCTTGCCGTCCATGAAGCTACGGACAGCGTGCCCGCCATGCCGTCTTGGGTTGCACTTCTTGTAGCGGTATTTCTTGCGGCACTTTGCGGAGCCTGCCTGATCCTCGTTACAAGAAATTGCCCGACCAAGACTGTGTTCCGTTTCCTTTGCTCCTTGATCTTCTGCTCTGTCATGACGATGCTGCTTGTCAACATCATCAAGGTACCCTGGGGAAGAGCCAGAATGCGGCTGATCGTCGCTACCGGAAACGAAACATATTTTACTCCATGGTGGAAGGCAGGAAAAATGCTCCGTGACAAGCTGGTTGCGGATGGAATCAGTTCCGATGAGTTCCGTTCCTTCCCCTCCGGCCATACGGCCTGCGCAGCATGCAGCATGCTTCTGATTCTGCAGCCGACACTCGGCAAGCGCTTCCGCGGCAAGCAGAATGTCTGCCTGATCTGCGCTGCAGTTTGGACGCTGCTGGTTGCCGTCACACGCATCTGCATGGGTGCGCATTTCCTTACGGATGTTACGATGGCAGCAACGATTGCAGTTGTAGTCGGCGGCATTGGAATTCATCTGTTCTACTTTGACGGAAAGTTTTTCCGCTTCATCTGGAATCTTCTTTTTGAGCCTGCTGAAAATATGCAGGAGGAAGCAAAGAAAGAATAAGGAAAATCCGAATCGCTTCTGCGATTCGGATTTTTTTATTTCCGATTTCTTGCGGCAATTCCGGCCTCCATGATCGCATGGATGTGATCACCGACTTCAATGGTTGTCTTGTCGGCCAGTTCCTCATAGCTGATCACCGTATGCACACTCAGATAAACATCCGTATGTCTGCGGAACATGTTTTTCCGAATGGATTCGGTGTTGCCGATGGTGCAGACTACAATGGGAACACCGGCTTTCTGCGCGATTTTGAAGGTGCCGTTTCTGAAGGGCTGAAGCTGTCCCGTTTTGCTCGTGTAGCCTTCCGGGAAAACAAAGATGGAAGTGCGATCCTCTTTCAAAAGCTGGATGGCCTTGATAATGGATTTGAGGGCTTCACGGTCATTTTCCCGGTCAATGGGAAGGCAGAGAAGCTGATGCATGACCTGCGAAACGAGATAAAAGGAGAAGCTTTCTTTTTTTGCAATGAAGCTCAGCTCAAGATTGGGAAACGCGGAATAAAAAAGAACAGGATCAAAGATGGAAAGATGATTTGCAACCATCATAAAGCGGCCTTCTGTCGGAACCTTGTCCAGCCCCTCAGTGTGCAGCCTGACGCCGCCGAGGAAAAAGGCAAGGCGGGAAAACTGATTAAGCAGAAACAGAAAATAACGGCTGGGACGCTTCACACGCTTGCGCATATCTACCATGACACAGGAAAGAAAGAGAATGAGCAGGAAGAGCAGAAGCAGTATCAGGAAAAAAACAATGAAAGCCAACGGAATCTGCCATAAAACGGCAGGGAATAAAAAACCGTTCCGAAAACCTATAAATAAGACAGAACCGATCAGACTGAGTGTCAGAAAAATATATACCAAAAAGTGTTCACCTTTCTTTGTGTATCAAAAGTAGTATTGCGGTTTTTGCGGAGAATAAAAGCAGTTTTGGAAAAAATCAGACGGCTGAGCGCAGGGCACCAAATAGAAACCGCCATGCCTCACCGAAACGCAGAGGCTCCACGCTGCCGAAGGATATGAACAGAACCTCACAGACAACGACAGCGGAGAAAACAAGCAGCCCGAACGGAATCAGTTTTTTCGGCTTGTGAATTTTGAAATTCAAAATGAAGCAGATGCCTGTGAGAAAGAGCATTGCTGTCATCACTGCGGAAAAAACGGAAGAAGACAGAACCGGCCGCAGAAGGGAAAAGGTCGGAAGAATCATAGTGATGGAGGTAATGGGAAGACCGTAGTATACCTTCTCTTCCGGTTCGTCCTTCTGCATGCGATTGATCTCCATGACATTATAATAGGAAAGGCGGATGACAGAGCAGACGCAGTAAAACGCCATTGCGGTGCATCCGAGCCAGCCTCGAACACCAAGCAGATGGCAGATCACAACCGGAAACAGACCGAATGCAGCCATATCGCAAAGAGAATCCAGTTGGATGCCGAAGGATTTTTCGTCCTTTGTGCGGCTTTTCTTGGTTCTTGCGACCATGCCGTCAAACGCATCACACACACCGGAAAAGAGCAGGCAGAAGATTGCAGCGTTGATGTGACCGCCAATGGCCTGCACGGTGCCGAACACGGCGGAAACAAGCCCCAACAGAGTCAGAATCAATGTATAATCAAAATAACCGATCATGAATGTTCAATCTCCTTCTGTGTGCCGTCAAAACAGGCAGCAAGTCAACGCTGTACATTCGAAGAAAACCCGATGCTGCCGCCGATTGGAGAAAACTGTCTTATTTTATAATTATATGTGCTTACTGCATAAAAATCAAGCGCAAGCATATGGAAAAAAGCGATACTTTTATGGAATCGGCTATGAGAATCAAAACGCCTCCGGAAAGACCGGAGGCGAATGGTGTGTATGCGGTTATGCTTTTTTTCGTTCGGGCAGCTCGGGAGTTTGACAGTTGAATTATAGAAAAAATGCTTGCAGGTCGCATAAAACCT
>JAEDIZ010000083.1 GCA_016296635.1 Oscillospiraceae bacterium
TCGTTCCCGGTGCCAACGTTCCGTTTAAGATGTCTTTTTCCAGAGAATCTGCCATGGTGTTGAAGGCGCTGGCAAGGTCATTGATCTCAACATCATTGCGGTTTGATATCTCAACGCGGGTATCCATTTCACCCCGGCCGAAGCGTCTGGCGGCTTCAGCCACCTGCCCCAGCGGGCGGACCATGGAGCGCGAGAGAAAGGACGCAGCCAGCAGCGCCAGCATCATGACGGCGATGGAGGTGAAAACAAACAGCTGGGAGCTTCGGCGCATGAACTGCTCCACCTGCGTCATGGGTGCGGAAATGACAACATAGCCGACGGATGCACCGGCCTGATCGGATTCGATCCGGGCACCGGCGAGATAACGCCGCTCGGAATAGATACCGGATAGAATGCCTTTCTGATAGGCAGAACCTTCCGTTTTGATCTGTGCAAGGAAGGAGGGATCTATGCGCATTCCGACATGGCTGCAGTTCAGATTGTCGCAGGAGCAGAGAAGAATGCTGCCTTCTGTATTGCAGATCAGCGCTTCTGCTTCGCCGACCTCCGTGAACAGAGAGAGCGAAATGCGAAAATCCCAGTTTTCCTCCAGCTTGCCGGCGGCGTTGTAGGCTGCCGCCAGCGCAGCAATGGCTTCCGCGTTGGCGTGAAGTGTTTTCTTCTTTTCTGATTCCATGGACGAGAGCATCAGAAAGCGGAAGGATATGCCCGTGATTACCATGCACAGAAGAAGCAGCGTGACGATCATGGTAAACAGACGGCGAAAAGTCGTTTTCATTTACAAGACCTCGAATTTATAACCGACGCCCCAAACGGTTTTCAGACTCCATTTTTCGGAGATGCCCTCCAGTTTTTCACGCAGACGCTTGATGTGAACATCCACGGTGCGGGAATCACCGAAATAATCAAACCCCCATACCTCATCCAGCAGCTGGTTGCGGGTATAGACGCGGTTGGGAGAGGATGCCAGATGGAACAGCAGTTCCATCTCCTTGGGCGGAGTTTCCACCCGTTTGCCGTCGACGATCAGCTCGAAGGAGTCCAGATCGATGACCAGCTTGTCAAAGACAAGCCTGCGGCTTTTCTCCTTGGGTTCCTCACCGCCTGCGCGGCGCAGAACGGCCTCCACGCGGGCCAGAACCTCTTTCATTTCAAAGGGCTTGGTGATGTAATCGTCGGCGCCCTGCTTGAGACCGAACACCTTATCGGAAGTTTCGCCTTTTGCGGTGAGCATGATGACGGGGATCTGGCTGTCCTGCCGGATGGTGCGCAGAACGCCCCAGCCGTCCATGACGGGCAGCATGATATCAAGCAGCATCAGATCCGGCTGAAAAAGGCGGAACTGGTCTACGCCCTCGCCGCCGTCATTTGCGACTTTTGCTGTATAGCCTTCTTTTTCAAGATACATCCGCAGCAGCTCAGAAATGTTGGGGTCGTCTTCTACGATCAGAATCTTCTTTGCCATGAGAATGCCTCCTTTGTCATTTCCATACATTTATCCGATCCAAAAACACGGAATGATTTTCTTATATTATAATCCAGCGTCCATTGTTTGCGTGAACTTTTTGTAAAAAAACGGATGATCTGTGCATCAGCATTTCCAAATTGAAAAACTGATGGAAAGAAATACTTTTTTTGTGTTTCTGAAACGGAAAAAATGTGATATGATGTGAAAAGAAAATTAAGGATTGGAGATCCGTTATGGAATATACAGCCAGAATGAATGACAACGCGTTAACTGCCCGTACGGCAGCCTGCGCGTCCATGGTACTTCTGAAGAATATCAATGAAACGCTGCCTTTGCAGAAGATTGACGGCGAAGCGCTGCCGGTGGCGGTTTTCGGCGTCGGTCAGATCTTTACGCCGCTGCACGGAAAAAATATGCAGCCGTGGCGGGAAACCTGTATTTTGGACGGACTGTGTCAGTCCGGCACCGTCCGCCCGGACAGCCTGCTGGCACATAAGTACCGCAGCTGGGCGCTGGAGCATCCGCAAATGGAGGAGCTTCCGCTGACAAAACTGGACATGCAGGGCCTTTCGGCGGAAAATCGCGCGGCAGTTGTGGTGATCGCACGGCAGCCGGAAGCATATGATGTGCAGCTTCGTGCGCAGGAGAAGGATCTGCTGCGCGCTGTAACGGCAGCATTTTCCAGAACAGTGCTTGTCATGGCGGCACCGGGCTATCTGGAACTGACAGAAGAGGCTATGGCGTGCAGCGCCATTTTGTTCATGGGCATTGCCGGTCAGGAAGGCGGGGCGGCTTTGGCGGATATTCTGACGGCAAAAGTCATGCCGTCCGGGCATCTTGCATTTACCTGGCCTATGAGCGAAAATGATTTTGAGCAAGCTTGCGAAAAAACAGACCGCTTTGTGGGCTACCGGTATTTTGACAGCTTCGGAAAAGAAGTGCGCTGGCCTTTCGGCTACGGACAGACCTACGGAAAATGCGAATTCGGCGCCGTGTCTGCCGGACTCGACGGCTGCGATGTGACCGTCACGGCAGAGGTTATGAATACTGGCAGCAAGTGGCCGGCTTCGGAGCTGGTGCAGGTTTATGTATCCTACCCGGATACGGAGCGGGATATGCCCGTTTGGATTTTGGACTGCTTCAAGCGCACGAAGGTGCTGCAGAGCGGTGAGAGTGAAACGGTGCAGCTGCGCTTCCCGATTACGGAGCTTTCCCGTTTCCGCGAGGAGGCCTCTGCTTTTGTGCTGCAGGAAGGCTTCTATGATATCCGCGTTGGTACGTCAAGCCGCGCGACCTTGGTGGCAGGCTCCATTCGTGTGACACGCAGTGCAGTCGTGCAGGCGACAACGCCCATGCGCTTTGATGGGGAAGAATCCCGCCTGAGAGACGGAAACGAATATTCCTACCCCGGTCAGGCAGAGGAACTTGAAGCGGCGAGAAAGGTTGCCATCCGTTTCTCCGACCGGAATCTGCCGCGGCGCAGCCGGAAAAAGGGCAGTGTTTTCTCCGGCTGCCGCAGCGATGGCGAGTTCCATACTCTCGGTGAAGTCCGGAACGGAACCTGCAATCTGTTCCAGCTGATCGCCTGCATGGACGATACGGAGCTTGAGTTCCTCACAAACAGCTACAGCCGGATCCCGAAGGCAGGATGCTTCCAAATCCCGGGTATGGAACACTACGGTATTCCTGCATTGACGGCTGCATACGGCAGCGAAGGTCTGCATCTGGAGAAGGAGGAACGCGACGATGACGATGAGGTGACGCTGCGCCGAAATCTGACGGCGTTCCCGGCGGCAAGCTTGCTTGCATGCTCTTTTGATCCGGATACCGCACGCACGGTAGGACAGGCGATTGCCCTCGAGATGCGTGAATACGGCGTGCAGCTTTGGATGGCACCCGGCGTGCAGCTTGCAAGAAGACCCGGGGAACATGCAGAGCAGATCTGGTCGGAGGATCCGGTGCTTTGCGGCATTCTTGCCATGTCTCTTCTTGGCGGTGTGAAGGGCGGCTGCACAGCTGTGCTTCGCGCATCCGATGCTGCCTCGTGTGAAGCGCTTTCGCAGGCGGCTTTCCGGGAGCTGGAAGGTCTGGCACTGGAAATCGCCGGCAGCAATGCAAAGGTCTGCCTGCTGCCGGAAAGTGCAGTGGGCGGAAAGAGCGTCAGAGAGGACAGCCTTCTGGTGAAGTCCATGATCCTCGATTGGCATTACACCGGAATGTTTATGACCGGGGGCGCAAGATACGAGCAGACTCCGGATCGAATCACAATGGAAAAATCCGCACTTCGCATTCTGAAGCAGGTGCTGGAAATCACGAAATAAAAAACGACAGCAGAGAGAGTACTCCTTTCTCTGCTGCTTTTTTGTGTGGAAATCACAGGAAAATCTTGCGAAATTTTCAATAAAATGGTATAATAAAAAAGCATAAAACAACCAGAAAGGGGAAGGGAGAAAAAGAAATCCATGCAAGATAAGCAGTATGATGTGGTCGTTGTCGGCGGCGGCAACGGCGGCCTTTCTGCGGCAGCGTATCTGTCCAAAGCGGGCAAGAAGGTTTTGCTTCTGGAGAAGCACAATCTGCCCGGCGGCTGTGGAACCAGCTTCCGCCGCGGTCGTTTTGAATTTGAAGCCACCCTGCATGAAATGTGTCAGATGGGTGAGGGTGAAACCGCCGGTGCTGTCCGCAAGCTTTTGGACAGCTATGGACTGGATGTGGAATGGGTCGGCGTCAACGAGGCCTTCCGTTCCATCAATACCGATGCAAAAATGGGCTTTGATGCCACCATGCCCGTGGGCGAAGAAGCTTTCATCGATGAGATGGAGCGTCAGGTGCCCGGCTGCCGCAAGAGCGTGACGGATTTCCTGGAAATGGGCCGTATGCTGGTGGACGGCGTTGACTGGCTGGCAGCGCATAACAATGAGCCCTCTCCTCCTGCCAAGGTGGAAATGCTCCTCAAGTATCACGATCTGATGAAGCTGGTGCCGATGACCACGGACGATATGCTCCGCAGACTCGGTATGCCCGACAAGGCGAGAGAACTGATCGAATCCTACTGGGACTACGTTGCCGCGGATTCCACCAACATGAGCTTCGCCGTCTATGCTTTCATGACCTACACATACGTTTTCAGAAAACCCTGGATCGCAAAGCATCGCAGCCATGAGATCGCCATGGCCTTCGATCAGGCCATCCGCAAGATGGGCGGCGAGATTCGCTACAACACGGAAGTTGCGAAGATCGATGTGAAAGACGGCGCTGTTCATGGCGTGGAGCTGGCGAACGGCGAATACATCGCCTGCGAGCGCGTTATTTCCAACCTGATGCCGACGGTGGTGTTTGACCGCATGGTCGACCCGAAGGAGGTTCCGCTGCGTGACCGTAAACTCATGAACGCACGCAAGCTTGGTCAGTGCTGCGTTACGGTCTACCTTGGCTTGGACATCCCTTATGAGGAGCTGGGCTTCAAGGCCTACGATACCTTCGTACGCTCCACCGGCGATACCCATCAGCAGTATCTGCATTCCGCTTCCATCGATACCCACGAGGATTACTGCGTTACCATCATCAACGAGGCCATTCCCGACTGCACGCCCAAGGGTACCTGCATGGTGCAGTTTGCGAAGTTCTATTCTGAGGATGCCTTCAAGGATGTGACCGAGGAAGACTACTTCAAGCTCAAGGATCGTATCGCAGAGGAAACCGTGACCCATTTCGAGAAGGTCGCCGGCATCAACCTGCGTGATCATATCGAGGAAATCGCAGTAGCCCTGCCCGTCACCTGGGCAAGATACCTCGGCACGCCCATGGGCGACGTTTACGGCTATGAGCCGCGCACCTGGGACGGCATGTTCCCCCGTGTCCAGTCCGGCCACAAGCTCGACTATACCATCAAGGGCCTACGCTTCTGCGGCGGCCACGGCACGCAGATGGACGGCTACAGTCAGGCGTATATGTCCGGTGCCGAGCAGGCGCGGTATACGCTCTTAGACATGAAGGAGGGCAAGTAAGATGGCAAAATACAATTACGACAAAAAAGCCCTGAAGGGTCTGAGCGTCGGCCCCTTCCTCGGAGAAGTCAAGACCAGAAACGCAAAGATCGAAGAAGCTGCCGATACGATTCCGACTTCCATCTATAATGTCAACAGACTGGCAAAGGCCCTGCATCCGGCTGCGCAGTTCGTGAAAATTGCAAAGGTCGTCGATTACGGCGATGCCAAGTCCTTCACGCTCGTTCCGGATGAAGAGGCAGGCACGAAGGCCATGGCATATTTCCGTGCCGGCCAGTATGTAAGTGTAGCGCTGGATATGAGCGGCGTTACCGCCTGCAAGCCCTATACCATCTGCTCCGGCCCGAAGGCGGCGCTGGGTGAAGAGAATACAAGCTATACGCTGACCGTGAAGCACACCAAGGGCGGTCAGGCTTCCGAGTACATTCTGGAAAACTGGAAAGAGGGCGGCAAGGCCATCCTTTCCGGCCCCCTCGGTGAATTCTATTATCAGGGCCTGCGCGACGCGAAGAATGTCATTGCTCTGGCAGGCGGCAGCGGCATCACGCCGTTCTGCTCCATGGCAAGCGCCATTGCTGACGGCATCGAAGATTTTAACCTTACCATCCTCTACGGCAGCCGGAATGCGGACAGCATCCTGCTCAAGCAGGAGCTGGATGAGATCGCAGCGCGCTCTAACGGCAAGGTCAAGGTCGTCCACGTCCTTTCCGATGAGCAGAAGGAAGGCTTCGAAAACGGCTTCCTGACGGCAGAGCTGATTCAGAAGTATGCACCCGCAGAGGACTATTCCGTATTTGTCTGCGGCCCCAAGGCCATGTACCGTTTCCTCGAAAAGGAAGTGCAGAAGCTTAGGCTTCCGAAGCGCAGAGTCCGCTTTGAGCTGGGCGGCGAATACGGCGATCCCACCGGCGATGCTGCTTATCCGCAGGAAGCTGCCGGCAAGACCTATCAGGTCACGGCCATCGTGAACGGCGAAGAAAAGACGGTTTCCTGCCGTGCTGAGCAGACGCTCCTGCAGGCCATGGAGCAGGCCGGTATCCATGCCCCGTCCCATTGCCGCAGCGGCGAATGCGGCTGGTGCCATTCCAGACTGGTGTCCGGTGAGGTCTATGTCCCCGCCAGCGCTGACGGCAGACGCGAGGCCGACAGAAAGTTCGGCTGGATCCATCCCTGCTGCACCTATCCTCTGGGTGACGTGACGCTCGAGGTTCCGGTCGTAAAATAAGTTTCCATCTGTGCGGCGCACTTATCGGTGCGCCGCAGAAAGGAAGATACAGATATGAAAAAGAATCCAAAGCTTTCGGCAGTTTTGCTGGTCCTGTTTGTGGCGGCGGCGATCGTCTGTATGAGCATTGCAAACTGCATCCAGACCAACAACGGAAAAACGACCGTGACCGAGGGCATCATTGAAACCGATGCAGGCGATCTTGCCTATAAGCTCTACGTTCCGGAAACCGCTACCAGCGCAAATCCCGCTCCCGGCGTTCTGCTGCTGCACGGCTATCAGAACGACCACGAGACCTGCGCGGCATACGCCATTGAACTGGCCCGCCGCGGCGCAGTGGTTCTTGCCATCGATGAATACGGTCACGGCAAGACGGAACCCGGCCTCTTGAATAGGGGTTATGTCAACCACAAAGTCACCGTGAACTTCGGCGAGGACAGCGAAGCCGACGGAACCTTCGTTTCCATCGGCGGTCAGACCCGCTATAAGATCATGATGAACTTCTCCAACCTGTCGTTCTTTGATGAGCATTACACCACCGATGACGCGGGCAACTGTGTCACGGATTCCTCCGCCGGCGGCATCGCTGCCTATGCGGTTCTGGCGGATATGGACTGCGTAGACAATACGAAACTGGCAGTCAGCGGACATTCCATGGGCACGTGGTCATCCTGGACGGTGGCAGCGGCCTATTCCGGCACCGACATCGAACCGAAGGCAACAGTGCTGCAGTGCGGCGAGCTGTTCCGCGACAGCGCCTATGACGCAGAAAACATCCACTTCAACAATGTGCTTCTGCTGCAGGCTAAATACGATGAGTTCAGCTATTTCCGCGATTACAAGATGGTCGTCAATGACGAGCTGCTTCGCTCCGACCTTCGTACCGAGTTCCTCGGCACGACTGCGGACAAGGCTGCATGGAACGAGACCTTCGGCAGCTTCTCTGACGGCTCGGCCCGCCGTATGGAGCTTCTTATGACCAACCACCGTCTGACCACCCACAATGCTCACGGCCTTGCCACAGCGATGGAGTGGTTTGCAGACACCATCGGCCTGGATACCTCCATTGCTCCCACCGATCAGGTTGCCATGAAGAAGGAAAATCTGGTTCTGGCAGCCATGCTGTTGGCGCTGGCGGCCATGCTTCCGCTGATGGAGCTGCTGCTGTGTCTGCCGGTATTCAAAAAAGCTGCACAGCCGCTTCCCTCCAAAGACGGCATCAAGAGCAAGAAGGCATGGACCCGCGGTGCAATTATTACCGTGCTTCTGGCCTTTGCGACCTATCCGTTCATGACCCAGTTAGGTCACGGCCTGCTGCCGCTGCCGGAGAATATCTTCCGTATGACGGTCGGCAACGGCTTCGTTTCCTGGTACGGCCTGCTGATCCTTGTGATGCTGATTACATCGATCGTTGGATACAAGAAGGCAAAGAAGCGCGGCGTGACGGACGGATGGTATTCCATGGGTCTCGGCTCCGCGGAAGCACCCGATAAAATGGGCTGGGGGATTTTCGGACGCGGTCTGCTGCTGAGCGTCTGCATGGTCGGTCTTGTCTATATTCTGGTTACCATCTGTGAGCGGGTCTTCATGCTGGACTTCCGCTTCATCTGGCCCTTCTTCAAGAGCTTCAACCTGACAAGACTCGGTCAGTTCGGCGTGTACATTCCTATCTTTGCGCTGTTCTTCATTCTGAACAACAGCAAGATCATGGCATCCATGCGCACCGAAGCCGCCTACAGACCTGGCTTTAAGGGCTTCATGGGCAGCTGGTGGCGTATTGCGCTGCAGATGATCGGCGGCGTTCTGCTGCTGGTTCTGCTGGAGTACATCCCGTTCTTTATGGATCTCGGCCCGGGCGCCGATCTGCTGTTCGGCTTCACCTTCGGCGGCCCCTTCATGTCGCTGATGATTCTCTTTGTTCCGCAGGTGCTGGTGTTCAGCGTCCTCGGAACCTATATCTATCGCCGTACCGGCAATGTCTACACCGGAGCGCTGACCATTGCGATGTTGGCCTGCTGGATCGTAACCGGCGGTTCCTCCATGATTTGAGCGAAAGAAAAGCTCTCGGGTTTTCACCAAGGATAAAAAAATACGAACTACCAGAAAAAAGCAGCCAAGAGGAAGTGAACAGGTCCAGTAAAAACGGACAATAGACAAAAAGCCCCCTAATGTAGGAAAA
>JAEDIZ010000084.1 GCA_016296635.1 Oscillospiraceae bacterium
ATACTTCGGGTACATCCGGAAGTTCTTCCCCCGTCTCTTCAAACGAATCTGTAAACAGCGATAGCGCAACTTCCGAAACATCATCCGAAGACAGCAGTACAACTCCTTCGGAAACCTCCGATATCAGCACCACCGACGCCGGCATGGACTTCCTCTACAATTCTGACACCATCGGCACGACCGTGAAGATCGTCGGCATTCTGCGTCCGAATGAGGACGCCGTATCTTCCATGATGTCCGGTGCCATCGGCTACACCTCCGCGCTGACCGACTATCTGATTGATAAAACGCAGGATATCGAAATTCTGCAGAAACAGCAGGATGATCCCGAAACCGACGTCATCCTCGGTCTTCCGTTCCTGACCGACGACTATTTTATCTCCGATGAACAGAAAAAAGCTGATATTTCCGAGTATCTGACCACGCTTTCCGCCGCAGAACGCGCGGATATCTACACCGCTATGATGTCCGTTCCCTCCGAGGACTATCTCAGCACGATCGTTTCCCAGCAGATGGACGGTCTGAGCCGGGAAACCATCGAGGAGCAGGTTATTGATACCTACGCCACACAGATGAACGTGGACGCCGCCACCGTCAGCTCCTACATCGCGCAGATGGATGACGAAACACTCTTCGGCTATGTGGAAGAATCGATCCGTGAGCAGGTCAGTCAGCAATATGCTGCCGGTGTGCAGGCACAGCTGGCCGCCATGTCCAGTGACGATCTGTCCTCTGCGCTGGAGCTTGCCATGTCCATGGATCCCGCGGACGAAATCCCCGAAGCCCCCGCCGAGCAGGTTTCCGCAGATCCTGCTGCACTTGCCGGTATGGATCCGGCAGCTCTTGCAGGCATGGATCCGGCAGCTCTTGCCGGTATGGATCCTGCTGCTATGGCAGGTATGGATCCTGCTGCACTTGCCGCAATGAACGCCGAAGCCGCATCCGCCATGCAGCCTGCCGCTCCCACAGTCAAGGCTGTCACGGATGAACAGTACGTGTGGCTTTATGACAATTTCATGCCTGCAGTCGTTTCTGATGGCAGCTACGATGACAACATGAAGCTGCTCGGTGCTGTAGATTACGGCAGCCCCAAATCCATCAACATTTACGCTGCAACCTTCTCTGACAAGGATGCAATCGCCGATGCAATCAAGGCTTACAACGATACCGTCGACGAAGACAGCGCTATCTCCTACACCGACTATGTGGCGCTTCTGATGAGCTCCATTACCACCATCATCAATGCCATTTCCTATGTGCTGATCGCATTCGTGTCTATTTCCCTTGTCGTATCCTCCATCATGATCGGCATTATCACCTACATTTCCGTTTTGGAACGCACCAAAGAAATTGGTATTCTGCGTGCCATCGGCGCCTCCAAGCGCGATATTTCCCGTGTATTCAATGCCGAAACGCTGATCGAGGGTCTGATTGCCGGTGCCATCGGCATCGGGCTGACGCTGCTGCTGATCATTCCCATCAATATCATTGTCCAGCATCTGACAGGCATCTCCTCTTTGGGAGCTGAACTGCCGCCGCAGGCAGGTGTCATCCTCGTTATCATTTCCATGATTCTGACCTTCATTGCAGGCCTTATCCCATCCAGCATCGCAGCCCGCAAGGATCCGGTCGTCGCACTGAGAACCGAATAAACAGCAAACGTAAAAAAGGACGCACCCGATCGGGTGCGTCCTATTTGCATTGTTATCTTTATCTGTGAAGGATTGAACCGCCGGTTCTGCCCGTCAGCTTTCCTTCTTCAATCGCAGCAACGCCGCCAACCATCACATAATCGAATCCGGATGCAAGAAGCTCCGGTTCACGATAGGTACTGTTGGCACGGATATTCTCCAATGCAAACACATTGATATCCGCGTCCATGCCGGGAATCAGCTTGCCCTTTCCTGCTAGGCCGAGACGGGCGGCAGGCAGACTTGTGATCTTGGCGATTGCCTGCTCCGCTGACAGCACACCCTTTTCCCGCACCCATGTTGCAAGCAGGCTTGCGAATGTGCCGTATACCCGCGGATGCAGCATGCCGGAGGTGGGATAAGTGGCATCGGAGATCACGCAGGTTGTTTCGTCCTGCAAAATCGTCGCAATATCTTCATCGCAGGTAACAAAGTCGATCATGGTCACATCGCAATGCTCCTGCGCCAGCAGATCAAAGCAGGCAGCAAAGGGATCTTTTCCTGTCAAAGCAGCGATTTCTGCAATGCTCTTTCCCTCAAAGCGTTTGTTTTCGTCTCCTTTTATGCTGGAAGCAACCACATTTTCCCAACCTGCCAGAAGTGAAATATTCTCAAAATCGTCACCGGTTTCCATGCGCGCTCTCAGCTTCTCGCGGAACGCGGGATCCAGCAGATTCCGGCTCAGCTCCTCCAGTCCGCCCTGCTGACATTCCGGCGGCAGCACATGCACCAGCTGCGTGGAGCCTGCCGTATAGGGATAGGCGTCGCAGGTGATCTTTACGCCGTCTTCTCTTGCCATACGCAGAAGCTCCAGCATCTGCGGCGTGGTTTTGCGCCAGTTGGCCTTGCCGATGGACTTGAGATGACTGATCTCCACCGGAGTCTGCAATGCATGGGCGACATTGATCATCTCCTGCAGTGCGCCGACAACGCCGCTTCCCTCCTGCCGCATATGGACCGTGATCGGATAGCCGGAATCCTTCAGAGGCTGCAGCGCCTCGATCAACTCCTGCGTGCTGAAAAAGCACTCCGGTGCATAACCCAAGCCAAGCGATACACCCAGCGCACCGTCAGAAAGCGCCTGTTCCAGCATTTCATGCACGGTTTTTATCTGTGCTGCATCCAGATGCAGCGTATCGTATCCCGCTGAGCAGGCGCGAATCGTGCCGAGTCCTGCCAGCATACCGACGTTCACCGGCAGCTTTCTATCCCGAACCAGGTCATAATACGCCGCCAGCGACGGCTGTGCCGCCTGCGCCGGTTCACCGGTCACGGGAGACAGATATCTGCAGATCTGTGCAAGGTGTTCCCCGCCGCAGGGCGCCGTAGAAAGGCCGCAGTTTCCGCTGACAATACTTGTCAGTCCCTGCGAGAGTTCCAGCTCGCCGAACTTTGCGCGGAAAACCGCCGCATCCGCATGACGGTGAATATCAATGAAGCCCGGACTCACCAGTTTTCCGCCGGCATCGATGATTCTTTCCGCCTTTGCTCCCGTCAGATTGCCGAGTGCTGCGATCTTGCCGTCCTTTACCGCCACATCTGCGCAAAAGCGTTCGGCACCGGTACCGTCAATCACGGTACCTCCCATGATCAGATAGTCAAACACACCGTTTGCCTCCAAACCTGATTGTTTTTTGTCTGTATTTTCACTATTTTACACCATTTGGCAGGAAAATGCAATGCTATTGCATCCGTATCGCTCCAATCGCAGAAAAAAAATGCAGTTTTTTCGGTCAGAAGAAAGATGCAGCGCCCTGCAAAACGCAAGGCGCTGCTTTCATAAATCCGGTCTGAACGTCTTTCCGGCTTCTTATCTGATTTTCCAAATCTCCTCAGCATACTGCCGGATCGTGCGGTCAGAAGAGAACTTTCCTGCGCTCGCCACATTCATCAGGCACTTTCTACCGAAGGCAATTCTGTCGCGATAATCTCTGTTGGCCTGCAGCTTTGCCTCGCGGTAGCCGGCAAAATCGTAAAGCACGAAGTAATGGTCTGCTCTGTGCCAGCTGGCGCCGTCAAGAAGCGCGGTAAACAGTTCGTGCAGTTCTTCGTCCGTCTCCACCGTGCCGTCCACCAGCGTGTTGACTGCGCGGCGTACGCGCCAGTCATTGTCATAGATAGAGCGCGCATTGTAGCTGCTGCGAATCGAATTCAGTTCTTCCACACCTGCGCCGAAAATGTATTCATTCTCGATGCCGGCCTCGCCCACGATCTCCACATTTGCGCCATCCATGGTACCGAGTGTCACCGCGCCGTTCAGCATCAGCTTCATGTTGCCGGTGCCAGAAGCCTCCGTGCCTGCCGGAGAGATCTGCTCGGAAATATCCGCCGCAGGAATGATATGCTCTGCATAGGAGGCATTATAGTTCTGCACAAAGACAACCTTGAGCTTATCCGCTACAGCGGGGTCGTTGTTGACAAGCCACGCTAGGCGGTTGATATAGCGGATGATTGCCTTGGCACGGCGATAGCCAGGTGCCGCCTTTGCCCCGAAGATGAACGCCGTCGGCGTGAAGTCCTGCAGGCTGCCGTCCTTCAAACTCAGATAGATGTCCATGACGCTCAACGCATTCATCAGCTGCCGCTTATACTCGTGCAGGCGCTTGACCTGCACGTCGAACACGAAGCCCGGGTCAAGACGGACATGCTCTTTTTCCTCGATAATCTTGCAAAGCTGCTTTTTCTTTTCCAGTTTGATGGCGTTGAACTGCTTGATGGTCATATCATCCATGCAGTTTTTCAGTTCCTGCAGCCTGTCAAGATCCTTCAGGAATCCGCCGCCGATGCGGCTTTCGATCAGACCGCAAAGCTCCGGGTTGGAAAGGCCCAGCCATCTGCGCGGCGTGATGCCGTTGGTTTTGTTCTGGAAGCGTTCGGGATAGACCGCATACCAGTCGCGGAACAGATCGTCCCTCAGAATCTGAGAATGGATCTGTGCCACGCCGTTGACTGCCGTAGAAACATAGACAGACAGATTTGCCATATGCGCCTGACCGTCACGGATGATAAAAAGGCCGCTGTCCGGCAGCTCCCGCTTCAGTCTGGCATCAATTTTCTCGATGATATCGCAGATCTCCGGCACAACGGAGCGCAGCAGCTCCATATCCCACTTCTCCAGTGCCTCGGACATGACGGTATGGTTCGTGTAGGAAAATACCCGTGACGCAATCTCGAAGGCAGCATCAAAGTCCATGCCCTCCAGCTGCAGAAGCCGGATCAGTT
This sequence comes from Oscillospiraceae bacterium, assembly GCA_016296635.1. Classification (GTDB taxonomy): domain Bacteria; phylum Bacillota; class Clostridia; order Oscillospirales; family Oscillospiraceae; genus CAG-170. The sequence continues at coordinate 4,914 of JAEDIZ010000084.1, forward strand.
CGGGAATCGACATGGCCGGGTGCGTATCATTGAGCTGCACCGCAGCAAACTCCGGCAGTCTGTAAAGATCCGCGCCGTGGGCCTGATGATAGTCGCGCAGAATATCCTGCAGACTTGCGCTGGAAATGACATACTGCTGCTTGATGCGAAGCCTCTTGCCCTCCCATGTAGAATCGTTGGGATACAGAACGCGGGTAATATCCTCCGCCTTGTTCTTGGTCTCCAGTGCCTTGACATAGTCCTGCGCATTGAACGCATCAAAGTTCAGTTCTTCCTCTGCCTCGCACTGCCACAGACGCAGTGTGCCGACGGTTTCGCTCTGATAGCCGATGACCGGCATATCGTAAGGAACGCAGTTGACTGTCTGATCGGCAAAACGCACCTTGACCGCCAGCTTGTCGCGGCGGTGCGACCACGGATCACCGAATTTTGTCCAGTCATCTGCATTCTCACGCTGGCGGCCGTTTTCAAAGGTCTGCTTGAAAAGGCCGAAGCGGTAGCGCAGGCCGTAGCCGGTCAGCGGTAGGTCAAGACTGGCGGCGCTGTCCAGGAAGCAGGCTGCAAGTCTGCCAAGACCGCCGTTACCGAGCGCTGCATCTTCGATCTCTTCCAGGCAGGCAAGATCCACGCCCTTTTCAAGGAAGGACTGCCGGACATCCTCCAGAATACCCATATTGAACAGATTAGAGTAGACCAGTCTGCCGACCAGATATTCAGCCGAAAAATAGAATGCACGGCGGCCGGATGCCTGACGGCGCTTCGTCTTTGTCCAGCGGTCGTTGATCTCCATCATCAAAACTCTTCCAAGGCATTCATGCAGCCGCTGCGGTGTTGTCTCCTGCAGTGTTTCATCCTGCTGAAAATGCAGCATTGCTTCGGTTTCCTGAACAATTCGTTCCGATAATTCACTCATATAACTATGCTCCCCCGGTTATTTCTGTATTTCGTCAAACGCCGGTCAGCGCAGCTGACAAGCTCCTTGTTTTTTGATTTAGTTTATTATACACAATGATTACTCCGTGTCAATTCTGTTTTTTTCAACTTCTGTTCTCAGGAAAACCGTTTATCTTGTTGATTCTACGGTCTCTTTACAATAAATGTCGATAGCAGCAGTTTTGTGGCAAAGTTCTGACATTCGCCGTATAGACTCTATTTTTCCAAAATTGAGCAATTTATATCCGGCTGATATTGCCGCACCGAGAATTACGGAGTTTAATGGAAACGCCCGTCCTTTTCTGCAGGACGGGCGTCCGATTATTTTGCATAAAGAAGTCCAACCAGAAAATTCAGCAGCTTCTGCGGAAGAATCCTTGCAAGAACGCAGAGAAAGCCGTATGAAAAGCCGATGGTATTGATCGGCCTGACTCCTTTCCGCAGCGCAATCCTGCAGATATAAGCCCCCGCCGTTTCAGGCCGCATGCCGGTCTGCTCATCATGCTCCATCCCGGCAACGGAACGGGAGATTCTGCCGCCGTAAACATCATCCCCTGCGTTGAGCTTCTGCCGCGCTGCAGTAAACCCCGTGCAAATATCGCCCGGCTGCACGCACAGAACCTCGATGCCGAAGGGCTGCACCTCATTGGCCAGCGCCATGGTATAGCTGTTGATCGCCGCCTTGGAAGCAGAGTAATAGGTCTGAAACGGAATGGGAATCGCTCCTGCAACAGAGGAAAGATTGACGATTCTGCCGCCGCCCTGCTTGCGCATAACCGGCAGTACCGCATGGTTCATGCGCACCATGCCGAAAAAGTTAACATCAAACTGCCGCAGTGCATCCGCCGTCTCGGTGAACTCCACCGCCCCGGAGATGCCGAAGCCTGCGTTGTTGATGAGTACGTCGATGCGTCCCTCCCGGCTGACGATTTCCTCCACCGCCCGGGTCAGCTGCGCTTCATCTGTCACGTCGGCGCGGATATGGTGCGTACCCTCCAGTCCTTCTTCCCGGCGGCTCAGCTCATAGACCGTGCAGCCACGCTGCAGAAGAGCCTGTGCCGTTGCTTTTCCGATGCCGGAGGTTCCGCCCGTAATGACGCAGATCCTGCTCACAGTTCATACCTCCCGAGAACCTCTGCAATGATTTCCACAGCCTCATCGATCAGCGCATGGGTATGCGTTGCCATCAGGCTTGTGCGCAGCAGGCATTCATGGGGCGCTGCCGCAGGCGGCAGAGAGGAATTGACGTACACGCCATGATCATAAAGGTCCTTGGCAATGGTCAGCGTCGGGATCTCTTCATAGGTATAGATCGGCACGATGGGTACGCAGCCGCCGTTGGACGGGCGCATTCTGATATGCTTTTCATCCAGCTTCTGCCGCATATAGCGTGCATTACCCTGCAGCGTGTCCACAAGCTCCGGTCTTGCCTTCAGCTGCCGCAGCGCCGCCAATGCCGCCGCACAGTTTGCGGGCGGGATAGAGGCAGAAAAGATGAAGGGTCTGGAATTGTGGCGCACATATTCCGCCACGCGTTCCGAAGCGGCCATATAACCGCCCAGAGATGCCAGCGATTTGGAGAAGGTGCCCATGTAGATATCGACCTCATCCTCCAGTCCGTAGAAACTTGCCGTGCCTCTGCCGCCCTCGCCGATCACGCCGAGGCCGTGGGCATCGTCCACCATCACCCGCGCGCCGTATTTTTTTGCCAGCCGGCAGATCTCCGGCAGATTCGCAATGTCGCCGCCCATGGAGAATACACCGTCCGTCACGATGAGACAGCCTGCACTCTCCGGAACCTTCTGCAGCTTCTTTTCAAGGTCTTCCATGTCATTGTGGAAATAGCGAAGCATCTTGCCATAGGACAGCCTGCAGCCGTCATACAGACTCGCATGATTTTCGCGGTCCATGATTACATAGTCATGCATACCGACAAGGGCGCTGATAATGCCGAGATTGGACTGAAAACCGGTAGAAAAGGTTACGACAGCTTCCTTATGCAGAAATTCTGCCAGTTCTTTTTCCAGTTCAAGATGCAGCAGCAGCGTGCCGTTGAGGAATCGGGAGCCGGAGCATCCGGAACCGAACTGCTGATAGGCCTTTACGCCTGCCTCGATAACGGCAGGGCAGGTCGTCAGCCCGAGGTAGTTATTGGAGCCGAGCATGATGCGGCGTTTACCTTCCATGATGACCTCTGTATCCTGTTTTGATTCCAGCGCATGAAAATAAGGGTAAATCCCCATTTCACGAACCTCGTCCACCATGGATGTCTTATAACATTTTTCAAAAAGATCCATTGTTTACGCTCCTTCCAGTTCCGCAAGCAACGCATTGAGAACACGCGTTGCCGTTTCAATCTCCTCCTGCGAATAATTGGTTTTCAGCTGCTGTACGGCAGCCTCCACCTTTTCATCACTTTCAGAAAAATAATGATCAAATTTCCCCGCCGTCCGAAGTCGGACTTCCCGGCGGTCAGATTCGGATATCATTTTCTCAACATAGCCTTTTGCTGCCAGATTGTTGACTTTATAGGTTGCATTCGGCTGTGAAATGCCGATCGTGTCCGCAAACTGTCCCAGCGTCGGCTCTCCCAAAAGATTGATGATATCCGCAGAAAAAGCTTCCGTTGCGCTGAGGCTGCCGCTTTTTTCCTGAATCGCGCCGAACATCTGTCGGTAGCTGTTGAGCCGCAGAATGCGATAAAGATGCCGAATACTTTGCTGAAGCATGACGATCCCGTCCTTTTATATCATAATATTTATATAAAATTTTTTATTTATTGCAGTATAGTCTTATGAAATGGAAAAGTCAACAAAAAAATGTCGCAGAATTGGCAAAAGTATGTTATAATGATGCGCAACAACATACTGCACACGATTGGGAGGCAAACCTATGAATGTTCTGGCTGTCATCGATATGCAAAACGACTTTATCACCGGCGCACTCGGCACGAAAGAAGCGGAGGCCATCGTAGAAAAGGTTTCGGAGAAAATCTGCGATGCCCGCGAGGCAGGCTGGCGCGTG
>JAEDIZ010000010.1 GCA_016296635.1 Oscillospiraceae bacterium
GGATGGTGGTGTTGCGGTCGATCAGACGGGTGAACACGCCGCCCATGGTCTCAATACCAAGCGACAGCGGAGTGACGTCCAGAAGCAGCAGGCCCTTGACGTCGCCGCCGAGAACGCCGCCCTGAATGGCTGCACCGACTGCTACACACTCGTCGGGGTTGATGCCCTTGAAGCCTTCCTTGCCGGTGAGCTTCTTGACTGCTTCCTGCACAGCGGGGATACGGCTGGAGCCGCCGACCAGCAGAACCTTGGAAATGTCGTTTGCGGTAAGGCCTGCGTCGCTCATAGCCTGCTTGACGGGGCCGGTGGTTGCTTCAACCAGATGCGCAGTCAGTTCGTTGAACTTTGCACGGCTCAAGGTGACATCCAGATGCTTGGGGCCGGTAGCGTCAGCGGTAATATACGGGAGGTTAATATTGGAGGAGGTCACGCCGGACAGCTCGATCTTTGCCTTCTCAGCTGCTTCCTTCAGACGCTGCATGGCGACCTTATCGCCGGAGAGGTCGATGCCCTCTGCCTTCTTGAACTCTTCAACGAGCCACTTCATGATGCACTCGTCGAAATCGTCGCCGCCGAGATGGGTGTTGCCTGCGGTTGCCAGAACTTCGATGACGCCGTCGCCGATGTCAAGGATGGATACATCGAAGGTGCCGCCGCCGAGGTCATAGACCATGATCTTCTGCTCGGCTTCCTTATCTACGCCATATGCCAGCGCGGCAGCCGTCGGCTCGTTGATGATACGCTTGACTTCCAGACCGGCAATTCTGCCTGCGTCTTTGGTGGCCTGACGCTGTGCGTCATTGAAGTAAGCGGGAACGGTGATGACAGCCTCGGTCACGGCGCCGCCCAGATATGCCTCGGCGTCAGCCTTCAGCTTCTGCAGAATCATGGCGGAGATTTCCTGCGGGGTGTACTTCTTGTCGTCAATGACGACCTTGTAATCGCTGCCCATGTGACGCTTGATGGAAGAGATGGTGCGGTCAGCATTGGTGACAGCCTGACGCTTTGCCACCTGACCGACCATGCGCTCGCCGGTCTTGGAGAATGCCACAACGGACGGCGTAGTGCGGTTGCCTTCTGCATTTGCAATAACGACGCTTTCGCCGCCTTCCATAACGGCGACGCAGCTGTTGGTTGTACCGAGGTCAATACCAATGATCTTACCCATAATAAATTTCCTCCTATATGAATGTTAATTGTTTACAGATTGATGTTTTCAGTTCGCTACCTTGACCATTGCGAACCGGGCGACTTTTTCGCCGATCTTAAAGCCCTTCTGGAACACTTCAGCAATGACATTTTCGCCGAAGCTCTCGTCCTCGATGTGCATGACTGCATTATGAAGCGCCGGATCAAAAACCTCGCCGGCCTCACCGAAGGACTCCACGCCCAGCTTTTCCATGACGCCTACCAGCTGGGTCATGGTCATCTCCACGCCCTTTTTGTAGGCTTCGTCTGCCGTCTGCTGGTTGAGCGCCCGCTCCAGATTGTCGTAGACCGGCAGGAACTTGCCCACCGTTTCCGACCGGATCATGGTGTAGAGCTCATCTTTTTCCTTCTGACTGCGCTTGCGGAAATTATCATATTCCGCCAGCAACCGAAGGTATTTATCCTTTTCCGCCGCAAGATCGGCTTTCGCCTGATCCAACTCGGAAATTTCCGGCTGCTTCTCCGGCTGCTTTTCTTCCTCCGCCGTTTCTGCGGTTTCTTCTGCAGCAGTTTCTTCAGCGGCTTCCGCCTGCTCCTGCTTCAGTTCCTCTTCCGCTTCGGCGGCCTTTGTTTCCTTGCTCATTTCACATTACCTCTCACGGTTCTTCTTTCGTTTTGGGTTCCTGCAGCGCCGGCGCATCGGGCTTTGCGAACATCTTGCTCAGATTCTCCGCAAAGTAGCTCAGTCTTGCGGTGATCTGTGCGTAATCCATTCTTGTCGGGCCTACGACACCGATCATGCCCTGCATACCGTCGCCGATATCAAACTTGGTCATGACCACGCTGGTTTCCTTCAGGCTCTTGGCAACATTTTCCGGGCCCACAAGGATCTGCGTCTTACTGTTAGACGAAAGCGTTGTGGGAAGGTTCGAAATGATTTCCTCATCCAGATTCGTCAGCATTTCCTGCGCCTTGTCGATGTCGTGGTACTCCGGCTGGGTCAGAAGCTTTGCCTGACCGGTCATGTAAACCTCGCTCTGCTGCGCGCCGAGCAGCTCCGTCACGAAATCGACGATCACGGGCACCAGCTCTGCACAGCGGCCTGCGCTTCTCGTCACACGGCTTAAAACATCCGGCGTGATTTCCTCCGCCGTCAGATCCGTCAGACTTGCATTCAAAACTGCGGAAAGCAGTTTCAGATCCGCTTCCTCCGCTTCCAGCGGCAGTCGGATGAGCTTATTCTTTACCGAATTGTCATGCATCATGACAACAAGAATAAAACTGCTTTGCTCGGCCAGGATCAGGTCAAACCGCTTAACGGTGGCGTTCGGTTTTCTTGCCGCCACGGCATAAGCCGGGAGATTTGTCATCTTGGAGACTATCTTGCCGACTGCGGAAATGGCTTTATCGAACTCCTGCAGCTTCAGCTCCATCTCCTGATTGATGGATTTCGTTTCATCCACGCTCAGCCGGTAGTCCTGCATCAGTTCATCCACATAGAACCGATAGCCCGCTGCCGAAGGCACACGGCCGGCGGAAGTATGCGGCTGCTCCAGAAGGCCGAGGCTTGTCAGCTCCGCCATCTCGTTGCGGATGGTAGCAGAGGAGAAATCCATGCCGGGCAGCTGCGAAATGGTCTTGGAGGCCACTGGCTCTGCCGTGCGGATGTAAAGATCCACGATGGTTCGCAGAATCTTCTTTTTTCGTTCCGTCAGTTCCATAAGCGTCCTCCCTCTTGTTTAGCACTCATTGGTCTCGAGTGCTAAACGAAGTGTACCACCATGGATTTCCAAAGTCAATACCTCTGAATAATAAAATATTTATGAACAGCAAAACCGGGCAGCATTCGACAGAAAGCAGGCAAAACGCCCCGGAGAAAAGCTCCGGGGCGTTGAGAAATACTTATTTCGGTACAATGATCTGCAATGCACATTGATGGTTGCAGATTTCCGTCCGCGTGATGCTGCCGCCGTATTCGCCGTCCAGCGTCCAGGCAACCGGCTCTTCAAATTCAAACTGCACACGGTCTGTTTTGAATGTCACAAAATAGGGCTCCGGCAGTTCCTCCCGCAGCAGGCACGTCGCTGCCGCATTGAAATCAAGCAGATTCTTGAAGCTGCGAACCAATACAACCTCAAACTTGCCGTCATTCATGCTGATGCCGAAATCCTTCGGTGCATGGAAACCCGCCACGGAGGTTGTGGAAAGCACCAGCGCATCCAGCACATCCATCTCCTGCGTCATCCCTTCGCAGGTGACACGGACGCGGATCGGCTTGACATCGCTCAAAGCGCGTACGCCGTTGAAGAAATATGCCAGACTGCCGAAAATGCGCTTATCCTGCTGCGGCGTGTCATAGGGCACATCGGTAAACAGGCCGAAGGCCGCCACATAGCTGAACCAGCGATCCGGGCTGAAAGATCCCACGTCTATTTTGAAGGGAACGCCCCGGACGATATCCTGCGCCGCCGTGACAACATCGTGGGAAAGGCCCAGCGAGGACGCCACATCGTTGGTCGTTCCGGAAGGAATATAGCCTAAAAGCGGGCGTTTTTCCTCCGGCAGCTGCATCAGTCCGGAAACAGCCTCATTGAGTGTTCCGTCACCGCCGGTGCAGACGATCCGGTCATAGCCCTCCGCCCTGGCTGCGATCTGACGGGTCAGATCCTTGGGGCCGGAGGTCGGATGCACCGTCACTTCATAGCCGCTCGCGGTAAAGACCTGCAGAACCTCCATCAGATGGTTCCGGATTTCTGCGTGACCCGCATTCGGATTGACAAAAAAGAGCATTTTTTTCATCGCAGCATCTCCTGCAGTATCTTTTTACTGCTCTCTCTGCAGCTGCAGCACATCCGCAATCGCTGCATTATCAAGGTTGATCTCTGCCTCATATTTTTCGACCAGACTGTCCTGAATCTGTGCAGCCTGCTCGCTCAGATATTTGCTCTGCGCCACGGTATGCCAGTAGATTTCATCGCCCTCGGCGCAGAAGTAGATCAGATGCCAGCCGTACTTCGTCTTGACAAGGCCGTAGTCACCGGTCTGTCTGCCGTCAGCAAAGCACCAGTCGTTGAATTCCGCGACCATCTGGCCGGGATGCACATCGGTGTAGATGCCGCCGCTGGAGGCATTGCCGTCCATGGAATGCTCTGCAGCCAGTGCTGCGAAGGCCTCCTCGGTCATCTCGCCCGCTTCCCACTGGGCAACGATTTCATTGATCTTCTGCTCTGCTTCCGTCCAGGCCTGCTCTGTCTTTTCGCCGTTCTCATTCTCGGCGGGTATGATCAGAATGTGGCGGATATCCACATTGGGCTTATCCAGCTTCGTAATGCCGTAACCGGCAAAGGCATCGCTGTTCTGATCAAAGTAGTCGCTGAGGTCCTGCTCGGAATATTCCACCGCCTCGACCAGAGAATCGATATAGGAGCCGGCAAGATAGTTCATGCGGACAAATTCCTGATACTCCTTCATGCCGACGCCGGGGCCGAAGGCCTCATGCAGATATGCATCCGCATTTTCAAAGCCGTAGGACTTTGCAGTTTTCTCCAAAGAAGCGGGGATGCTGTCGATATAACTCTGATTTTCCTCGGAAAGGCAGAAGCCTGCGTCCTCTGTCTCCTTGCAGACTGCGGCAAGGCCGCGGAACTGATTCAGCGCACCTTCCAGGAAGACCTGCTGCCAGGTCATCTCTTCATCGTACATCTGCCGGTCGAAGCCGACGGTCGTATCCATCAGATAGGAAAGATACTGACCGTACTGGTTTGCAAAATTATAATACTGCTGCCAGTAGTAAACGCCCAGTTCGCGGTTCGTGAGCTGCATATCCGCGCAGCTTGCGACCACCTTATCTAAGACCTCATCGGTGAGCTCATCAGCCGCGACTGTGTAGGAAATGCTGTCGGCAGGAACGGTGGTTCCTTCCGCGTCCGACTGTGTCTGCTGGGCAGGCTCCTCTGCCGGTGCCTGCTGCATTTTCGCCGCGGAAATCTTGAAAATTGCAATGAAGATCAAAGCCAGCAGCGCCGCGATCGCGCATCCAAGGATCCAGCCGGAAGCGCTTTTCTTTACAGGCTTTTTCTGTGCTTTGGGTCCTTCCGCCATCTCTTCTGCAGCATCGGTTTCAGCGCTTTCAGTTTCTTCGGCAGCAGTTTCTTCAGCGGCAGTTTCTTCGGCAGCAGCTTCTTCAGCGGCTACAGCTTTCTCTGCAGCTGCCTCAGCGGAAATCTCTTCCTGTGCGGCGCCGCAGGTCGGGCAGCAGCCGGCACCCTCTTCCAGTTCCTCGCCGCAATACTTACAAATCATGGTTTTCCCTCGCTTTTCATTGCAGGGCGTATCTGCATACGACCCCGATTATAGAATTATGTTCAGTTTACCACAGCCTGCGCAGGATTGCAATTCTTCCCGAACCGGGCATTCTGAACAAATTGTAAATCTTTTTCGTACGAGGTCTTGCCGTTGCATTATTCTCTCTTTTTTGATATAATAAAGTGTCAAGTTATGTTTATACGGAGGAAACCCGCCTTGGAAAACAGAACCGTCGTTATTTCGCCCGAACAGCTGGCTGCGCAGGCAGCTGTCTGTGAAAACATCAAAGCCTACTGGGCCGCGCAGAACCGCACGCCGCGTGCCTTTGTCGATACCTACGGCTGCCAGCAGAACGAAGCCGACTCCGAACGCATCCGCGGCATGCTGGTCAGCTGCGGCTATGAGATCGTGGATACCGAAGAGGGTGCGGACTGCATCGTCATCAACACCTGTGCCATCCGCGAACACGCCGAAACGAGAGTTTTCGGCAATGTCGGCGCACTCGTTCATACCAAGAACCGCCACCCCGGACAGAAAATTTTCCTCTGCGGCTGCATGGCGGGTCAGCCCCATGTGGTCGAGCGCATCAAGAAAAGCTATCACCATGTGGACGGCGTTTTCAATCCGCATCAGCTCTGGCGTTTCCCGGAGCTTCTGCAGTATGTGCTGAAAACGAACAAGCGCATCTTTGCCGCCGAGGACTCCGCCGGCAACATTGCCGAGGGCATTCCCGTGGTGCGCTCCAACAACCTCAAGGCATGGGTCTCCATCATGTACGGCTGCAACAATTTCTGCTCCTACTGCATCGTGCCCTATGTGCGCGGCAGAGAGCGTTCGAGAAAGCCGGAGGAAATCTTGGAGGAAGTGCGCGAGCTTGTGGCCGCGGGCTACAAGGATATCACGCTGCTGGGTCAGAATGTCAACTCCTACGGCAAGGATCTGGACTGCGGCGTAGATTTTGCCGATCTGATGGCGGATATTGCCTCTCTTCCCGGGCAGTTCTGGCTGCGCTTCATGACGAGCCATCCCAAGGACGCCAGCAAAAAACTCTTTGATACCATCGCAAAATACCCCAAGATCTGCAACCAGTTCCATCTGCCCTTCCAGTCCGGCAACGACCGGGTGCTGAAGGCCATGAACCGCCATTACGATTCGGCGCAGTATCTGTCCCTGGTGGAATACGGCCGCTCCGTCATGCCGGATCTGGTGCTGACCAGCGACGTGATCGTCGGCTTCCCCGGCGAAACGGAGGAAGAATTTGAGGATACCATCAAGCTGATCGAAAAAGTGCGCTACGATGCGCTTTTCACCTTCATCTTCTCTCCGCGGCAGGGCACGCCCGCAGCCAAGATGGACGATCCCACGCCCAAGGAAGAGAAGAACCGCCGCTTTGACCGTCTTTGCGAGGTACAGAACCGCATCTCGCAGGAGATTCACAGCGCCTACATCGGCAAGACCATGTGCGTGCTGGTAGACGGCCGCGAGGAAGATTCTCTGACTGCCCGCACCGAAGGCGGCAGACTCGTCCGCATTGCAGGCGATGATGGTCTGATCGGACAGTTCATCGATGTCAGAATCACCGACTGCACCACCTGGAGTCTCGTCGGCGAGACGGAATAAGCCTGGCGCACCTTTTTCGCCTTCAAACGCAGAACCGAAATTACGCTGTACCCTTGCCTCCCCTTATAGGGGAGGTGGCGCGGCGTATGCCGCGCCGGAGAGGTTTTCGCCCTCTCAGTCACGGCTTACGCCGTGCCAGCTCCCCCGTCCGGGGGAGCCAGGAATCGGCATGCCGGGTCGTCACGCCCTACGCCCCCTCATTCGATATTTACCGCCGCATGGCATATATCCATCTCAAAACCAAAAGAAAGAGGTACCCGTTATGGCAGAGCTTACGCCCATGATGCAGCAATATTACGCAGTCAAGGAGCAGAACCCCGACTGTCTGCTGTTTTTCCGTCTGGGCGATTTCTATGAAATGTTCGAGGATGACGCCCGGGTTGCCTCCCGCGAGCTGGATCTGACGCTCACCTCCCGCGACCACGGTAAGGACAAGGCCGCGGAGGACAAGATCCCTATGTGCGGCGTGCCCTATCATTCCTCCGAAGGCTATATCGCGCGCCTTGTTGCCAAAGGCTATAAGGTCGCCATCTGCGAGCAGATGGAGGATCCTGCCCTTGCGAAGGGCCTTGTCAAGCGCGACATCATCCGCATCGTCACCCCCGGCACGGTCACAGAAAGCTCCATGCTGGTGGAATCGAAAAACAACTATTACGCCAGTATTTACGGTCTTGACGGCAGTTTCGGCTTCTGCTTCTGCGATGTTTCCACCGGCTGCTTCAGCGCGACCTTCTTTGAAGGCGCAGACGCCGTGCAGAGTGTCTGCAATGAGCTTGGCTCCATCGCCCCCAGCGAAGTTCTGCTCGGCGGCGATGCGCTGGAAAATGCCGAAATCAATTCCATGGTCACCGACCGTCTGCATGCCTGCCTCAGCCGCGGCACGGATTCGCAGTTCGATTTCGACTTCTGCACCGCCGCCGTATCCCAGCAGTTTGCAAAATCGCCCGAAGCACTCGGCATCGGCTCCATGCCAGCCGTCATCATTGCCGCAGGCAGTCTGCTCTTTGCCCTGCGCGATGCGCAGAAAAGTGACCTGCCGCATATCCGCGAGCTGGATTTTTATCTTGCGGGCAAGTTCATGGGTCTTGATCTGGCGGCCCGGCGCAATCTGGAGCTGACGGAAACCATGCGCGCCAAAGAAAAGCGCGGCAGTCTTCTCTGGGTCATGGACAAGACGAAGACCGCCATGGGCGGTAGACTCCTCCGGGCCTGGATGGAGCGGCCGCTTCTTTCCCCCGCTGCCATCACCAAGCGGCTTTCTGCCACGGAAGAGCTGGTAAAGAAAACCATCGACCGCGAAGAGCTGATCCTTGCGCTCCGGCAGATCACCGACTTTGAACGCGTCATGACCCGCGTGGTCACCGGCAGCGCCAACTGCCGCGATCTGGTTGCCCTTTCGCAGGGCGCGCAGACGCTGCCCGCCATCAAGCAGCGCCTTTCCGGTATGCAGTCCACGCTGCTTTGCACCATCTGTGAAGAACTGGACACGCTGGATGATCTGAAAGCGCGCATCGACACCGCCATCGTCGATGAACCGCCTTTCCTCGTGCGCGAGGGCGGCATGATCCGCGATGGCTACAACGAAGAGCTTGACCGTCTGCGCGAGATTCAGACCGGCGGCAAAAATCTGATTCCCTCCATCGAGGCACGGGAAAAGGAAGCCACCGGCATCCGCAATCTGCGCGTGGGCTATAACCGCGTTTTCGGCTATTACATTGAAGTTGCCAAGGGGCAGGTAAACCTTGTCCCCGATACATACATCCGCAAACAGACGCTCACCAACGGAGAGCGCTACATCACGCAGGAGCTGAAAGAGCTGGAAAACACCATTCTCGGCGCAAAAGACCGCATTACGGCTCTGGAATATGATCTTTTCTGCGAGGTGCGCAATTTTGTTTCCGACCAGTCCCTGCGCGTGCAGAAGACCGCGCAGGCCATCGCCCAGCTGGACGTTCTGTGCAGCTACGCCGCCGTTGCCGTCCACAACCATTACTGCCGTCCGGAGATCGATCTTTCCGGCGAGGTGTCCATCACCGCAGGCCGCCATCCGGTAGTCGAGCAGGTGCTGAAGGACACGCTGTTCGTGCCGAACGATACGGCTCTCGGCGCGGAAGGCTGTCAGGTCGCCATCATCACCGGCCCCAACATGGCAGGTAAATCCACCTATATGCGTCAGGTGGCGCTGATCGTTCTCATGGCGCAGATGGGCTCCTTCGTCCCCGCTTCCTCGGCGCACATCGGCATTGTCGATAAGCTCTTTACCCGCATCGGTGCCTCCGACGATCTGGCTTCCGGCCAGTCCACCTTTATGGTGGAAATGAACGAGGTGGCGGACATTCTGAAAAACGCCACACCGCGCTCTCTGCTGATTCTCGACGAAATCGGCCGCGGCACCTCGACCTTTGACGGCATGGCCATCGCAAGAGCGGTGCTGGAATACTGCGCCGACAAAAAGCGGCTCGGCGCAAAGACGCTCTTTGCCACCCACTATCACGAGCTGACAGACATCGAGCAGGAGCTTGACTGCGTGAAGAACTACAACATCGCCGTCAAAAAGCGTGCCGACGATATGATCTTCCTGCGCAAAATCGTCCCCGGCGCCGCCGATGACAGCTATGGTGTGGAGGTTGCAAAGCTGGCAGGTCTGCCGGATCGGATCATTACCCGCGCAAGGCAGATCCTCAAGGATCTGGAATCCGGTGCGCCGGAGCGCGTCACAAAGCAGTCCGCCCCCGTTTCCGATCAGATCTCCATGCTGGATATGCGCACGGACGAGCTGCGCGCCGCATTGGAGGCCGTCACGGTGGAAACGCTGACCCCCATCGAGGCCATGAACGTGCTTTATAAGCTCAAGCAGATGCTGTAATTCTTCTTTGCTCCCATTTTCTGCAAATCTCTTCCGCAGGCATCAGCGGCGAGCAACTGCATGAAGGGAGCGGGTCGAGCCGCCAATCAGGCAGTAATCGTCTCAGGCAAAAGGATAACATCCCAAAAACCATCTGGTTTTCTTTGGCATGTCTTTGGGTACTTTCGCCGTGCAGCGAAAGCATCCCGCCGGAGGCTTGACCAACCGAAAGTTAACTGTCATGGGTTGATTCCGTGCCTGCGGCATGGCGGAACGCCGAGGACGGCGTTCCCTGCAGGGGACGGGTAGACAGATTGCCGCAACCAGTATTGCGACACCGGTTTCGCAATGACACGACTTAAAACAGTTCTTCCGTACTCTATAAAAATCCTTATCAGGAGGTGCCGCATGGCACGAAAGGCATCATCTGCCCATCTCGGGTACCATCTTACAAATGCGGAAACCATTGCCGGATGGCTTTGGCTGCCGTTTTATCTGGTGCTGCTGAGTCCCATGATCCAGTACGTACTGCGGCTTCTCACGATCGACTATACGCAGATCACGCTGAATCTGATTTATTTCATTATCAATTTAGCGGTCGTTCTGATCATTTTCCGCAATTTCCTGCGCCAGCGCTTTTTCGGCAGCGGCTTCTGGGATTTTGTGCAGGCGCTGATTTTAGGCTTTGTCCTCTATTATGCCTCCACGAAGCTTCTTCAGTTCGCCGTTACAAAGCTGGTGGGTAATTTCACCATCTACAACGATGAAACGGTCACCTCGCTCATCAGCGAAAACCGCTATGTCATGCTGATCGTTTCCGTTCTGTTTGCGCCGATCATCGAGGAAACGCTGATCCGCGGCGTGGTGTTCGGTTCTCTGCGCAATACCTCCCGGGTGCTGGCCTATCTCATGTCCTGCTTCATTTTCGTGCTGATGCACAACTGGCAGTACTTCGGCCGCTATCCCGCATTCAACATTTTTCTCAGCTGTCTTCCCTATATCCCGGCAGCCATCGCCCTTGGCTGGACTTATGAAAAGGCAAACACCATCTGGGCGCCCATCACGCTGCATGCGCTGATCAACGCCATGTCCTACGGCCTGCTGAAGCTTTGAGAAAGGAGTTCTTTCATGCCGAAAATCATACAGCTTGACCGGCACGTTGCCGATCTGATCGCCGCCGGCGAGGTTGTCGAGCGTCCTGCTTCCTGCGTCAAGGAGCTGGTGGAAAACGCCGTTGACGCCGGTGCAAAGCACATTACTGTGGAAATTCAGAACGGCGGCATGCGCTTTATCCGCATCACCGACGACGGCTGCGGTATGTCTTTGGAGGATGCAAGAACCGCTTTCCTGCGCCATGCCACCAGCAAGATCCGTACAAAAGACGATCTTGCCGCCATTACAACGCTTGGCTTCCGCGGCGAGGCATTGGCTGCCATCAGCTCCGTCTCCCGGATCGATCTGCTGACAAAAGCCGACGGCTCCGATGGTGTCAGTCTGCATCTGGACGCAGGTGTCATTACGAACGAGCAGGCCGCAGGCTGCCCTGACGGCACTACCATCATCGTGCGGGATCTGTTCTACAACACCCCCGCCCGCATGAAATTCATGAAATCCGACACCGCCGAAGGCTCCGCCGTCACCGCCACCGTGCAGCAGCAGGCGCTGGCGCATCCGGACGCTGCGATCCGCCTGATCCGCGACGGGCAGGAGGTCTTTGCCACCTCCGGCGACGGTGACCGCATGGCAGCCATTTACGTTCTGTTCGGACGGGAACTGGCAAACGGCATGGTCGCAGTCAACGGACATTGGGAAAAGATCCATGTCCGCGGTTTTGTCACAAAGCCCACCGCCACCCGCGGCAACCGCACCTATCAGCAGTTTTTCGTCAACGGGCGCTTCGTCAAGTCCCGGATGCTCTCCACCGCGTTGGAAGAGTCCTACAAAAATCAGATCATGGTCGGACGCTTTCCTGCCTGTGTGCTGGAGGTTGAGCTTCCGGCCGAGGCCGTGGACGTAAACGTACATCCGGCAAAGACCGAGGTCAAGTTTCTATACGAAAAGCAGGTCTTTGACGCGGTACATTACGCCGTTCTCTCCACGCTGGGGAAGACCTCCGCAAGGCCCGAGATAAAACTGCCGGAGAAAAAGCAGGCAGTTTCTGCGCCGACCGAACCCGCGAAACCGGCTGCCACCGCAGCCCCCGCCGCAAAACCGGCGGTAAATCCGAATTTCTACAAAACCATGCAGGCAGAGGAATACCGCAGACTCGTTTCGCAGGAATCTGCGCGAAAGACCGTGCCTGTCGTAGCACAGGCCGTACAGATCCCCGCGTCAAAGCCCGTCGGTTCCGCTCCCGCTCCGCAGGAAAAACCGACCTTGCAGCAAAGCTTCGTTCTGCCCGCAGAAAAACCGAAGGCAGAACCTGCTGCAGAACCCGTCAAAGAAACGCCGGCTGCAGCGCCTGCCGTTTCCGAGAAACCGGCAGCGGTCTGCGAAGAACCGATGCAGCAGGAGCTTTCTCTGCAGGAGCAGAGCTACCGCATCGTCGGCGAGGTTTTGGATAGCTATATCATCGTCGAGCAGGGCGAGACCGTTCTGTTTATCGATAAGCATGCCGCCCATGAGCGCATCAATTTTGAAAAACTGAAGGCAGAGGAGCACCCCGTCATGTCGCAGCTTCTGCTTGCGCCCGTTCGCGCGGCGCTGAACTGTGAAGAGGCCGCCGCCGTTCTGGAACAAAAGGAGCTTCTTTCCCGGTGCGGCTTTGAGGTGGAGGATTTCGGCGACGGTGACGTGCTGATCCGGCAGGTTCCTGCCGATACCGCCATCGAGGATGTCGCTGCCCTTCTGCAGAGCCTGGCCGCCGATCTTCTTGCCGGAAAAGCGCTTGACCCGGACGGACTGCGCGATTCGCTCCTGCACACCATCGCCTGCAAAGCCGCCATCAAGGCAGGCTGGCATACGGAAGAGGAAGAACGCAATTATCTTGTGTGCGAGGTTCTTTCCCGCGACGATATCAAATACTGTCCCCACGGCAGACCCGTCTGCATCCAGCTGACCAAAAAGCAGCTGGAAAAGCAGTTCAAGAGGGCGTAGCATTTTGCCGTTTCTCTGTGTCATTGCGAACCAGTGAGCCGTACTCACTGGTGTGGCAATCCGTTTCCCCCTCCCCAAAATGTCACAAATATCATCCGCAAACACCTGCGGCGAACGAGCGACCGCCCGTAGAGAGCGAGTCGAGCCGCCGGACAGTTATCGAAAGTTACAGACCAAAAAGGAAAGATACCAAAGAAAACCGTGTGGTTTTCTTTGGTACGCTTCTTTTCCATATTTCTTGCCGTACAGCAAGAAATATGGCCGCCGGAGGCATGACAAGCCAAAAGTTTCTTCAAGAGTTGTTCCGCGCCTGCGGCGCGGCGGAACGCTGCGGACAGCATTCCCTACAGTGCATATGCAATCCCGCACATGAAAAATCGCGAAAGGAGAACCCATGGACAATATTATCTGTGTCGTCGGGCCGACGGCCTCCGGCAAAACAGCGCTGGCCGTGCAGCTGGCAAAAACATATAACGGCGAGGTTCTCTCCTGCGATTCCATGCAGATCTACAAATACATGGACATCGGCACCGCCAAGCCCACCGAGGAGGAAATGCAGGGGATCCCCCATCACATGATCGGTATTGCCGATCCGGCAGAGCCTTTTTCCGCCGGCAAATACGTCGCCATGGCGGACAGGTGCCTGCAGGACATTCTCTCCCGGGGCAAAACCTGCATCATCTGCGGCGGCACCGGACTTTACGCAGACAGTCTGATCGCAGGCCGGGAGTTTTCTCCCATGCCCTCCACAGGAAAACGCGAGGCGCTGGAGCGCGAAGCGGACGAGATCGGCACGGAGGCGCTTCTTGAAAGGCTCCGCGCCATCGACCCCACCGCCGCTGCAAGGCTGCATCCCGCCGACCGTAAGCGCATCATCCGGGCCTTGGAAATCTTTGAGGAAACCGGCATGACCATCACGGAGCATGACAGGCTGTCACAGCAAGTCCCGGCAAAATATGATCCTCTGTGGCTGGGAATCAATTTTGCGGACCGCAGCGAACTGTATAAACGAATCGACCTGCGGGTCGATCTCATGCTGCAGGCAGGACTGATGGATGAGATCGAAGCGCTGCTCGCCCGCGGCATCCCGAAAAATGCCACCGCACTGCAGGCCATCGGCTATAAGGAATTTATTTCCGCCATGCAGGGCGAAATGACCATGGAACAGGCGGCCGATATTGTAAAGCAGCGTTCGCGCAACTATGCCAAGCGTCAGCTCACCTGGTTTCGGCGCAGAAGCGAAACGCATTGGCTCATCCGCGAAAGCGGCATGGACGCAGACACAATTTTTGATTTTGCTCGCCGCGAAATACCTTTTTTCGCGCAGCAATGATGCTAGGATATGGGTATTACAAAGAAAAAGGAGTCAATACCCATGGAAAAACCAGAAAACTTACAGGACAAATTTCTGAATCAGGCCCGCAGAGATCATACCCCGCTGACCGTTTTCCTGATGAACGGCTTTCAGATGCGCGGCACGCTCACCGGCTTCGATTCGTTCGTCATCATGCTGCAGTCGGACGGCAGGCAGCAGATGATCTATAAACACGCGGTTTCGACAATTTCCCCGTCGATCCCCGTTCGTATGACGCAGGAGTAGGCAGACGCGCTCCTTCGTCGCGGAAGGAGCAGCCATGAAACAAGGCAGACAATACAGCATCGTCATTCTCTGGATTCTACTTTTGGCCATCGCCGTCTGGTTCGGCTACAATGTCTATTCCGGTCTGACCCAGACGGTGACCACCACGAACGCCGTGGAATATGAAGCCGGTGCCGGCTGCTATGCCACGGGCTTCGTTGTGCGTGACGAATCCGTCATTCACTCCTCCTACGGCATTACCGTGATCACCGCCTCGGAGGGCGCACACATTGCCAAGGAAGGCAGCGTAGCGACCGGCTATCTCACCGACGGCGCACAGCAGCGACAGAACCGCATTGCAGAGCTTCGCGCGCAGATCGAGCAGCTCAGCTATGCAGGACGCTACAGCTCCAACGCCGCTGATGTGGCAGCGCTGGATGCGCAGATCAGTTCCGATCTGCAGGCACTGGCGCGCTATCTCTGCCGCCGGGATATGAACTCCGCCGAGGCACTTTCTCCGGAGCTGAAAGGTCTGATTTTGAGCCGGACAACGGACGAGGCCGATGCAGACAAGCTCACGCAGCAGCTGAACGGTCTGCATGAGGAGCTGGACAGACTGCAGGCGCAGGCCGCCTCTGACACAAGAGCCGTGACCGTTTCCTCCAGCGGCTACTTTTCCGGTGCCGTTGACGGCTTTGAAGCCGTACTGACGCCGGAATCCCTGGAAAAAATGACGGTTTCGGAATACCACGCCCTTTCTGCAGAGGAAATTCCGGAGGACGCCGTCGGCAAACTGATCCGCGGCGACACCTGGTATTTTGTGACTGCGGTTCCCACGGCGGAAGCCGAAAATGTAGACGAAGGCGATTCGGTTCGGCTGACCTTTGCAAGAGATTTCTATGAACCGGTCACCATGAAGGTCACCCGCATCGGCGACAGTTCCGACGGCTACCGTCTGCTGGTGCTTTCCTGCAACACCTATATGCAGAATGTCACGCTTCTTCGCCAGCAGTCGGCTGACCTGATTTTTGCCTCCTACTCCGGTCTTCGCGTGCCGAAGGACGCCGTGCGCGTGACGGAGGACGGAAAGATCGGCGTTTACATCCGCGAGGGCGCCGTAGCAAAATGGAAATCCATCAAACTGCTTTACGACAACGGCGAGAGCTATGTTGCCGAGCTGGACAAGTCCTCCACCTCCAATCTCTGGCCCGGGGATGAGATCATCGTCCACGCGAAAAACCTTTACGAAGGAAAAGTTCTGGGATGATTTTCCATTCTATGGAAAGAGTCGGAAACCCCGGCAAATATTTTGTAAAATCCTGAAACCTTTTTGTTGACATAAGCACAAAAAAATACGATAATGGGAGCATGGATATTTCTGCACGAAAATGTGCGGTTTCCATGCTCCCGATGCTTTTGTGGGCGGAGCAATATATATTTTAACCTTGTCGAAAAGACGGATACCGGAGGAAAACAATTATGGGATTTATGGATGATCTGCGGAAGCTCACCAAGCCGTATACAGAAGACGAAGACGATTTTGACGAATTTGATGACGACGCAAGGCCCAGCCGTGCCAGCCGTTCCTCTTCTGCACCGGCGCCTGCATACGATATCGAAACCGAACCCGCTCCCGCTTCTTCCCGCCGCAGCTTCGGCGGCAATGCCAATGCAGGCGGCAGCAAAGTTGTCAATATTCACACCACCGCTCAGATGCAGGTCGTTCTGGTCAAGCCCGATCGGTTTGACAATGTTTCCGACATCGCAGAGCATTTGCGCTCCAAGCACGCCGTGGTTCTGAATCTGGAAGCCACGAATAAAGATGTAGCAAGACGGCTCGTCGACTTCCTTTCCGGCTGTGCCTACGCTCTCGACGGCAAGATCAAGAAGATCGCCATCAGCACCTACATCATCACTCCTTACAATGTTGACATTGTCGGCGATCTGATCGACGAACTGGAAAATAACGGAGTATATCTGTAATAGTTTCACGCAAGCAGGAGGATACGCCTATGTTTACCCCGCAGCAGATTCAGGAGCAGACCTTTTCCAAGGCCGTTTTCGGCGGCTATGATATGCAGCAGGTCGATGATTTCCTGGAGCCTCTGACTGAGGATTATATCGTTCTCTATAAGGAAAATTCCGTGCTGAAATCCAAGATGAAGATTTTGGTTGAAAAGCTGGAGGAATACCGCTCGCAGGAGGCACAGCTCAAGCAGGCTGCCGCCGAAACCAAGGCGCAGTGCGACCGCATGATCGCAGAAGCCAAGGCAAAATGCGACGCCATCTCCGCTGATCAGGCCCGTCAGGCCCAGCTCGGTGCGCTGGCTGCCGGTGTTGCGGAAGAGGAAGAACGCCTGAACTGTGCAAAGCAGACCGCGCTTAATTTCATCGATGTGATCGAGCAGGACATCCGCGGCCATCTGGAGCTTTTGGAAACGCTCAAGTCCCGCGATCTTCGCGTGGACGCAAAGCCGCAGCAGCCGGAGCAGCCCAAGCCCGTCCATGAAAAGCCCTATGACTGGCAGCAGGATACCCCCTCTGCGCCGACCGCTTCGGATATTGCATCGGAGATTTCCGAGAATCTTGAAAAGATCATCGGTGCCGTTCCCGAGGAAGAGCAGGTCGCCGCTCCCAAAGCCGAATCTGCGCCCAAACCCGTTCATCCGGAAAGCGCAACGATCAAATTTGACGATCTCAAGTTCGGCAAGAATTACAGTCCCACCGGCATGTAATCCATACAAATACAGGCGGCTGCCGTTTGGCAGCCGCTTTTCCATGCCGATTTAGCTGCAGAAACGGCCCCTCTGTGCTTGACAAATGCTGTAAAAATGTATAAACTGTATATACTTGTGAATAGAATGCGATGAGAAGGACAAGTTCGGCGTATGGCGCGCGCAGAGAGCTGCCGGTCGGTGTAAGGCAGCAGCAAGATCCGTCAGAATATCCCCTTTGAGCATCCGACCCAAACGGTTTATCCGCAGTAGGTTTGGACGGGTCCTCCCGTTACAGAGGCAGAGTGTCCGCCTTTCGGGGCGGGAATTCAGGTGGTACCGCGGTCTTTTCCGCCCTGAGTATTGCTCGGGGCGTTTTTTTATTATGATACTGATGCGCAATAGGAACACGGCGATCTTTGCCTCGCCTGACAACAATCATCCTTGCAGATCTTCACCCGGTTCCCATTGCAGATCAGTATAAAAAAACAACTTCTTACGGAGGATAGATATGAATTACAAAGACACACTCAACATGAGCAAGTCCGGCTTCCCCATGCGAGGAGGTCTTCCCCAGAGAGAGCCCGACATGCTCAAGCATTGGGAAGAGATCGATCTCTACCATGAAATGCTCAAAAAGAACGAAGGCAAACCCCGCTTTAGCCTGCATGACGGTCCTCCGTTCTCCAACGGCGATCTGCACATGGGCCATGCGCTGAACAAGGCGCTCAAGGACTTCATCGTCCGTTCCTACGCCATGCGCGGCTATTACACTCCCTACATCCCCGGCTGGGACAACCACGGCATGCCCATCGAATCCGCCATCATCAAGAAGAACAAGCTCAACCACAAGACCATGCCCGTAGCGGAGTTCCGTTCCGCCTGCCATGAATTCGCCGATCACTACATCGATGTGCAGCGCACCGGCTTCAAGCGCATGGGCGTCGTTGCCGAGTGGGACAACCCCTACAAGACCATGAACCCCAGCTTTGAGGCTGAGGAAGTCAAGGTCTTCGGCGAGATGTTCAAGAAGGGCTACATCTACAAGGGTCTCAAGCCCGTGTACTGGTGCCCGCATGACGAGACCGCACTGGCAGAAGCCGAGATCGAATATCAGGACGATCCGGTCACCACAGTCTACGTCAAGTTTGCCATGAACGACGATAAGGGCAAGCTGCCCCATCTTGATCACAGCAAGCTCTTCTTCGTGATCTGGACCACCACCATCTGGACGCTCCCCGGCAACCTCGCGATCTGCCTGAACCCCGTAGAAAACTACGTCATCGTCAAGCCCGATTACAGCGATGAAATGTATATCATGGCGGAAGCTCTGGTGGAGAAGGTCATGGGCATCGGCGGCTTCACCGGATATCAGATCCTTGAAAAGCATCCCGGCTCCTTCTTCGAGTATATGCTGGCGCAGCATCCGTTCCTGAACAAGACCTCTCAGCTCGTTCTTGCTGACTACGTTACCATGGATTCCGGTACCGGCTGCGTCCACACCGCTCCCGGCTTCGGCGCTGATGACTATCAGACCTGCCGCCGCTACGGCATGGACATGGTCGTTCCCGTCAACGATCAGGGCCGCCACACCGATTATGCAGGCAAGTATGCCGGCATGACCACCGACGAATCCAACCCCGTCATCCTCGCCGACATGAAGGCTGCCGGCAGTCTCTTCGCTTCCGAAGATATCGTCCACAGCTATCCGCATTGCTGGCGCTGCAAGAAGCCTATCATCTTCCGTGCCACCCCGCAGTGGTTCTGCTCCGTTGACGGCTTCAAGGAAGAAGCCTGCAAGGCATGCGACGATGTCCGCTGGCTGCCCGCATGGGGCATTGACCGCATGAAGAGCATGATCCGCGAGCGTGCCGACTGGTGCATCTCCCGTCAGCGCCGCTGGGGTCTGCCGATCCCCGTTTTCTACTGCAAGGACTGCGGCAAGCCCATCGTCACCGATGAGACCATCGCCCACATCTCCGAGCTGTTCGGCGCCAAGGGTTCCAACGCATGGTTCGAGATGGACGCCGCCGAGATCCTGCCCGAAGGCTTCACCTGCCCGCATTGCGGCAAATCTGCCGGCTTCGAGAAGGAAACCGACACCCTGGACGGCTGGTTCGATTCCGGTTCCACCCACTTTGCTTCCATGAAGAAGGATCAGGGCTTCTGGCCGGCTGATATGTATATCGAAGGTCTTGACCAGTACCGCGGCTGGTTCCAGTCCGCTCTGCTGACCGCTGTCGGCTCCACCGGCGTGGCACAGGCTCCGTTCAAGGAGTGCCTGACTCACGGCTGGACTGTTGACGGCGAAGGCAAGGCCATGCACAAGAGCCTCGGCAACGGCATGGATCCCAACGAGATCATCAAGACGAACGGTGCTGACCTGCTCCGTCTGTGGGCTGCTTCCGCCGACTATCATGTCGATGTTCGCTGCTCGCCCGAGATCTTCAAGCAGCTTAGCCAAAACTACCTCAAGTTCCGCAACACCTGCAAGTTCATGCTGGATAACCTTGTGGACTTTGACCCGGAAAAGCTTACCGCTCCCGAAGCCATGCCGGAGCTGGATCTGTGGCTGCTGACGAAGCTCAACGAGCTGATCGAGAAGGTCTTTGAGGCCTACGGCAACTACGAGTTCCATGTCATCACCCATGCCGTCAACGACTTCTGCGTCACCACGCTGTCCTCCGTCTACCTCGACATCGTGAAGGATCGCCTCTACTGCGACGGTGCTGACTCCGCGTCCCGCCGCTCCTGCCAGACGGCTCTTTATCTGACGCTGGATACGCTGACCAAGCTCTTTGCGCCGATCCTCGCCTTTACCTGCGATGAGATCTGGCTGCAGATGCCGCACCGCGCAGGCGATGACGTCAGAAACGTCCTGCTCAACGAGATGAACAAGACTTTTGACGCATACAAGCTGTCTGACGAGCGCATGGCTGCATTTGACTTTGCGTTCCGTGTCCGCACGGACGTCAACGGCGTTCTGGAAAAGGCCCGTGCCGACAAGCGCATCGGCAAGAGCCTGGAAGCACACGTTGCACTTACCGCTGTGGATGCAGCGGCAGCCGAGGCTGTCAAGGCCATCGAGGGCATGAACCTCTCCGAGATCTTCATCGTTTCCAACGTCGCCGTGACCGAAGAAAAGGCTCCCGAAGGTGCAGTCGTGGAATGCGGCCAGAACTTCCCGGGCCTGACCATCGCCGTCACCGAAGCCACCGGCACCAAGTGCCCGCGCTGCTGGATGCACAGCGAGCAGGCCGATGAGCACGAGCTCTGCCCGCGCTGCGCGGCAGTTGTCAAGGCTCTGGATGTTGTTTTTGACTGAGTCTGAATCCTATTACAAAGGCAGCCATGGAATCCCATGGCTGCCTTTCAAACTGTCAAAAAAGCAGGTCATTCCGAGCCAGTGCGCACACTGGCGTGGGAATCCGTTCCATAAAAGTTCCGGCTTTTATTTGCTTTTGGGAAAAACGACGGAATTTGGATGCGGATTGCCACACCATACTGCGGGATGGTTCGCAATGACAGACGCAAAACGAGCCGGCCCTTTCGGGCCGGCTCTTCCGCTATTTCTTACTCTGCCAGCTTCTTCAGATTTTCCAGTCTGTTCAGTGCCTCATAGAGCGTTTCATCCTTCTTTGCGAAGTGGACGCGGACGATGTCGTTGACATTCTCCCGGAAGAAGGAGGTACCGGGTACGCAGGCAACGCCGATTTTTTCCGCCATTTCCACGCAGAAGTCCACATCCTTCTGACCCTTCTTCATATAGGGACCGATGTTGGCGAGGACGAAGTAGGCACCCTGCGGATCCGTGAAGGGAATACCGATCTCGCGCAGGCCGTCAGTGAAGAGCTTCTTCATGTGGGCGTAATGCGCACCGAATTCTTCATAGTAGCTGTCCGGCATTTCAAGACCGACAACAGCTGCCTCCATCAGAGGAGAAGGCGCGCCGACGGTGTTGAAATCGTGGTACTGCTTGATGCGGTCCATGATGGGCTGCGGCGCGATGGCATAGCCGAGACGCCAGCCGGTGATGGAGTAGGTTTTGGAAAGGCTGGAGCAGGAGACCGTGCGCTCCCACATACCGGGCAGGCTGTTCATGTAGGTGTGCTTATGGCCTTCATAGATGATATGCTCGTACACCTCATCCATGATGGCATAGACATCGTACTTGATGCACAGATCAGCGATCAGCTTCAGCTCATCATAGGTAAAGACCTTGCCGCTGGGGTTGGAGGGGTTGCAGATCAGAATCGCCTTTGCGCCCTGGCGGAACGCATCCTCCAGAACCTCCGGATCAAAGTTGAACTGCGGCGGAACCAGCGGAACGAAGATGGACTCACACTGGGCCATGATGGCCTGTGCGTGATAATTCTCAAAATACGGGGAGAACATGATGATCTTGTCGCCGGGGTTCGTGAGGGCGAAGATCGTGTCGACCATCGCCTCGGTGGAGCCGATGGTGACGACCATGTCCGTATCGGGATTCAGCGTTCTGCCCATGAAGCGTCCGGCCTTCTTTGCCAGCGCCTGGCGGAAGTTCGGCGCACCCATGGTGATGGGGTACTGGTGAGGGCCGAGGGCGCTGACCTCTGCCAGCCGGTCGGTAATGGCCTTGGGCGGATCAAAATCCGGGAAGCCCTGCGCCAGATTGATGGCGTTATTTGCGATAGCGACTCTCGTCATCCGACGGATGACCGAATCGGTGAAATGCTGATTTTTTCTGCTCATTTCCTGCATGGTTTTTTTACCCCTTTCCTTTTACTGAATGCCGAGATCGGCGGCATCTGCCAGATAAAGTCCGTTCTTTTTCATCAGTTCTTCCATGGCCTGCGGATCCTCAACACGGAAGATCATGTTTGCCATGCCGTTCATCTGACCGAAAATCGAATACATATACGATACATCCATGTTAGCGGAGGCCAGCACCTTCAGAACGGTGCAAAGTCCTCCCGGACGGTCGGGAACCGTAACGGCCACCACCGGTGTCAGCGAAACCAGCGTTTCATGCTGCCGCAGAAGCTCTTCCGCACGCTTCGGCTCGGATGCAATCAGCCGCAGCACGCCGTAGTCCGCGCTCTCTGCAATGTTGAGCGCCCGCAGGTCGATGCCGTTTTCAGACAGAAGGCCCGTGATCTCGGCCAACTGTCCGGTTCTGTTTTCCAAAAACACAGAGATCTGCTGTAAAATCATACCGCTTTCCTCCTAGATCTTTCGTTTGTCGATGACGCGGACGGCCTTGCCTTCGCTGCGGACGATGGATTTCGGCGTGACCAGTCTGACCTTTGCGTAGATGCCGAGCATGGCCTTGAGGGCTGCAACCAGCTTCTTTTCCTGCTCGGTGATCTGACCGAGATTATCGGAGAACAGCTCCGGCGTCATTTCCACCAGAACCTCCAGCGTATCGGAAGCATTCACGCGATCCACGATGATCTGATAGTTCGCCTGATAGCCCTGCTCCAGCAGCACCGTTTCGATCTGAGACGGGAAGACATTGACGCCCTTGACAATCAGCATATCATCGCTTCTGCCCATGGGCTTGCACATTCTGACGAAGCTACGGCCGCAGGCACACGGCTCGCGGTTCAGCACGCAGATATCTCTCGTGCGGTAGCGCAGCAGCGGGAACGCCTGCTTGGTAAGCGATGTGAAAACCAGCTCGCCCTGTGCGCCGTCCGGCAGAACCTCGCCGGTTTCCGGATCGATGATCTCGGCAATGAAGTGGTCTTCATTGATGTGCATGCCGTGCTGCTCGCTGCATTCGTAGGCAACGCCGGGGCCGGAAAGCTCCGTCAGACCGTAAATATCAAAAGCCCTGATGCCGAGCTGCTTTTCAATGTCGCGGCGCATTTCCTCGCTCCAGGCCTCTGCGCCGAAAATGCCGGCCTTGAGGTGAATACGATCCTGCAGCCCCCGCTCATGGATGCTCTCGGCAAGATACTGGGCATAGGACGGCGTGCAGCAGAGAATTGTGGACTGCAGATCCTCCATGAACTGCAGCTGTCTGTCCGTGTTGCCGGAGGACATGGGCAGCGTCATGCAGCCGACTTTGTGGCTGCCGCCGTGCAGGCCGAGACCGCCGGTAAAAAGACCGTAGCCGTAGCAGATCTGACAGACATCCGTTTCATCTGCACCGGCCGCCGTCAAAGCTCTTGCGCAGCAGTCGTCCCAAAGGTCAAGATCCTTCTGTGTATAGTATGCCACCACGCGCTTGCCGGTAGTACCGGAGGTGGAGTGGATGCGGACAACATCCTTCTTCGGCACGCCGAGAAGGCCGTAGGGATAGGCGTCGCGCAGATCCGCCTTGCTGACGAAGGGCAGCTTGTTAAGATCAGCTGCGCCGTGAATATCCTCGGGCGTGACGCCCTTTTCTTCCATTTTTGCGCGGTAGTAGGGGACATTTTCCCACACATGGCGAACCTGCTGAACGAGTCTTTCATCCTGCCAGGCGCGGATTTGCTCCCGGGAGGCGCACTCAATTTCCTTCTGATAGTATTTTCCCATCTGCTTTACTCCTTGCTTTCTTTCCCGAGCAGGAATGCCTTTTTGTTCATTTCCAGGAACTTTTCCGGCACACTCACAGAAATCGCGTCCATCCACTCTTCTTCCGTAAAGTCAAAGTAGGAGCTGAGTCTGCCGAGCAGGACGAGATTGACGACCTTGCTGGAGCCGGCCTGCTCCGCCAGCTTCAATGCATCGAATGCATCGAGGCGGATCTGCAGCGCGTTGAGCTTCTCTTCCAGATTTTCGGGGTATTCAGCCGCGCCGGTGATGACGCTCATGGGCGAAATTTTCTGCGTATTCGTCAGAATCACGCCGTCTTTTTTGAGGTATTCCGCCCAGCGGGCAGCTTCCAGCAGTTCAAAGGACAGAATGCAGTCCGCTTCGCCCTTGTCGATGATAGGAGAATAGACCTTTTCGCCCCAGCGGACATAGGTCACAACGCTGCCGCCGCGCTGGCTCATGCCGTGAACCTCGCTGACCTTGACATCATAGCCTCTGGTCAGAAGGAGCTTACCCAGCAGCTTGCTTGCAAGCAGCGTGCCCTGTCCGCCGACGCCGACGATCATGATATTCTTTGTTTCCATGATTAGCCCTCCTTCTTTCCGCCCAACGCGCCGACCTTGCAAAGCTGCCGGCAGACGCCGCAGCCGGTGCAGAGCGTGTTGTCGATGGCGACCTTGCCGTCCGTAACCCGGATGCCGGGACAGCCGATCTTCATGCAGGCCTTGCAGCCCACGCATTTATCCGTATCCGGCGTGATGGGGCCGGGATGTTTTACATACTTGAGAAGCGCGCAGGGTCTTCTGGAAATGATGACAGAAGGCTCTGCCGCTGCCAGCTCTTCCTTGACAGCCGCGTCGCACTGTGCCAGATCGTAAGGGTCAACCACCCGCACACGGCGGATACCGACGGCTTTGCAGAGGGTTTCCAGATCGATCTTCGTGCAGGGATCGCCCTTGAGATTATAGCCTGTGGTGGGGTTCTGCTGATGGCCGGTCATGCCGGTGATGGAGTTATCGAGAATGATAACGGTGGAATTGGATTCGTTATAGGCGGTGTTGATAAGACCCGTGACGCCGGAATGCATGAAGGTGGAGTCGCCGATGACGGCAACAGTCTTGCCCTCCGTTTCGCCGCCGCTGACCTTATTGAATCCGTGCAGGCCGGAGATGGAAGCGCCCATGCAGATGGTGGAATCGATGGCCGCCAGCGGTGCTGCCGCGCCAAGGGTGTAGCAGCCGATATCGCCGAGGACGGTCAGCTTATTCTTTTTGAGCGTGTAGAAAAGGCCTCTGTGGGGGCAGCCGGCGCACATGACGGGCGGACGGGCAGGCATGGCTTCTTCCAGTTTCTTGCCCTCCGGTGCATCCATGCCCAGCTTCTGTCTGACGAGGTTCTGACCGAACTCGTCCAGTGCCGGGAAGGTATCCTTGCCAACAACCTCAAGGCCGAGATTTCTGCAATGGGTTTCCACGATACCGTCCAGTTCTTCCACAACCACGAGCTTTTCAACGGACTTTGCAAATTCGAGGATTTTCTTTACCGGCAGCGGATGGATCATGCCCAGCTTCAGAACCGGGAAGCGGTCGCCGCAGGCTTCCTTGACATACTGGTAGGAGGTGGAGGAAGTGATGATGCCGACGGACTTGTCGCTGCCTTCTTCGACGCGGTTTACATCGGTGGTTTCCGCCCACTCGCGCAGATCTTCCAACCGCTTTTCCACGATGGGATGGCGCTTTTTCGCCATGCCGGGCATCATGACATATTTCTGAATATTCTTCTCATAGGGCTTTACCGGGCACTCTTCGCGCTCGCCGGTTTCCACCACGCTCTGAGAGTGTGCAACGCGGGTGCACATTTTGATGAGTACCGGCGTATCGAACTTTTCAGACAGCTCATAGGCGAGCTTTGCAAAGCGAAGGGCCTCGGCGCTGTCGGACGGCTCCAGCATGGGAACCTTTGCGGCGATGGCATAGTGGCGCGAATCCTGCTCGTTCTGACTGGAATGCATGCCCGCATCGTCTGCCACGCCGATGACCATACCGCCGTTGACGCCGGTGTAGGAAATGGTGAACAGCGGATCGGCAGCAACATTCAAACCGACATGCTTCATGGCGCAGAAGCTGCGTCTGCCGGCCAGACTTGCGCCGAAGGCGGACTCCATGGCGACCTTTTCATTGGGCGCCCACTCTGCGTAAACCTCCGTGTATTTTGCAATGGTTTCCGTGATTTCCGTACTGGGGGTGCCGGGATAGCTGGATACGAAACTGCATCCTGCTTCATATAAGCCTCTGGCAACGGCATCGTTGCCGAGCATCAATGTTTTCATAGGATAACCTCTTTTCATTTCTATGCTTTATTGGACTCGGCTTTATCGCCGATGGAATTGTGTCTTGTTACGATGACTTTCTGATCATAACACAGGAACACACCCTCGACAAGCTCCTGCGCAGGCGTCCTCGTCAGAAGGCGCCTGCATGGATGGGGTACTGCAGCAGCTTCGGGAAAATATCCCGGAAGAAGATGTTCAGGATCATGATCAGAATACTGACCGAACCGCGGCGGCACTTCAGCCGGTGATCTGTGCTTCTACCAGTCTGCCGTGGCAGTATTTCTGACGAAGCACGGGCTTTTCAATCTTGCCCGTCGGGTTGCGGGGAACCTTGTCAAAGATGATCTTGCGCGGGCGCTTGTAACGGGGGAGCTCTTTGCAGAAGGCTTCAATGTCTGCCTCTGTGCAGGTTTCTCCTTCCTTGACCTCAACGATCGCTGCGGCGATTTCGCCGAGACGGGGCTCGGGCAGGCCGATGACTGCCACATCCTTGATCTTTTCAAAGCGTCTGAGGAAGTCCTCAATCTGCACGGGGTACAGATTTTCGCCGCCGGAGATGATAACGTCCTTCTTCCGGTCGACCAGATAGATAAAGCCGTCGGCGTCGATCCTTGCCATATCGCCGGTGTAGAGCCAGCCGCCCTTCAGAATTTCGTTGGTTGCTTCCGGATTCTTGTAGTACTCGAGCATCACACCGGGGCCTCTGACCGCCAGCTCGCCGACTTCGTCGCCTGTGACCTCGCAGCCCTTCTCATCCACGACCTTTGCTTCCCAGAGATAACCCGGCTTGCCGATGGCGCCGACCTTTTCCACATTGTCCATGCCCAGATGCACGCAGCCCGGGCCGATGGATTCGGAAAGACCGTAGTTGGTATCGTACTTATGATGCGGGAAGACCTTCATCCAGCGATGGATCAGGCTGGGCGGAACCGGCTGCGCACCGATGTGCATCAGCCGCCACTGGTCAAGCAGATAATCGGCGAGCTTGACACGGCCGGAATCGATGGCATCGAGCATATCCTGCGCCCAAGGCACCAGCAGCCATACGATGGTGCATTTTTCTTCCGTCACGGCTCTCAGGATCCATTCAGGCTTCACGCCGCGCAGCAGAACCGCCTTGCTGCCTGCAAGCAGGCTGCCGAACCAGTGCATCTTTGCGCCCGTGTGGTAAAGCGGCGGGATGCAGAGGAACACATCGTCCCGGGTCTGCTGATGGTGGTTCTGCTCCGTCATGCACGAGCAGATCAGTCCGTGGTGGTTATGTAAAATCGCTTTGGGGAAGCCGGTGGTGCCGGAGGAGAAATAAATCGCAGCCTCATCCGTTTCCTTCAATTCAACAGGAGGCGGATTGGACGAGCAGAAGCTCATCAGCGTCAAACAGTCCTCTGCATAGGCAGGCGTTTCTTCTTTTCCTACGAAGAACATGGTCTTCATCATGGGCAGCTTATCGAAGATCGTATCCATGCGCTCGATAAACTCCGGGCCGAAAACCAGCAGCTCCAGGTCTGCCAGATCCGCGCAGTAGCGGATCTCCTCGCCGGAATAGCGGTAGTTCATGGGAACCACAGTGCAGCCTGCCTTCAGGATGCCGAAATAGATCGGCAGAAACTCCAGACAGTTCATCATCAGCATACCGATCTTCGTGCCGCGCTTGATGCCGCGGCTGAGCAGCAGATTTGCAAACCGGTTGGCACGGCGGTCAAAATCCCGCCAGCTCATTTCTCTGCGGTACGGTGCGCTGCTGGACGCATTTTCGATCAGGCTCGCTTCGCGCCATGTCACCGCCTTGTCACGGTCCTCGGAAGGATTGATCTCCACCAGCGCCGTTTCGTTTCCGAACAGACGGGCATTTCTTTCCAGCAGGTCTGTAATAACCATGATTGTAAACTCCTTTCAAAACAAAAAAACATCCTCTGTGCATCTTGCACAGAGGACGAGAAAATCCCGTGGTACCACCTCAGTTTACCGCTTGCGCGGCCTCAGGATACTAACATATCCTTTACGCTGTAACGGGCGTCCCCGTCATCGCCTACTTGCAGAAAAACCTGCCTTCAGGATGCTGCTCAGAAAGGTATTTCAGATTCCGTTCCCTGCTGCCTCGCACCGCCTGGCAGCTCTCTGAAGGGTTGCTCGAAATCCTACTCGGTTTTCGTCACCGCATTTATCATTGCGGCTACTTTAACACACAAAACCGATAAAGTCAACCTTTTTTTCTGCATTTTTTCACTTACACGCCATAGATCTCTTTACATTTATTTTCGAGATAGGAAAGATAGGCGTCCGGGTTGAGCCCCTCGCCCAGTACCTTCTGCATGATCTCGGCGGGCTTATACAGACTGCCGTACTGCCAGATATGCTCCCGGTTCCAGTCGTTGATGGGAGCAAAGTTACCGGCTGCAAGGCAGCCGTCCACATCAACACTCTCGCGCATCTTCTGCAAAAACTGCACGCCGTAGGCGCTGCCGAGCGCATAGGCTGGGAAATATCCGATGGAACCGCCGGACCAATGGCTGTCCTGCAGAACGCCCTGCCGGTCATCCGGAACATCCACGCCCAGATATTCCTGATAAAGCCGTTTCCACTCGCCGGGCAGATCGTGTACCGAAAGCTCACCCGCCATGACGCGCTTTTCAAGCTCATACCGGATCATCACATGCAGGCAGTAGGTCACCTCGTCCGCTTCCGTCCGGATCAAAGATGGCTGCACCCGGTTGACGGCTTTGTAAAAATCCTCCGCGCTGAACTGCTTGAGATACGGGAACAGCTCCTGCAGCTGCGGAAACAGAAAACCGGTAAATGCACGGCTGCGTCCCAGCAGATTCTCATAGAACCGGCTTTGGCTCTCATGGATGCCCATGGAAACGCCGCCGTCCAGAACGGTATAGGCAAGATCGTCGCTGCTGCCCGTATCATAGAGTGCGTGACCGTTCTCATGGATCACGGAAAACATGGACGAAGAGAAATTATCCGGCTGATAGTGGGTCGTGACACGCTCGTCAAAATGAGAGCCGAGGCTGGTGGTAAAAGGATGCTCCGTGGTGGAGAAGCCGACATGGGCCGGGTCCAGTCCCATGATCTGCATCAAACGTAAAGAAAGCGCCTGCTGCTGATTCTCCGGTGCTTGACCCCAAAGGCACGCATCGGAAACCTGCGGTTTCTCCGCCACCTTTTTGATTAACGGCACCAGCCGCTGCCGAAGCGCATCAAAGAACCGGTCACAGGTCTGCCGGTCAAGCCCGTCCTCATATTCGTTCAGCCAGTAGTCATACGGATCCTTATCCGGCGCGCAGTAACCTGCAAAGCGGCGGTTGGTTTCAAAAATCTTCTCCAAAAGCGGTTCAAAGGAAGCGAAATCGTTATTCCGCTTGGCATTCTGCCAGACATCGTCCGCCTCGTTCAGCAGCTCCTGATAAGCCACATATTCCTCCATGGGAATCTTCTGCATCTGACGGATTTCCTTGAGCAGAAGAAATACCATGCGCTGCTCTTTTTCCGTCAGCTCCTGCTTCTGCGAATCAAGAAATTCCAGGAGCTTCACCGTCTGCTCCCCGGTGGAGAGCTTATACTGTTCCTCGCTGAGAACCGCAAGCGTTCTGCCGCGGTTTGCTGCCGTACCCTTCGGCGCGGTGGTCATGCCGTCATAGGAAATCAGTCCCATGGCGTGATCGTATGCAGACATCTTTGCCTGCAGCGTCATCAGGTTTTCTTTTGCCTGTTCGAGCGTCATCCGCATCCCTCCTGCTTCTTATGAACAGAAAACGCGGTCTGTGCGACCGCGGATCTGCAACTTATATATGCCTACCCTATGCATCCTGCATTTCATAGCGCAAAAGCGCCCTGCTCAGTTCAAGCATTTCTTCCCCGGGCACAGAATTGCGGAACTCCACAAAGCCTGCCTCCGTGCTGGGATTGCGCCAGCCCTTCTGCTCCAGCTTTCGCATGAGCTGCATTGCAACGCCGGTGCTGCCGTCGATGATCTCCGGTCGGCTGCCAACGACCTTGCGGATGGCACTTCGCAGGAAGGGATAATGCGTACAGCCTAATACAATGGCGTCTACGGGTTCTTTCAGAAAAGGCTCCAGCTTCTCATTCAGATAGCTTTCCACCTGATCTCCGCGCAAAATGCCCTGCTCCACGAATTCCATCAGTCCCGGGCACGCCACGGGGATGATCTGCGCCCGGCCTGCGTACTGCTGACGAAGGCGGTTGAACTTTTCCTCCCGGACGGTCATGGGCGTCGCCATCATCAGGATTCTGCCGCCCTGAAATTTTTCAGCCGCCGGCTTGATGGCAGGCTCGATGCCGATGACGGGAAGCTCCGAATACTCCTCCCGCAGCATCCGGATCGCCGCCGAGGTCGCCGTATTGCAGGCAATTACCAGCGCCTTGCAGCCCGCATCAACAAGCATATTGCAGGCGGCAAGAGTCAACTCCCGAACCTCCTGCACCATGCGCACGCCGTAGGGGGCATGCAGAGAATCGCCGAAATAGAGATAGTTTTCCTGCGGGAAGCACTTTACCGTTTCACGCAGCACGCTGATTCCGCCAAGTCCGGAATCAAAAAAACCGATCGGGTCGGTACATCTATCCATTCTCCGCGCCTCCTTTCTATTGATTTCCGATTTCGTCCGTATTATACCACATACAGAAAAAATAACAAGGATGCCGTAAGAAACAAAAGCACCCGGAGCGGTTTGCTCCGGGTGCTTCATATATGGAATTATGCCAGTTCCTCGTATCGTCTGACACCCTTTGTGGATATCCACTGCCGGATCAGCAAGACCGCTGCCAGCATCACTGCCGTGCAGATCGCCATATACGCCAGCGGCGAGAAGCTCTTGAACAAAAACACATAATAAGGAATCGCCATTGCTGCCACAAGGCCCATGCCGAAGAGCATCGATGTCAGGACGCCAATGCTCTGCTTGACCGCCTGCGTTTCGTTCAGCCAGTCCAGTCTTGCGTGGCGGATGCCCGTCATCATGCCGAATACAGCCGTCAGCTCCATATAGGCCAGCACGCAGGCCGCCAGCAGCAGGATCTGCAGCACAGTCAGCTTCAGAGCGATTGCAAAACTGATGATCAGAAACAGCGTCGGCAGAAGCGTCACAAGCTCTGCCAAGAGAAGCTTCGTGCCGATGATCTGCATGGTCGTGATCGGCATAGCGCGCAGCACCCAGTAGCTCTTGCCCTCCATGGAGGGGGAAGGTGCCGTAAATATCACCATTGACAGAATCAGGCAGCAGCCCAGCGCAGCGATCAGAACCAATTGCTCCAGAGGAAGTCCCAGCATCTGCAGCAGTTCCAGAACAGCCTGCTTCTTCACCAGAAGCACCACACCACCTGCGATCAGGAACAGAATTCCCATTCCCGCATTGAGCATATAGGAAGGACTTGCACCCAGATGCGCCAGTTCCCGGCGCAGAAGCGCCCGGTTCGGAGACTGCACCTGCATCGCCTCACGGCGATAGACCTTCTTCTTTGCGGCACGTTCTGCCGTGACCACGCTGATAAAGGCGCGTGCGAGCAGATAGTACACGACCGCAAGCGGCAGAACCGTCACCAGAACAGACAGCAGCAGGGAAATCGCATTGCCGTTTGCCACGGCGTCACCCAGCCAAAGCAGCGGCTTGACAGCGCCGAGCTTGCCCGCCAGCAGCGCACCGTTCTCCGCCAGCCGTGTGATGTAGACGTTCATTCTTGCGCAGAACACAAAGTAAACGCCGAGGAACGCCACGGAGAAAACCATGGTAACAAGGCTCTTCTTTTCCACCCGGGAAACGATCAGCGAAATGAGCCACGCGATCAGGCAGGATACCGCCATTGCCAGCATCGGCATCGTCAGCGTCAGCACGATCAGACTGACAATTCCCATTGCCGTGAAGCCGCACTGCAGCACCCATACAACAACAGCGGGCGCAATGACAAGGATGCCGAAGAAGAAGTTCAGAAGATAGAGCGTCAGCATCCGGCTGAGTAAGATCATCCCTGCCGGAATGGGCATGGCCAGCAGGCGTTCGTTGTCCTTCGCCTCAAAAAGCTGCGCTTTTGCCGTGAAAACGCTGCCGATGAACATCAGGGCAAACGCGATCAGCCACATCATGGTGAAATAGAACCAGTCAAGGCCAAGCATCCGGAACGGGCCGGCAATGGTATCAAACAAATGGAAAAACAGGAACATCAGTGCGCCGAGTGCGTAGATCATCAGGAAGGTAAAGCCGATAATCTTGCCTGCGGACTGCTTCTTTTTCGATCGGGCAGACCCGGTGAAGATACTCACAAAGATCGCCCATTGCACCTTCAAAAGGGCTTTGAGCATGGTTATCTCTCCTCTCCGACGGGATTCGACAGCTCAAGGAATACATCCTCGAGTGCCTTGTCGCCCTTGACATCCTCCATGGAACCGGAGGTGACCAGTCTGCCGTTTTTGATGATGGCAACGCAGTCGCAGAGCTTTTCCGCCACTTCCAGCACATGCGTGGAGAAGAAGATCGCGCCGCCGCGGTCACAATGCTCCCGCATGAGGGTCTTGAGCTGGTGGGATGCGGTGGGATCCAAGCCGACAAAGGGCTCATCCATGATGATCAGCTTCGGATCATGCAGCAGCGCAGCGATGACCGCCAGCTTCTGCTTCATGCCGTGGGAATACGCGGAAATGGGCTGCGCCAAATCATCGGTCAGACCGAACATATCCGCATATTTTGCGATGCGCTCTTCGCGCTGCTTCTTCGAAACGCCGTAAATATCGGCTACGAAATTCAGATATTTGATGCCGGACAGAAATTCATACAGATCGGGATTGTCCGGGATATAGGCAAGCTCTCGCTTGCAGCCCAAAGGATCGTCCTTGACGGATTTTCCGCACACATGGATTTCACCTGCATCGAAATTCAGTATGCCGATGGCCGCTTTGATCGTGGTAGTCTTGCCTGCGCCGTTGGGGCCGATAAAGCCGTAGATCTGTCCGGGCATAATATGCAGAGAAAGATCGTCAACCGCCTTTTTCTCCCCGTAGATTTTTGTCAGATGTTCAATTTTCAGCATCGTCCGTTTCCTCCTGTTCCGGTTTCTTTTTGATGCTCGTGCAGATCACCATGCCGATGCACATGCCGATACTCATTCCGATGCACATGCCCGTCGGGCCCTTGTCCAACAGCATCCCGAATGTCATGCCGAGGGACATTCCGATGCATATACCAAAGGACATGTAGTTTTCTTCTTTTTCTTCCGGTTCACCGGTCATTTCCGGCTTCTGCGGCTTGCGTTTCATTTCTCTCGCTTCCTTTCAGATGCGGTTATGACGGACTGCGGCTGCGCTTTGTTCCCGTTTCGCTGAATTTTAGCACTCTATGTCATAGAGTGCTAAAATTCACAATCCGTTCATGAAAAAAGAAAGTTTTGTTCATAAACCCAGTCTATCATCATAATTGAAAAAAGAACAGCACAAAATATTGAAACAAAACAATTCTTCATTTTTTAACAGGAGGTAACTGATATGTTAGTACCGTATTCCCGCAGAAACAATTCCATGTTCAATCCGTTCCACGATTTTGATGCTTTGGAGCGCGCCTTTTTCAA
This sequence comes from Oscillospiraceae bacterium, assembly GCA_016296635.1. GTDB lineage: Bacteria > Bacillota > Clostridia > Oscillospirales > Oscillospiraceae > CAG-170. Next base: position 33,723 of record JAEDIZ010000010.1, read on the forward strand.
TGATACGTCCATCGGCGAATTCAAGACCGACATCCGCGACAGCGGCGACGCCTATGTTCTGGAGGCGGATCTTCCCGGCTTCAACAAGGACGACATCCATGTGGATCTGAACGGTGAAAACCTGACCATCTCCGCCGAGCGTCATTCTGATTATGAGCAGAAGGATCAGAAGGGCAATTACGTCCGCTGCGAACGCTCCTACGGCTCCTACTCCAGAAGCTTTGACGTTTCCGGGATCGATAAGGCCGCCATCAAGGCAGGCTACAAGGACGGCGTTCTGCGTCTGACGCTTCCGAAGATGCCCGAGCTTGCACCGGAGCAGCGCAGACTGGAAATCGAATAAGTAAGTTGTCAAAGCGGCGCCGCTTTTCTGTTTGCATTTCCTCCCGAATGCGCGTATGATGGACTTACAAATATCACATACGAAGGGAAGCATCCTTATGGAATACATCCGCGCCTGCGAAGTCAATTCCCTCGGCAGCATCGTTGAAAAAGCCACCCAGATCAGCAACGGTCTGGACGAATCCGCCGCCTGCAGCTCCTCCGTAGTCTATGACAAGCGCTACGGCCTTGTGTTCATGGTCTATATGACCGGCACAAGAACCTCCTACGGCGAAAGCACCGGCCGCATCTGTCTGAGCGTATTCTCCCCGTCCCAGCCCACCAATATCCGCTTCCGCCGGATCGACGAGGGCGTGGGCGGTTCAAGAGGTGTCCTCGTCAACTGTGCCTATCTCATCGGTGAGGCAAGAATCCGGATTCTCTTCACCACGACGAAGGGACAGCTCGGCGCATTCTACCGCGACTACGATTTTCTGACCGACACCGTTTCCGAGCGCACGGAGGTCTTTCTGCAGGTTGAAGGGCAGGAGCTTCCCACCACCAACGAAAGCTATCGGAAATATCTCGCAATGCACGGCTATGCGGATGTGTCAGACAGCGCCTGCATTGTCAACAAGGCCTGCCTTTTTAATGGCGAAGTCTACACAGCGCTGACCGTGGACGGTGTGTATTATCCCATTCTCTGCAAAATTGAAGAAAATCTGCTCGTTCCCTTCGCCGTCTGTCCCGTGCAGGGCACCTATGAGTTCCGCTATTACATCGACGATACCGGCATCTACGGCGTTTATCGCTACCCGGTAGACGATCACGGCGTAGCCAAGACCGGCTGGGCGTTCTCCCATGACGGCGGCAAAAGCTGGGAAAACGAACTTTTTGCCGACGGCATTCAGTCAAGGCCCGACATTCTGCCCTATTACGGCAAGCCCCTCATCGTCTATAACTACAAGTCCGACCGCTCCGTGCAGAATTTCCCGCCCATGCACAATTACCGAAACGCCATCAGGATACTCTACGACGGCAAAGTCATTCTTGACTGCTTCGAGAAATACGGCATCGTGGAGCATACCACCATCGACATCTGCGGCGATCTCTACATGGCGTTTTCCACCTGCGAGCAGGCGCTCCCCGTCATGAACGGCACCGCATGGATTGAAGAAGGCCGTCCCGTAGAGCAGGGCAAGGAAGAGATCAAATGGGTCAAGCTGGGATACCTTCTGTAATCTGTTTGATCTGACAACGCCGCGGCGTGAATGTTTTGGAGAACCGCTATGTATAGACTGTTTATTGTTGAAGACGATGCAGGCATCGCTTCCGCCCTGCAGGAGCTGGCGCAGGCATGGGAATTTGAAGTCCGCGTCTGCGAAAACTTTCGCCGCGTGGCGGAGGAAGCCGCGCAGTTCGATCCGCACATCATTCTTCTGGACATCGGTCTGCCCTTTTTTAACGGCTACCATTGGTGCAGCGAGATCCGCAAAACCTCCAGCGTGCCCATCATTTTCATCTCCTCCGCTTCCGACAGCATGAATATCGTCATGGCCATGAACATGGGCGCGGACGATTTCATCGCCAAGCCCTTCGATGTAAATGTGCTGATGGCGAAGGTGCAGGCGCTGCTGCGAAGAAGCTATGATTTTTCGCAGACCGCCAGAGTTCTGTGCCACCGGGGTGCCTTTCTCAATACCGGCGACGGCACGCTTTCGCTGGGCGATCAGAAAATCGCGCTGAGCAAAAATGAATACCGCATCCTGCTGCTTTTGATGGAGAACAAGGGCAAAACCGTCAGCCGGGAAAAGCTCATGGAGTCCCTTTGGCAGACGGACTGCTTCGTGGATGAAAACACCCTCAGCGTCAATGTGAACCGGCTGCGCAAAAGGCTGGATGCGGCGGGTCTTCCCGATTTCATCACAACAAAATTCGGTGTCGGCTATATTGTGGAGGAAAAACAATGAAACTGTTTTTCCGGTATCTTCGCAGCAGGCGCGGCGTTCTTGCCGCTTTTGCGCTCTTTGCCGCGCTTTTCATTCTGACATTTTATCTCTGCCGGGTTCCGCTGGCCGCTGCCGCATATCCGGCAGGACTCTGCGCACTTTTGGGTACTTCTTTCCTGCTCATCGATTTTTTCCGGACGAAAAAGCGCCACCGCGCGATCACGCATCTGCAGGAGCAGACCGCCGCTTTCGTCCAGTCGCTTCCCGCGCCGGATACCGTTGAAGAAGCGGATTTGCAGGCTGTCATAGCCGCTTTGCAGGAGCGCTCGGCGCAGGACGCTTCCCTTTCCGCCGCAAAATACAGCGACATGGAGGACTACTATATCGCATGGGTGCATCAGATCAAGACGCCCATTGCCGCCATGAAGCTGACGCTGCAGCAGGATGACTCGACGCTTTCCAGAAAGCTCTCCTCCGACCTTCTGCACATCGAGCAGTATGTGGAAATGGTTCTGGCCTATCTGCGTCTTGACAGCGGCAGCACCGACTATGTGTTCCGTCCCTGCAGGCTGGATGACGTCATCCGTCCGGTTCTGCGTAAATTTGCTCCGGATTTTATCGGCAGGCGGCTGCGGCTGGAGTATGAGCCGATTGAAAAAACCGTCGTCACCGATGAAAAATGGCTCGGCTTCGTTGTGGAGCAGGTACTTTCCAACGCGCTCAAATATACAAAAGAGGGCGGCATCTCCATCTACACGGAATCCGAGGCCACACTCTGCATCGCCGATACCGGTATCGGCATTGCCCCTGCGGATCTGCCGCGCATCTTTGAAAAGGGCTATACCGGCCGCAACGGACGCACCGATCGCTCCGCCAGCGGCATCGGTCTTTATCTGTGCCGCCGGATCTGCAAAAATCTCGGCGCTAAAATCAGCGCCGTCTCCGAGCCGGACAAGGGCACCGTCATCCGCATCGAACTTGCAAGAGAGCCTTTGCGTGTGGAATAATTCTTTCAGAACTGTAAGATTTTCAGTGGGAAATGTAAGCCGATTGCATGGCGATTCATTTCCCTTTTTTCTATACTGATAACAGAAAGAACAGGAGGAAACACCATGTCAATTCTTGAAGTTACCAATGTAAAAAAAATCTATACATCCCGCTTCGGCGGCAATCAGGTGCAGGCGCTGAAAAATGTCAGCTTCAGCGTTGAAGAGGGCGAGTTCGTTGCCATCATGGGCGAATCCGGCTCCGGCAAGACCACGCTTCTGAACATCCTCGCATCGCTGGATACTCCCACCTCCGGCAGCGTTCTGCTTGACGGGCAGGATCTTTCCAAGATCAAGGAGTCCGCGCAGGCCGCCTTCCGCCGCGATCATCTCGGCTTTGTATTTCAGGAGTTCAATCTGCTCGACACCTTC
>JAEDIZ010000085.1 GCA_016296635.1 Oscillospiraceae bacterium
AGTCCGTGGCAGAAATCAAAGAAAAAGCTCGAAACATACGCCGCCAGCGCAGTCTTCCACGTCAGCGGATCGACATAGGTGAGGAAAAACAGGTTCATCACCCAGCCGTAGGCGAAGCCTGTCGCCATACCGTACAGGCAAAGACGAAGGGACGCATGGTTGGTGATCCCTCTTGCGAAATAAAGAAGGTCACCGCGGTTCGTGCCGTTCGGACAGAGCCTCGTCCAGAAGCTGCCCGTAAAATACGTCCGGTCCCGGTCACGCCGGAAGAAACCCCGGTTTTCGAGCAGTCCGGCCACAAACCCGATCATGCCCCAGCAGAACATCTGCCACGGCGTCCATGGCCCCTGCCCGAAAATGAAGTTCGAGAGGAAGCCGGTCAGTGCGCCGGTCAGAAAGCCCGTTTCGGGGCCGAAGGCCACGGCGGTGATGATCACGATGGCTGAGACTGGCTTGAAGTTCGGCAGCGGAATGAGGGAGAACAGCGTCCTGCCCACCACACCGAGCGCGGCCATGACCGCAATGGGTACAAGCTCGCGCGCCTGCGGCTTTTTCTTCTCAAATACAAGGAAAAACGGAATGGCGCACGCGGCCAGAAAGATGAGCCCCAGCAGAATGTCGGAGTTCATCACGATATAGTCCCAGACCGTCCGTTCGCCCGCGACGTGAACCGCCGGGCGGTGCGCATGGAAGTACGCGAAGCCGAGCATCAGCGGCGGCAGGACGAACGCAATGACGATGGCGGCCGCCTTCGTGCGCTTGCTTACAAAGAGTCTTTGCACGCAGCGATCACCTCCTCGCACGTAATGGCCTGCGGCAGGTAATTCGACGCGATGCGGTTGGCGTCCGTTGTGTAAAAGCGGTTGCCCGCGAAAAATGCGTGAGGCTCGTCACCAGACAAAAGCATGCCGTCGAACATCAGCGCACACCGTGTGGCGTACTGCGCGGCAAACTCCACATCGTGCGTCACGATCAGGATGGCCGCGCCCTCTGCCGCCAGCTTTCTGAGGAGCTGCGCCAGATTCTGCTTGGCGTAGGCGTCAAGCCCTTTTGTCGGCTCGTCGAGCAGCAGCACATTTGCATCCCGCAGCAGGAGCTTGCCGATCGCAAGCCGCTGCGCCTCGCCGCCGGACAGATCGTAAGGGTGCTGGTGCAGGAGTTTTGTCAGCTCCAGCTTTTCTGCCATTTGCAGTGCCCGCGCCTCGTCCTGTTCCGCGCTCTCCAGCAGCTCGTCCTTCACATTGTCCGTCACGAACAGCGACGCGACCATCTGCGGCAGCATACAGAGCTTTGCGCCCTTTTGCAGCTTTACCTTGCCGCGATACGGCTTTTTTACACCGGAAAGAACCTTCAGGAGCGTTGTCTTGCCCGCGCCGTTGCCGCCGAGCAGACAGAGAATTTCATTTTGATGCAGCGCGACCTCCGCGCCGCGCAGGATATCCTTGCCACTCTCATCCCACCGGAACCAGAGCTCCTTTGCGCGCAGCATTTCGGTCTGCTTTGCGGATGACTCCTGTTTTGGGAGTGTCATGTTGTCTTTTGGTTTTATCTCATCTATGCGCCGCCGCGCGTCGCGCACGGAAAGCGGCAGCTCCTTTGCTCCAAGCTCTGCGAAAATACGCACGGAGGCAGGAAAGCCAAAAAACACGCGGCTTTTGTTCTTTGCTCCGGACAGCTCGCAGGCAATCTCCGCGGGCTTTCCGCAGGAAAGGAGCATTCCGTCCTCCATGACAGCCACACGATCCGCGGCCTGTAAGACCGCGTCCAGCCGGTGCTCCGTCAGTAGAATTGCAACGCCAAGCTCGCGGTTGATACGTTCGACCATCGCTAGAAGGTTCTGCGCGGCCAATGGGTCGAGCATGGCGGTCGGCTCGTCAAGGATGAGGATCTTCGGGTTCATTGCCAGCGCCGAGGCCATATTGAGCAGCTGCTTCTGCCCGCCGGACAGCTCGCACGTTTTTTGCCGGAACCACGGTTCCATGCCGAAAAACGCGGCCATTTCGGCGACTCTGCGGCGAATGACCGGCACGGGCAGCGCCAGATTTTCAAGTCCGAACGCCAGCTCGTGCCAGACGAAGTCCGTGACGATCTGGTTGTCCGGATTTTGCTGGATAAAGCCGATCTCCGCGGCTGCAGTATCTGCGGGCAACTCGGCAAGCGGCTTGCCGTTATAGCGCACAGTACCCTCTCTTGCGCCGGCCGGTGCAAGAGAGGGCTTGGCGTGTCGCAGCAGCGTCGTTTTGCCACAACCGGAGGGTCCGCAGAGTACAACGTATTCTCCCGCCTCCATCGTCAGGCTGACGCTGTCCAGCGTGCGGTGTTTTGCGTTCGGATACGCAAAGCTCAGCGAATCAAACCGTAGGATCTCCACACGACAGCCTCCTTTGCCTCTAAGATGGATGGCAGCAGCATCAATGCTGCGAATAGTATAAACATGGTCATGCTGGACGGCCCCATTGTCAGCGCCGTGATGCGCGGGTAATACTCCATATACCCGTGCCCGTAGCACCGCGCGACGACGCAGATACCGGAAAGCGTCAAAATGAGCGCCAGCGTGCGTGCGTCGCGTGCGTCAAAGCGGAACAGGTGGAACGTGGTGCGGTGTCTTGCTCCAAAGCCGCGCGCTTTCATGCTGTCCGCGGTCTGCACGGCGTTTTCCATGCTCATGCCGAGCAGCGCCGAAAGATTCTGAATCGCGTGCGCCAGCTTCTGAAACAGACGCGGGCTGTTATCCTGCAGCATGGCGCGGGACTCTTTGATCTGCGCAGCGTTCTGCTGCATCTGGGGGATGAACCGCAGCGCGGAGGTGATGAGCAGCGCGGTCGCCGGGGCGATCTTTCCGAACAGGTAGAGGAACTTGTCCGAGGTCATGACCTCCTGATAGCAGCCGAACCACAGGATGATCGCCGCCAACGAGCAGGCCGTCACAACGCCATATACAATGGCTTCCAGCGTGATCCACTGGTTGAACAGCAGACACAGCATTGTGACGCCGCGGTGATTGACTAAAGGGTTTCCGATGCAGACGATCAGGAACATCGGCAGCACGAAGCGCATCGTCCTGCCGAAAGCCTTTCTTCCGCGCAGCGCAAGATTAAACAGAGTGCTGCCAAGAAGGGATAGCAGAACCGTTACCACATGTGGACACGCCAGCGTCAGTCCAATCACGCAGACGAAGTAGCACATGCTGACTGCCGGGTGCAGCGTGCCAAAAAAGCGCATCCGCGTTTTGTCAGTCATGCGTGTCCTTCCACTCCTGCGCGCCCTCCATTCCTGCGTCCAGATCCAAGCCAAGATCGCAGGTATAGTTCCACTCAATTACGTCGCCGGGCTGCAAATAATACACACCGCAGCCGTAGTTGGGGTACCAATCATTGACGCAATACATCCAACCGCTCCATCTACCGCCATCAAACTCGTAGAGGTTATTGATACCCTCAACATAGATACCACTGCCAGCGCCCTTGTACTGCATGTGAAGTTTGAATTTGTCACGAGCTTGACAGAGCACATCAAAAACGGTGTCTCCATCATTGATCTCAAAAGTTGTCGTATCGAGGATGCAGCCCGATGCCGGCACGATACCGGCCCACTTGGATTCCAGATGCATACCGTTGTTCACTGCCGTGTCGCAGCGGATGGTCAATGTGACGGTATCGCCTTTCTGATCCGATTCTTCCGGCTGCTTGGTGTCCTGCGCCGGAGTATTCTGATTATCCTGGCTCTTGTTATCATCATCAGACTTCTGCGAATCGTCATCTTTCTTGACGGTTGGCTTTTTGCCAGTGTCCGTGGTTGCCTTTTCATCTGAGGCATGTTCTTCTTCGGGGTCCTCCGATGTAGCCTCCATCTGCTTTTTCAGATTTTCCGTGCCCTTTTTATAGAGATCCGCAACGGAATCGGGTTTATCCTCTGCCTTTGTGTCATCGTCCGTCTTGCCGAAGCTGAATGCGCGCTTGATCCATGCATACCACGGCTCGTCGGCCTGTTCTTCTTCTGCGGCGTCATTGCCGGTCGATACATAGTCCAGATCGAGCATCTGGTCGTTCGCACCGCGCGCCGTCTGGCTGCTGGAGCATGCCCCAAGCAACAAGCTGATTATTAAAATGAATACTGCAAGTGCAGCGAGCTTCTGTCGTTCCATAATTTAAGATCCTCTTTTGATCGAAGGGTTATTTAAGACACCCCCGGTTCCGCGTTCCCAATTCGGAACCGGGGATTTCTGCGCGCCAGGGGGTGACGCGCTGGCAGTCGGCTCTAGGGGGTAGAGCCTGGTCTATCGCAAATCCGTTCCCAATACGGATTGTGCAAATAAATTATTGTGCGCTTTCCTCCGCAGCCGATTCCTGCCGTTCGGCTTGCCGCGCTGCGCGTTTGGCTTCCTTTTCTGCCGCCTGCTCCTGCCGGAACTTTGTGAGCTGCCGCTGGTACTCGGCTTTGAACTCCTGCGTTTTCCGCACGTTCTTATTCTGCGGGCATTTGAACCCCTGCAATTCAAGCGCGTACATCGTTCTTCCTGTAATTTTCTCATCCAGAAGAAGATCAGCGCGGAACCGGCGGCCTTTGCCTTGAATCGGCGGTTTCTCTTTGGCTTTATTTTGCTTTTTGGCCTCAGCCTTGGCTGCTTTGTCTAGCTCCCGCTGTGTATTGAACTCCGCCTGAAACAGTGCCGTTTTTTCCAGCGCGGGCGTACTGCGCTTTGCCGCAAGCTCTCTGCTAACGCCGATCGCTTCAAGCGCATTTACCCATCCGCGGAACCGCAGTTCAATAAAATCGCCGCCAATTATTTCTGTCCTGCCGGGGATATGCCGCAGCTCCGCCTGCTGCCGCCGCAAATATGCAGCCAACTCCTGCAATGACGCATTTTGATATTTCAGAACAAACTCGATGTTCCTGTGAGACAGCGCCGTGCAGGTGCGTTGGGTCAAAAATTTTTTAAGCGCCGCCATATTTTCCTCATACGTTCTGTTCGGATTCATCGCTGCACCTCCCGTTCAGAAGATGCCGCGTCCTTCGCTGCAAGCCGCCTCAATTCGATCTCGCATAAATCCTGAACGATCTTGCGGTCACGAAAATGTGGCGGGTTTTTGATGTTTGTGATTTTTCCGGCATAAAAGGAACGGATTGCAGCTTTCCATGAGCCGAAACGGTACTCAATATACTCGCTGCCGATCACCTCGACCATCGCGGGCGGGTGTCCAATGTCCTCCATGCAGGATTTCAAATATGCAGTTAGCTGCTCCAGCGTATCGTGCTGGTGCTTGATGATGAATTGCACATTTTTGTACGCAATGACACGCTCAATGCGGCCATAGTTGATCTGGTCCAGATATGCTTGCCGTTGCTGCTCATTCATCGCAGATGATCCTCCTATCGATTTTTACGCAAAAAACAAATCATCCCGCCAAAGCGAGATGATCCGATTGCTTCAAAAACAAAAAACACCGATTTGCTTCAACTTTAGAAGCAAATCGGAGCCCTGTTCCGAAATACCGATAGGATCATCGTGCTATCTACCCTTTGTTTGCCAACTTCTGCACGTAACGAGATCATAAAACAGGCAGCATCTCATGCAGGCGAAGAAAAGCGATTCTCCTGACTTGGACTATGGACGCAGGTCGCGTCCGCGCTCTGTTTCCTACCTTCTCATGGGGTAAACCCCACAATGGCGGCCTTTCGGCCACGTAGCTTGTTGTGTAACGCTGTCTTACGTTTCCTCCAAGCTACTTTAGAAACTTGCTCATCCTCACAGTTCCGGGCGAGTAGATTCATTGCTCTTTCATTGCAGACTATAAGGAGAGAGATAACCTGCAATTACAATTCTTCGTTGGCAAACATATTAAATTGTCAAGATTCTTCCATTCTCCGTATGTGCCGACATAGCTGTGATGTCCTGTCTGCACATACAAAACATGGCGGTTTCGGCTTCATAAAGTTCTACAAATTTACGAAGTCCTAAAAACGCAATAAATATCTTGTTTCTGACACCATTATACAATAGCACAGCAAAAAGTCAATGCGGTTCGGTATCAAAATATTGATTATTTGCGTCGTTTTCGCAAATATCAATCGGTATCAGGTGATGCAGAATACTATTGTGCGAACATCGTATCTGTATTCGCAGTCAGAACAGCCGTCAAAAGGAGGGTGCCGTTTGCCAAAAACAGGTGAGAACATTTATAAGCGAAAAGACGGTCGCTGGGAAGGATGTTTTATCAGTGGGCGGAGACAGGATGGACGCGCAAAATACACGTCCGTCTATGCACGCACCTATGCCGCAGCAAAGACCAAGCTGGAGGATCGAAAACGGATGATTGTGTCACGTCCTGCTGGGAGCTGCCGCTTGACGGTAAAAGAGCTTTTTGTATGGTATCTGTCACAGGTAGAGATCAAGCCATCTACACGCGCCAGATATGTTTTTCTGATCGAGCATCATATCCTTCCGGAGCTTGGTTCGATCTTCATCGTTTCTTTGACGGCGAAACAGCTTTCTGACTTCCTGAGCCAAAAGCGCAAAAGCGGACGGCTGCATGGCGGTGGGTTATCTGCAAAAAGCGTCCGGGACATCGGTGTTCTGATAAAAGCAGCGCTTGGTTTTGCCAGCGCAGAATACCATTTTTATTGTGACGCGCTAAACGCCAAGCTGCCGAAGGCAAAACAGCGGGAAATCGAGCCGTTTTCCGCGTGGGAGCTTGACCAGCTCAGAAAAGGTCTATCGCTGTCACCTAATCACAAGGACGCTGGTATCCTGCTTTCCGCAAACGGAGGATTGCGGCTTGGTGAGGTTTGCGCCCTGCGGGTTTCGGATATTGACTTCCGGAATGGCACCGTCAGCATTGAACGTGCCGTCCAGCGTGTCCGACAGGATGGGAAAACACGTCTTATCATTCAGGCACCAAAGAGTGAAAAGTCTGTGCGCGTTATTCCACTTCCAAACGATATGATGGCGTATTTAAAAAAAGCTGTTTCTGGTCTGCCGAAAAACGCCTATGTACTGACGGGACGAACAGACAAGCCGACGGAGCCGCGAACCTATCAGTATTATTTTGAATCCGTCCTGCGCCGGTGCGGTATCCGAAAGCGCTGCTATCACACACTTCGTCACACTTATGCGACCCGCTGTATTGAAAATGGGATTGACGTTAAAAGCGTCAGCGAAATGCTGGGTCACGCAGATGTTACGACAACGCTGCGGCTGTACGTCCATCCGTCACTAGATAGCAAACGGCAAGCCATTCAGAAAATCAGTTTCCTCGGCGTTGTCGCTTAAAAGCCTATTCGCCGTCAAAATTTCCGTCACCCAAAACGCGGAAAGGCCGATGATCTCAAGGAGCATCTGGCGTTTCATCGTAAATTTGCAGAAATTTACGAAGTTTTTTCTATTTCTATTATATTGAAACCGAGAAAAACAGCATATCAAACTTCGATGCAGACGTATTCAATTTTCAGCGTGTCCGGATGGATCATCATCAGCGGCTTGCCAAGCTCCCGCGCATAGGCAATCGCCTTATCTGCATCATCCCCACGCGCGGATGCCGGGTCGTAGACCGCCAGCACCATGTCAGACTGCCGGATGATTGTTCGGTAGGCTTTCAGCTGTGCGTCTGGCTGTTTATGGAGACTAACAGCCGTCATGTGTGTGCATTTTATCAGCATATCAAAGTAGCGTTCGCGCAGCTCCGGTGTCCATTTCGTTGCCTGTTCCTCGTATGGTGTAATGCAGAACAGCATCAGTTCCGGATCGTCATTCCGCAGCGCGTTAATGATCTCTGCGGCATATAGTCCGATGCCGTAGTCGCAAGCCACGGAAAAGTGTGTCACCCCTTGCTGTCGCAGCACCATGATCTGCTGGGCCAGTTCCAGCTTCATGTCGTAACACTCCGCAGCTTCTTCATCAAATCCCCATGCAAACCGCATGGGATTGTGTCCAAGGATCGCGCAGCTTTTGGGCGTAGCCATTCCAACACCTGCTTTCTGTCTCTCTGTAAACTGTGTGCAAATATGTTCGTATGCGTTAATTCGCTTTTGATTATTATAGTATTGCTCACAGATTAAATCAATACGACACCATTTCAGACAGAAAGATTTTATGGGAACTCGTATAATTTGCTTATACGCAGGAGGTGCAGTGTATGGGCAAAGATATTTCATTCAAGAATCACGACCGGTTTATTCATCTTGGCATTGCCATCGCTGCGCTCCGCAAAATGCGTGGGATGTCACAGGAACAGTTGGCTGAAAAAGCAGGGATCAGCCGTTCTCTTATCAGTGCAATCGAAGCACCTGGACTGGCAAAGAGCTTTTCACTGGACGTATTCTTTAACCTTGCTGACGCGCTTGATATTGATCCTGCCGATTTGATCAATGCTACCGTTTTTCCAGATCGGATATTCAAGCAGAAATAGGATGTTCCTTCAATTCAAAGCCTGCATGGTTCTGCCGTGCGGGCTTTTTGTGTGCAAAAAAGCACCCCGTCTGCTTGCGGACTTTTATGCGCGGACTTTCAGCATCCAGGCGCGCCGCCTGCATTCTGCCGCGAGGCTGTACCGAAGCAGCCGGGCATGATAACAGCCGTGGTCTGTAAGGCACTCGATTGAACAGCATTTGGCCAGCACGAACTACAGGCTATGCTGCGCCTGCCATATCATGCGCCACCAACGCTGCGTAATAGCTGCTCATCGTACTCGGCGCGTTGAACAGCGCGGTCAGCAGATATTGCCGGATATTCC
>JAEDIZ010000086.1 GCA_016296635.1 Oscillospiraceae bacterium
TGGTTTCGGGATCGTTGCCATAGGTGAAGGAAGCGTCTTCTTCGTTCAGCTTGACGAGACCCTGTGCGATCTTGTCTTCAGTGCCCTTGACCTTAGCGTAAATAGCCTGCTTGTACATGGGCTCTTCGTAGCTCATGCCCTTGATGGTAACAACCTTGCCTGCCAGGCCGAGGGTATCGCCGGTCTTGACGGAAGCGAGCTTCGTGAAAACGCCGATATCGCCGCAGCAGATCTTGGAGGTCTTATTGTTTTCCTTACCCTTCGGGAAGAACATATTACCGAGCTTTTCGGAGTCGCCGGTGCGGGCGTTGACAACAGTCAGCGTATCCTCGACATCACCGGAGATGACCTTGAAGTAGGAGTTCTTGCCGTACTGGTCAGCCATGGTGTTGAAAACGAATGCCATGGGGCTGCCTGCGGGATCAAGCTTGAACTCTGACTCGTTGCCCTCGTCGTCAACCTGAACCATAGCGATGCCTTCCAGAGGATTGGGAACGTACTTAATGATGTTTTCCATCAGGTTAGTGGTGCCCAGACCGTTCATAGCACAGCCGCAGAAAACGGGAGTGACGCTGCGCTGCAGGATACCAGCCTTGATGCCGGTAGCAAGTTCTTCCTCGGTGAAGGGCTCTTCCATGAAGAACTTCTCCATGAGAGCTTCATCGGTCTCAGCGACCTGCTCATTCAGTTCCATCATGTATTCTTCGATCTTGTCAGCTGCATCAGCGGGCAGAGCGATTTCCTTGCCGGAAACGTCATATGCCTTCTTAGCGATCAGATCCACAACGCCGACAGCCTCTTCACCCTTCAGGATGGGGAAGGTGAACGGAATGACGGAAGCGCCGAAGGTCTCACGCAGAGCATTGAACGTGCCGAAGAAATTAGCATGCTCCTCGTCCAGCTTGGAAACGTAGAACATTGCAGGCAGGTTTGCCTTTGCGAGGTACTTCCAGCCCTTTTCGGTACCGACCTGGATGCCGCTCTTTGCAGTGACGCAGATGAGGCCTGCATCGGCAACGCGCAGGGACTGCACGATCTGACCAGCAAAGTCAAAGTAGCCCGGGTTATCGATCACGTTGATCTTGCTCTTGTTATATTCAACGGGGATCACAGAGGAAGAAATAGAATACTGTCTCTTCTTCTCTTCATCGTCGAAGTCAGAAACGGTCGTGCCGTCAGCACGCTTGCCCAGACGGGTAATTGCCTTGGTCGTAAACAGCATGCTCTCGCAGAGAGCGGATTTGCCGTCGCCGCCATGGCCCAGCAGACAAATATTGCGAATGTCCTTGGCAGTATAGCCCATAATGAATAAATCTCCTTTCTCCAGACAGACTGCATAATACGCTCTGCAGTCCGCCTTGCGGCAGTTCACATACGCCGACTCTTAAAAACAATTATATACGATGTCAAGCAGGATTGCAAATAGAATCTTCTGAAAACTGCAGAAAACTGCATTATTTCTTTTCTTCCGCGCCAAATCCGAGCAAACTTGTCATCAAAATCGACGGCAGAAGCCAAAGAAGCTGATAGATCGTCAGATTCCAGCAGGTCACAGCGCGCTCGGCGCCGATAAACGTCAGGAAGAACAGCATCAGGATTCCCAAAATCGCTCCCGCCAGCGCCACGGCAATGCTGCCGCGCCCCGCGGTGCGCATGGCGCGTGCGCCGGTAACGGCAGAAGCAAAGTAGGAAAAGCCGCTCCGCGCCATCATGGCGCCCTGCTTCGGCTCCAGAATCGCCTCGCCGGAGGAAAGTCTCGCCCGCTCCTCCACCGTCGGGAACTCCACCCGGTCGGGAGAAATCTTGTAGCGCTGCTTCAGAAACTGCGGCGTGATCATAAAGTCCCTCGTTGCGAGGATCGGGATCAGACCGCCGGAATGGATCATGGCAAAAAGGCTGGATTTTACATTCGCTGCAGGTGCGTAGTTGAGAGCAAAAACCGCTGCCAGCTCGCCGTTCACCGACAGATAAATGGCCTGCTTGAGCTTTGCTCCCTCCGGCATCTGCACCTTCATCAGACGCATAAAGCCGATGGAGCCCATCAGGATCACATCTCCGTGGATCTCCGCGCCGAGTCCGCCGCCCTCATATCTGCGGAAGTTGTCGACCGAATAACGTCTGCCGTTCTGTGCATGCATCAGCTCTTCAAAAAGCGGCACCAGTCCGCTGCCGGCCGTCTGCACCACCGCCATGGCAAAGCCGATCACCTGGCTGACATTCCGGTCGGAATAGATCTTCATGCCGTTGAGGGTCACATTCTGCGGCGGGAAAAGATCCGCATCCTCTACGCACACACCGACCTCACCGCCGAGAATTCTCGCTCCGTTCCAGCCGGAAACCGCGCAACCCATCCTGCTGAGCCGTTTTGCGACCGAGGCAAAGGGTTTTCCGTACGCGAGCAGGATTCCCGTCGGAAACCCGACGAGCAGGAATGACGTCCATGCACGGAGGAAATATTCCTCTGACCGGATAGAGCAGAGAACGGACAGTCCCAGCGTAACCACGATCAAAATCGGCGTATAGATGCGCATGATGCGGCCGCCGGCATCCGGCATCTCCAGCTGTACGGCAAACTCGTCCGCATCCGCCTTGGCGCGGAAAATGCAGTCAAGACCGTGCCAGGCCTTTTCCTCCCGGACCGCGGCTACCGGTGCGGACATATTGCAGACGACCTTCAGAGACTTCCGCCTTGCCGTATGCAGAAGTTGTCTGCCCCACATACATACTGCCAGCTCCAGCGAAACCACCGTGCAGAACGGGATCCGGTTTGAAAGGATCGCCAATACCGCATCCGCCGCCGTTACCGCGATCTGCAGCACCAAAAGGAAATACTGGTCAAACCGCAGCAGAAGCGCCCGCCGCAGTGCCGGCAGCAGAAGATCCGACATCAGCAGACATTGCAGGAGCATGATGACGAGCATCAGCTCTGACAGAAGTGCGCTGCCGGTCTTTTCCTGCGCCGTGCCGAAGCTTTGTGTACTGAAAAACAGAATGAGAATGGAAACAAGCGCCAATACCGTAGAAGCAAACATTCTCAGCCGCAGCGTTGACGGTCTTGCATAATAGGTATAGGCCTGCTGCAGCGAATCAAAACTGTGCTCAGGGCGTTCCTGCCTCCGTACACGGCGGGCAGCTGTCTTCTCCTGCTTCCGCTCCAGCTGCTCCAGGCGTTTTTTCGCCTGTTCCGCAGCCTTCTTTTCCTTTGCAGCACGCTTCTGCTCCTCTTTGGTAAGCGTCTCCGGTTCGGGATCAGGCTCACCTTTATAGGTCCAGACCTTCGGCGTCTGTTCGGCAGATTGCACCTGCTCTTCTGTGACCGGTGCAAACCGGATCGTATCGCCCGCAGAAGGAGGTGCCTGTTCCTCCTTCTCTTCGCCCTGCGCCGCTTCTTCCTGCTGCTTTGCGGCGGGGAAGATCCGAACAACGCTTTCCGTCTGCGGCGCATCCGCAGGTTCTTCTATGCCTTCATCGGACGCTGCTTTCTGAACAGACTCCGCTTCCGGCTCTTTTTCATCAGATACCGGCTGCACAGTCTCCGGCTCCTGCTGCAGCGCATCCGCAGTTTCGGCCTTCGGCTGTTCCCGCTTTGTCCAGCCGCCGAACTCGTCCATGATCTCTTCCAGCGTCCAGGTCTGCTCCTGCTCCGCAGGCGTCTGGTCCATATTCAGTTGAACCGGCTTTCTCTCCTGCGGTTTTTTCTTCATGTCGACTCCGTTTTATCGGACAATGTCCGATTCTATCTTCTAAAGAAATCCTTATTACAGTCTCTGTCTGACCGCTTCATACAGCAGAATTGCCGCTGCAGCAGATGCGTTGAGGGATGAAATAGCGCCCTTCATGGGAATACTGACCTTGAAGTCGCAGCTGTCAGCCACAAGGCGGCTCATACCGTCGCCCTCATTACCGATGACGATGGCTGCCGCGTTTTTCAGATCGGCCTTGTAAAGATTCGTGTCGCCGTCTGCAGCCGTGCCGCAGACCCATACGCCGCGCTCTTTCAGTTCCTTGATGGCATTGGTAATGTTTGCAACGCGCACAACGGGCATATACTCCAATGCACCCGCAGAAGCCTTGCCCACCACCGCCGTCAGACCGACACTTCTTCTTTTCGGAATGATCACGCCATGGGCGCCCGCACATTCCGCTGTACGGATGATCGCGCCCAAATTGTGCGGATCGGAAAGCTCATCGCAGATGACAATCAGCGGCGCTTCCCTTTTTTCCTCCGCACGGGCAAAAATGTCATCCATTTCCGCATAGCTGTGGGCGGCAACTACCGCAATGATGCCCTGATGTGCGCCGGTGGCGCTCATCTGATCGAGCTTGCGGCGGTCGGTTTCAACCACGACCGCACCCGCCTGCTTTGCCATGGCAGCAAGTCTTGCCAGCGCTCTGTCCGTATCACCCTCTGCAAGATAGACCTTGTCAATGGTCCGTCCGGCGGAAAGCGCTTCCGTCACGGCATTTCTGCCTTCCAGCAGGTTTTCTGCAAAACCCGGATCCATATCGCCGCGCCGTTCAAACTTTTTTCTATGATCATCCCGCCGCGGGCTGCCTTTTCCCGCAGGCGTATATCTTCTTTTTTCCTGATTTTCCATATTTTTTCTCCGAATGCATCAAGCATCTGAACTGCTTTGTTTTCTGTTGACAGAATATAGCGCATATCATTATAACAGTTTTCTCCATAATACTCAAGAATAAACCGGTGTGAAATTCACAGAAAATTTACCGCTCGCCGCCGGCATATTCTTGTAAATCGCAGCGGGGTATGATAATATGTTCTCACACTCCGTACACATTTTATACGCTTTCATAGAAAGAAGGTGCGTTTTTGAATAACGACCAGAACAACCGCAAACCGCAGAAAAATCCGAACAATAATTCCGATGACAGCAAGAAAGTCCGTCGGATTGTTTCGCTGGTAGTCATGGCGCTTGTGGCCACGCTTCTCATCAATCAGATCTACAACATGATTTCCAACTCTTATCTGACGGAGATCACCTACGATGAGTTTCTGGATCTGCTGGATACCGGTACCGTAGACAGCGTAGAGCTGCGCTCCGACCGGATTTTGATTCTGACCAGAGAAGAAGCAGCCAAGCCGACCAATCAGCAGCATCTCAGCTACACGGGCCTGCTTCCGGGACACGATATGGATGCCGAATACTCCCGCTTTGATTCTCTCGGTATCAAGTACAACACCGAGCTTCCGGAGGAAGCCAGTCCCATCGTTTCCTTCATTCTCTCCTGGCTGCTCCCGGTCATCATCATGTACGCTCTTTTCAGCCTGCTCATGCGCGGCATGACCAAGCGAATGGGCGGCGGCTTCGGCGGCATCGGAGAAAGCAAAGCCAAGGTCTATATGGAAAAGCAGACCGGCGTTACCTTTGCCGATGTGGCAGGTCAGGATGAAGCCAAGGAATCTCTGGTAGAAATCATTGATTTCCTCCACAATCCGCAGAAATACACCGCCATCGGTGCAAAGCTTCCCAAGGGTGCTTTGCTGGTCGGCTCCCCCGGTACCGGCAAAACGCTGCTGGCCAAAGCCGTTGCAGGCGAGGCCAATGTTCCGTTCTTCTCCATCTCCGGCTCTGATTTTGTGGAAATGTTCGTCGGCGTCGGTGCAAGCCGCGTGCGCGACCTTTTCAATCAGGCCGCAAAGGTCGCTCCCGCCATCATCTTCATCGATGAAATTGACGCCATCGGCCGTACCCGTGACAGCAAGTTTGGCGGCAACGATGAACGCGAGCAGACTCTTAATCAGCTGTTGGCGGAAATCGACGGTTTTGATTCTTCCAAGGGCGTTGTAATCCTCGCCGCCACCAACCGGCCCGAGATTCTCGACAAGGCGCTGCTGCGTGCCGGCCGTTTTGACCGCCGTATCGTTGTTGACCATCCCAATCTACAGGGCAGATATCAGACACTTCGCGTGCATACCAAGAATATCAAACTGGCAGAGGATGTGGATCTGCACAAGATCGCGCAGGCTACTGCCGGTGCTGTCGGCGCAGACCTTGCAAACCTCGTCAACGAAGCGGCGCTGCGCGCCGTGCGTCAGGGCCGCAAAACCGTCAATCAGGAAGACCTGCTGGTCTCCTTTGAGGTCGTCATTGCCGGTACCGAAAAGAAGGGTACTGTGCTGACCGATATGGAAAAGCGCATCGTTTCCTACCACGAGGTCGGTCATGCTCTGATCGCTGCGCTGCAGAAGCATACGCAGCCGGTTTCCAAGATCACCATCGTTCCGCACACCTCCGGTGCGCTGGGCTATACCATGCAGATGCCGGAAGAAGAGAAGTTCCTCAGTTCCAAGGAGGAGCTGATCGTTGAACTGCAGACTCTGCTCGGCGGCCGTGCTGCGGAGCAGACCGTGTTCGGCATCCAGACCACCGGCGCTTCCAACGATATCGACCGCGCCACGGAGCTTGCCCGCAAGATGGTCACGCAGTACGGCATGAGCGACAAGTTTGGTCTGATGGCACTTTCCACCGTTTCCAATCCCTATCTTGACGGCAGCACCATGATGAACTGCGCCGACTCCACCGCCTCCGCGGCGGACGCCGAGATCCAGCAGCTTCTGGCCTCCTGCTATGATGAAGCGAAACGGATCCTGCAGGAGCATCGGTCGCTGCTCGATGAAATCGCACTCTTCCTTCTGCAGAAGGAAACCATCACCGGTGATGAGCTGATGACATATGTCAATGCAGAAAATGCCCGTCTGCCGGAAGCAGAAGACAGTGAAAACCAGGAAACCGTTTCCGACGGAACTGCCCCCGCTGATACGGATGCAGATTCTACTCAAACAGAAATATAATTTTTAACAGAGAGAAAAAGGAGCACACATACCATGCCCGAATCCGCCCTCGCCGCCGAAGTCGTCAGCAATCTCACCGGCGAAGCATCCGCCGCCCATTCCACTATTGATAAGCTCTTCGGAAGCTTCACGCTGTCCAAGCTGCTGGCAGCAGTCATCCTGCTTGTTGTCTGCATCATCGTTTCCAAGATCGTTCTCAAGATGACGGAAAAGATCCTCGGCAAATCCAAAACCGATGCCACCCTGCATGCATTCATTCATTCCACAGTCAAGATTCTTCTGATCTTTGTGACTATCATGCTGCTGGCCGGCACGCTCGGCATCGATACCTCTTCTCTGCTGGCAGTATTCGGCATGTTGGGTCTTGCCGTTTCCCTGTCGGTACAGGATTCTCTTGCCAATATCGTCAGCGGCATTATGATCCTAACCACAAAGCCCTTCAAGGTCGGCGACTATGTCAATGTTGCCGGACAGGACGGCGTTGTGAATAAGGTCGGTCTTCTGCACACCGTTCTCTACACGCTGGATAACCAGTGCATCCATGTTCCCAACAGTCAGATCACGGCAGGCAAAATCGTCAACTGCACCGGTGTTGCAAAGCGCCGTGTCGATCTGACTGTGACTGCCGGTTATGACTGCGCTACCGAGGATGTGATCGCCGCCCTCAAAAAGGCTGCTGATCATCCCGCAAGACTGCAGAATGAAGAAATTTTCGCCCGGCTCTCCGGTTATCAGGACAATTCCATCGAATATACTGTCCGCGTATGG
Organism: Oscillospiraceae bacterium; assembly: GCA_016296635.1. Lineage (GTDB taxonomy): Bacteria > Bacillota > Clostridia > Oscillospirales > Oscillospiraceae > CAG-170. The sequence continues at coordinate 7,583 of JAEDIZ010000086.1, forward strand.
ACGACCCCCGCAGAATACTGGACTGTCTATTTCGATGTGCTTGAGAATATTCGGAAGGAATTCGCCGCAGCCGGTGTCACCATGAGCTATCCGCACATGAATGTCCATATGATTGAAAAGTAAAATACGGTGTCTTTTTAAATCAGGCAGGCTGGAGCAGTCTGCCTGATTTCTCCATTATTTGATACCATATTATTTTTGCTATATAAGTAAAAAAATAGCGATTTCGGTTGACTTTCAGTCTGCGTCTTGGTAGAATGAAGGCAAGCTGTAATAGGCATAGTCTGTCGTGTTTCGGTTTCACGCGATGCTATGCCTACTCGGTTTGTCTGAACGACATACCCACCCTGTATGACTGCAGTTCCCCAGTATTTCTGCGGTCAAAGCTCAGAACATAGTTTAGGAGGATACATCACTGATGGATTGGGATCGCTTAATCACAACCGAACAAATGGAAGAAGCGACGAACGCCTTGCTTGAAACCGGCAAGAAGGTTGGCGCTGACACCTGGCAGCAGCGTGTGAAAAACCAGACTCCGCATTGCGGATTTGGCGAAGCCGGTACTTGCTGCCGTATCTGCTCCATGGGCCCCTGCCGTATTACGCCGAAGTCCCCGCGCGGCATCTGCGGCTGCGACGTTCATGGTATCGTTGCAAGAAACTATCTTCGTTTTACCGCCGGTGGTGCAGCTACGCACTCCGACCACGGCCGCAACATCATGCACACCCTGCATCAGACCAAAGAGGGTGGCGCATATCAGGTCAAGGATCCGGAAAAGCTGAAGAGAATCGCTAAGGAATGGGACATCGAAACTGAAGGCAAGGATATTTACGATCTGGCACACGAAGTTGCTGAGGTCGGCCTTCTGGAATACGGCAAGCCCTTCGGCACACAGAAATTCCTCAAGCGCGCTCCCGAGCACACCCAGCAGCTGTGGGAAAAGGCTGACATCGCTCCGCGTGCCATCGACCGCGAAGTTTCTCAGTCCCTGCATATGACTCATATGGGCTGCTCTTCCCTGCCCGAAGCTCTGATCAAGCACGCTCTGCGCGCCGGTCTGTCCGACGGTTGGGGCGGCTCCATGATGGGCACCGA
>JAEDIZ010000087.1 GCA_016296635.1 Oscillospiraceae bacterium
CAACCGCCATGTATCGAATCATGTTCGATCTTCGTGAAGAAAAAGGCGGACGCGTTGTTGACTTTTTCCGCGCTTTTCGGGAGAACTTCAAAAATTCCACGCTGCTTTGGCTGATTTATCTGCTCGGCGCAGCAGTAATTTATGTTCTGTTCTGTCTTCTTTCATGGGTCAATGCCGGCAATCTGGTTCAGGTACTGCTGCTGATTCCGTTTTTTCTGTTTTTCTTCGTCTGGCTTTTTTCCTTGCATTACTGCTTCGCTTTAAGCGCATATTTTGAAAATACACTCAAAAACACGCTCAGAAATGCCGTACTCATGAGCATGAGGCATCTTCCGCAGACCATCATCTGCGCGGCAATCACGCTTCTGCCGGTTGTCTTCGCCTTTATTTCTCTGTACTGGCTGCTGATGCTGGGTTATGTGTGGCTCTTTATGTACCCCGGATTATCGTTTTATTGGAAGTCCGGCCAGATTTCCAAAGTATTTGCGAACTATACAACCGTCAATTCCGAAACCGACAGTGAAGAAGAATAATTTCCGTTTTTGCTATTTTTTCCTATTTTATTAATAATTGAAACAAAATTGCACGTTATCGGCACAAAAAAACATTTACTTTTTTCTCCATAAATCATACCATTATCTCGAGATAGCTTTAGAAGCCAATCTCTGTCTAATTAAGTTAAAAGCACAAAATAAAAGGAAAGTGAGTATTTTATTATGGGACTTTATGATGAATTCAGATTCAAGCCTGCAGAGTTTCTGCCGAACAGCAATATGCCGCTGGAAGAGCTGGAACGCATCCGCAACATCAAGCGCGAGGACATGGAATACACCAACGAAAACGGTTTCCAGGTCAAGGTCGTGCTGGATCCGGAAAGCCTGATGGCACTGGATATCTTCACCCGGATTCTGAAATCCGATATTGAAGACACGCATTTCACCTTCATCTGCCCGAACCAGCACCCCGTGTGCTACACTTCCGTGGCAGAAATGATCAACAAGTACAATGTCAGCTGCCGCAATGTCGATGCATTTGCCATGGACGAGTGGGCAGATGAGGAAGGCAATGTTGCACCTCTGACCTATGGTGCAGGCCTCGGCTACAGCTTCATCAACCATTTCTATATGCGCATCCGTGAGGATCTTCGCCCGGACATCAGCCATTGGCATGTCCACACCAACGAAAATAAGGGCACCGGCGTCTACTCCTCCATCATTGAAGAGTGCGGCAACGGCGGCGCAGACGTGATCTATTCCGCAACCGGTTGGCCCGGACACACCGCTTTCATCGATCCGCGAACCAAGGAATTTGCAGCTGACTCTCTGGAAGAGTTCTGCAAGCTCGGCTCCCGCATTGTGACCGAAAGCCCGCTGACCATTGCAGAGAACTCTCTGTTTGGCCCGATGGGTGCTTCCGGTGACGTTTGGGCAGTTCCTCCGAAGGCTGCCACCATCGGCCCGAGAGATGTTGTCAACTCCCGTGAGCGTTTTGAAGTTCACAACATTCTCAACGCACAGAACGGCGATACCTGGCAGAGAATGATCAGCCGTATCGAGCTGTACGGCCCGATCAGCATGGAATGCCCGGCTTCCATCTTCAGACTCGGTAAGGGCACCTGCTATGTTTCCGAAGCCATTGCAAAGCCCTTCGGCAGCTGGTACTGCGGAATCGAAGACAGGTATCTGTAAGCACAAATCCGAAAACCGATTCACGCAAAGCAGGCGCGAACATTTGGTTTTCCATAGGAAAGGAATGCTGAAATGAACGCAATTATTCACGCAAAGCTTGTTATGGAAGACGGTATCATCTGGGATGGTACGCTTCTGTATGAAGGAAAGAAAATCGTTGCTGTCGGCGAAGCTGAAAAAATTCAGGTTCCGGCTGATGCCTCCGTCTTCGACGCAAAGGGCAATTATCTGGCTCCCGGCCTGATCGATATCCACAATCACGGCGGCGGCGACTGGCTTTTTGCTGAGAATCCCACATACTGCGCAGAATATTTCCTGCGTCATGGTGAAACCACCATTCTGCCCACCTTCTACCATAATCTTTCTCTGAAGGATATGCTGGAAGGTGCCGAGAAGGTTCGCGAAGCCTCGAAGACCGGTGCAGGACGCGCTATGAACGGTCTTTATATGGAAGGGCCTTTCATGAGTCTGAGCGGCAGCTTCCAGAACGAAATGAAATGGGAAGGCGCTGTAAAGGCATCTGACTATGTTCCGCTGATTGAGGGACTCGGCGACATGGTTCGCGTATGGGCCATTGACCCGGACCGCGAGAACATTGAAGAGTTCATGCAGTACGCAAAGGAAAAGACTCCGCAGGCAATCTTTGCGCACGGCCACTCCAGCTCAACCTCGGAAAGCATCCGTGCTCTCGCCCACTACGGCGTAAAGGTACGCACCCACATCACGGACGCCGGTCAGTCCAAGGGCCGCGCTCAGGGTACGCCCGGCGCCGGCGGCGACCAGTACTGCCTGTATGAGCCGGATATGTACGCAGAACTGATCTGCGACGAAAACGGCATCCATGTTCCGCCTGATCTGATCAAGATGATCGTTCGCACCAAGGGTGTGGAAAAGGTCTGTCTGATCTCCGACTCCATGCCCAGCCGTACCGATTACAAGAACAACGAAGCCATGGGCATCTGGTACGGCCCGGATCTGAACTACGATGATGAGGGCAAACTCGCAGGCAGCCGCATGACGCTGGATCACGGCGTCAGAAACATGATGAAGCACACCGGCTATGGTCTGTGCCACGCGATCCGCATGGCTTCTCTGAACCCCGCAAAGCTGCTCGGTCTTGACAACGAAATCGGCAGCCTTGCCCCCGGAAAGCTTGCCAACATGATTCTGATCGACGACATGGTCAACATCAAGAAGGTCTATCTGCAGGGCGATCTGATGATTGACAATGATGCTGAGTAAATCAATCTTTTCCAAATAAAGATCCCGGCGTTTTCTTAATTGAAAACGCCGGGATTTCTTGTTCTGTTATTTGCTTGTCAGCCGAAGTCGCATCTGATACCACGGGCCGTCTTCCGACACATAAACAGACAGTCCCTCGTCCACAAAGCCATATCGCTTGTAATAGGGTACCAGTCTGTCCTTGCAGGTCAGCACAAGACCCATGCGTCCGTGCGCCTCAGCGTCATGAATCGCATGGCGGAGCAGTGCTGATGCAATGCCGCGGCATTGGTATTCCGGATCCACGGCAAGGCCGAAGAGCATCTGCCATGTACCGGTTTCCGTGTGCTGCTCCGGGCAAACCAGCATTTCATCTTCGAGGTTTTCCTTGTCTGTGCAAAAGCCGTTGATGTATCCGACAACTTTTTCATTCTCGCAGGCCACCCAGAAATGATTTGCGTAGTGATTGATTCTTCCCCGCACAAGTGCGTCATCGCTGGCAACCGCAGCATCAAAACATCTCGCATCAATTTCATTGATGGCAAGGATATCCTTCTCTTCTGCCTGGCGGATTTCCATGATATAACCTCCTAATACCAAAAAATCAGTCTCGCGTCATTCCGTTTATCTCTTCGACGCCGTAATACGCATAGAAGCCATGCAATCAGCCGTAAATGGACTTTCTCGCAGCCTCGATCAGATTGACGGCGTTGTTATACATGATATCCTCTACATCCTGTTTGCCGAGGCCGAGCGTTGCGCAGGCACGCTTGAGTGAAAGCAGCTCTTCATAGGCGAAGAAGGTGATCTTTTCTGCTTCCTCAGCGGAAACCTCACGCAGATGCGGATCCTGGCTGGGATCGCCGTACAGTCCGGGAGGCACAAGGTTGATGTAAGTGCCGTTTTCTTCGATGCGGTGGGTACGCATACGCAGGATGGGCATATCGGTGCCGAACATAACATGCTTCGGGCCTGCATGGCGAAGCAGCTCCGTGATGGCGTACTCGCAGCAGTTGGCGCAGAAATCGTACATCAGGTCGGGATACTTATCCAACGTCTCAAAGGCGTTGCCGACATCTTCCTTGACATAGGCTCTGCCGATATGCGCGACGATCAGGCGAACATTCGGGAACTCTTCCTTGATCTCGGCAATCTGCGCAACATTGACGGGATCCTTGAATCTGCCGTCTCTGGGAATGTGCAGCATGACGATGGCGCCCATTTCGTCCATGCGCTTGAGCTGATGCTTGGGGAAGAAGTCAAAAATACGGATCTCCTTGCGCGGCAGATAGGCCGGGGCAAGATTGAGATAAGACTTCAGACCCAGGAAGCCGCCCTCGCGGATCTTTCTCTCCAGTTCGTCTGCACTCTGCGTCGGATGGCTGTAGTACAGAGCCGGGAAGCCGGACTTTTTGGAGCTTTCAGAAACATAGCGGTTCTGTGCCTGCCAGCCCTCAAAAGTGCCGCCCTTGCTGGGGAACATCATAGCAGATACTTCTTTCCCCGGGAACATCAGACGGTAGGTTTCCTGCAGATCCTCGATGCTGTTGTCCGCAGCAACAAGGCTCGGCCATACGACGGTTCTCTTGGGTGCGCCGGTCTCCGGAGGCTTGACGCACAGTTCCTTCAGATAGACATGCGTATGCACGTCAAAAATCTTCTGCGGCAGGAAATCCCGCAGTTCTTCTTCATAGATCTTTCTGTCATAATCCGTGACTGTGAATAATGCCATTTGATGATTCCTCCCAAAAATAAATATTACTCTGATGATGCATCTGCGTTCTGCGCGATACTTTTCTTCATTTTTTCTGCATAAGTCGAGGGCGGGCATCCGACTTCCTTTTTGAACTTATGAGAAAAATACTGCGGTGAAGCATAACCCAGTTCATTGGCAATCTGTGAAACCGTCATTTTCCCCTCGCGCAGGAGATTTCTCGCCAGATTCAGCTTTTTCATACTGATCGTTTCGTTGATTCCCAGTCCCGTCTGTTCCTTGTAGATGGTAGACAGTCTCGATCGGCTATAATGGAACTTCGAAGCGATTTGTTCCACCGTAATCGATTCATAGATATGCTGCTGAATATATTCCGTAATCTCACCGACAATGAAGCTCCGGACAACCTCTTTCAGCCGTTTCGGGTTCACGGGATTACAGCTTTTTCCCGTGATTTCCCGCATCTGCAGAATGAGAAGCTGCTCCAGATAATTGCAGAGCATCTGTTCCGCTCCGATCGGTGCATCCTTGCTCGGGATAAACGTCAGCATATGCAGAGCTGCATTTGTCTGCCCGAATGCCAGCTTCAGCTCCTGCAGTGCCTTGGCAAGCAGATCCTCCACCTGCTCGGTCACAGGAACGATTTTGTTATGGAGCAGCCGGATGTTGTCCGCATTCTGGCAGGAAAACGTTATCACAAAAGCATTGCATGCCGGATCTCTCATGATAATATCGTGCTGCGTATTGGGCCAGATCAGCACAAAGTCCCGCTCTTTCAGCAAATACAGTTCGTTGTCAATATAAACATCAGCACTCTCTCTGACGCAGTAGATCATTTCCCATGCGTCCTCATGCAAATGCGGATAGCTTGTCATGTGCAGACCGCAAATATAATCCGCAGAAACGATCTCCTGCACGGTAATCAGTCTCAGCAAGGAATATTTCTTATAGACAATCTTCTGCATATGCGCCTCCTCTGATGAAAACATAAACGATCTCTGATAGTTTCTTTTATAGTTCATGGCGCGGAATGTGTCAATATGTAAAAAACATTTTTGTTCGCCAAGATATAGGAATTGAACAAAAACATACAATCGCGAAACAAAAGCGCATTTACAAAAAACAAGAAAAAAGCTACCATGAAAAAGGTGATTCATAAACACGAAGTCTGTTTCTGCGGCAATGGGTTTCATCGTTGCAGACTCCGAAAGGGCAGATTGACTGTTTATAGCTATCAATAGGAGGTTATCTGCTATGGCATTTGTCAACAAATTTGAATTTGCTCCGGCTCCCTGGCTCCCGCTGCAGGACAGAGAAATGCTGGACACCGTGCTGAAGTACGATTTCTATGAGCATCAGGGTGACAAATTTGAAAACCCTGACTTCTCCTACAAAATCGTATATGATGTACATAACTACTTTGCAGCAGATCTTTTCTACCGCATTAAGTGCTCCGATGTGCAGGACAAGAAACTGGTTGTAATCCTGCCCAGCCCGGAAAACGCAGTATTCATCAGCCTGGCTGATACCCTCAGCAAGTATCAGGTCAGCTGCCGCAATGTGGAAGTTTTCTTCCTCTATGAGTATGCCAACGAAAAGGGCGAAGTCGCTCCCTGGCAGAGCCCCTACAGCCGTTCCGGTCAGTTTATGAAGTACTTCTACAACCGTCTGGATCCGGCTATGCGGATGCCCATGTCTCAGATTCACTTCTTCACCACCGAGAATGCAGCCACTTACTCCGATGAGATCGCAGCAATGGGCGGTGCAGATGTTGCCTATACTGCCATGAGCTGGTCCGGCGGCATCGGCGCAATCGACGCTGAATCCTTTGCAGCAGAGTCCATGGAAGAATTCATGAAGATGGGTTCCCGCGTTGTCACCCCCATGCCCGAGCTGATCGCGCATGATTCCCTGCGCGGCATGTTCGGCTGCTCCGGTGATATCGGCAATGTTCCTCCCTGCTGTGCAACCATCGGCCCCAAGGATCTGGTCGCAGCAAAAGAGCACATCGGTGTGCAGTATCTGACCGCCTGCGGCGGCAACCCCGCTCAGCAGAAGCCAATGCTGAAGCTGGCATTGTTTGGCCCGCTTGCTCCCAACAACCCCGGCTCTCTGATGCGTCTGCTACCCGGCATCTGCTACATCTCCGAAGATGTTGCCCGTCCCGCCGTTTACAGCGAGGATATTCCCTGGCTGGAAGGCAAACTGGAAGAAATCCGTCAGAAGGAAGCAAAATAAGGAAGGTAGGTAAGAAATATGAATCGTTCTCTGTTTGATTTTGCGCCTTCTTCCTGGCTGCCCGTACAGGATAAGGCTGTTCTTGAGCGTTGCCGCAATCTGCGCCGTGAAGAGATGGAAATTACCAACGAAAACGGCTACAGTGTCCGCGTTGTGCCCCATCCCTCCTGCGCCATCGCCATCGAGCTTTTCAACTGGATCTGGCGTTCCGATGTGGAAGACAAGAAGACTGTTATTGTTTTCCCGAACTCCTGGAGAAACATCTATATTACCGCTGTTGAAATGTGCAACCGCTACAATGTCAGCGGCCGCAACATCCACGCTTTCTGCATGGACGAATGGGCAGACGAGAACGGCAATGTCGCTCCCATCAGCTACGGCCCGTCCCTCGGTGGTCATTTCATGCGTGAGTTCTATCTGAGCTTCCGCGAAGATCTGCGTCCGCCTCTCGAGCAGATGCACTATTACACCAATGAAAACATCGGTTACTATTCCGATCTCATCGATGAGACCGGCGACGGCGGCGCTGACTTGATCATCTCCGCTACCGGTTGGATCGGCCACACCGCATTCATCGATCCGCATACCAAAAAGTTCGCAGCGAACTCTCTGGAAGAATTCCTCGAGCTGAAGGCAGGCTTCGTTGACAATCACCGCCTGACCATCATTCAGAACTCCGGCGGCTTCGGCTCCGGCGACATCTATCACACCCCCTGCTACTCCGTTTCCATCGGCCCCAGAGACGTGATGCACGCAAGAGATCATCTGGAGTGTCACGACCTCGGTTACTGCGGCGGCTACAGCTCCTGGGAGCGCATGGTTTCCCGTCTGCAGATCTACGGCCCGGTCTGCATGGAAATTCCCGCTTCCATCTATCAGCTGACCAAGGGCACTATCTATGTCAGCGAAGACATGGCAGCTCCCATTGAGCCCATGGATCTGACTGCTTTCTGATTTTTTCAGCGCTGCTTTTCCCTGCGTCAATCCTCGCTTCTATGCAGGCTGAAAGCAGCAGCCGAATCCCGCAACCGATTTGCTCCGTATCCCACCTGTACGGAGCAAATCCATCTCTGCTTGGAGGATGAACATGAAAATCGAAAAAGTTACAGGCAACAAAAAAGAGTATCTGGATCTGCTTCTGCTCGCAGATGAGCAGGAGGATATGATCGACCGCTATTTGGAGCACGGCGAAATGTTCATACTGAAGGATCCGGACGTTGTAGGCGAATGCGTCGTCTGCGATCTCGGTGACGGCATCTTTGAGGTCAAGAACATCGCCACCGACCCTGCCGTTCACGGCAAAGGCTACGGCAGAGCGCTTTTGGATTTCGTTGCCGACTATTGCAAAGACCGCTGCAAACTGCTGCTGGTCGGCACCGGTGACAGCCCGCTGACCGTTCCGTTCTATCAGAAATGCGGTTTTCGGGAGCATCATCGCGTCAAGAACTTTTTTACAGACAATTACGATCATCCCATGTGGGAAGCCGGCGTTCAGCTGGTGGACATGGTCTATCTGGCAAAGGAATTCGAATAACAAAATCGATCGTTTTTGCAGCATACCCCCAATGCCGGGTCATCCGGCATTGGGGGTATGCCAATTCAAAAGAACTTTTGCGGCAATAGAAAAAGCAGGTTCACAATGTGAACAGCCCCAGATTGTACGGACAGCACAAAAAAAGCCTCTAAGTAGGAAATAT
>JAEDIZ010000088.1 GCA_016296635.1 Oscillospiraceae bacterium
CTACAACTCCCTGATGGACTGGGGCATGCAGGTCATGGTCGGCACGGTTACCACCGGTGCCTGCATCTCCATGTCTGCTGTTGCTTATCAGGATCGCGTTTTCTGCCTGACTCCGTCCGCTTCCTCCACTGACGTTACCAAGGACAAGGACAATATGTTCCAGGTCTGCTTCACCGACCCCAACCAGGGCACCGGCGCTGCTGACTACATCGCAGCCAATATGCCCGGCATGACCATCGCAATCATCTACCGTAATGATGATGCATACTCCCAGGGCGTTCGTGATACTTTCGTTTCCGAAGCTGCTGCAAAGAAGCTGAATGTCGTATATGAAGGCACCTTCACCAAGGACACCCAGACTGATTTCTCTGTTCAGCTGACTGCCGCACAGTCTGCAGGCGCTGACTTCATCTTCCTGCCCATCTACTACCAGCCTGCTTCCGTCATCCTCTCTCAGGCAGATCAGATGGGCTACGCTCCCACCTTCTTCGGCGTTGACGGCATGGACGGCATCCTGACCATGGAAGGCTTCGATGTTACCAAGGCAGAAGGTGTCATGCTGCTGACTCCGTTTGCAGCTGACGCACAGGACGACCATACCAAGAGCTTTGTCGAAAAGTATCAGAAGGCCTATGGCGATACGCCCACCCAGTTTGCAGCTGACGGCTATGACTGCATTTATGCACTGAAGACTGCCATCGAAAAGGCAGGCTGCACCGCCGATATGAGCGCAAAGGATATGTGCGAGGCTCTCATCAAGGTATTCCCGACCATCTCCGTTGACGGCCTGACCGGCTCCGGCATGACCTGGAGCTCCAACGGCGAAGTCAGCAAGATGCCCGTTGCAGTCGTCATCAAAGACGGCGTCTATGTTTCCGCCTGATCCCTTCTTTTTCTTCTTTCTTCCAATGCGGGGCGTGCCGGAATGCGAAAACATTCCGGCACCCCTGCGCATCCAATGTGTATTCAGAAGCGGAAAATCCGAAACAGAAGTATTTAGAAGCTTTTTTCGCCGGAAATGCGATATTTTATGCGTAATTATCGACATTTGAAAAGTGTCCTTTTCCGACGAAAAAAACGGTTGCATCTGCAGACCGGCTATTTTGATGCATCCCGAGAATTGAGGTACATACCATGGAATTTTTGTCTTATCTGATCAGCGGTATCAGCCTCGGCAGTGTTTATGCGATCATTGCACTTGGCTATACGATGGTTTACGGCATTGCGAAAATGCTGAACTTTGCGCACGGCGATGTCATCATGGTCGGCGGCTATATTTCGCTGCTTGCCATGAATACAATGGGTCTGCCCTGGTATTTGGCAATGATCCTTGCCATGCTCGTATGCACGGTGCTGGGCATCGTAATCGAGCGCTTTGCCTATAAGCCGCTGCGCGCGGCGCCGTCTTTGGCAGTCCTGATCACCGCGATCGGCGTCAGCTATTTCCTGCAGAATGCGGCACTGCTGATCTTCGGCCCGAATCCCAAGAGCTATCAGAACAGCTTTATCATCGGCGGAGAATCGAATCTGGAACTGTTCGGCGGCCAGCTTCGCATCTCCTACGTTGCAATTGTAACGGTTGCGCTCTGTGTGCTGATCATGATCGCGCTGTCTTTGTTCATCGGACGCAGCCGTCTCGGCAAGGCCATGCGTGCCTGCTCCGAGGATAAGGGCGCTGCACAGCTCATGGGTATCAATGTCAATAGAACGATTTCTCTGACCTTTGCAATCGGTTCTGCACTGGCAGCCATCGCGGGCGTTCTGCTCTGCTCCAGCTACTCGACCCTGATGCCGACTACCGGCTCCATGCCCGGTATCAAGGCATTCACGGCTGCCGTATTCGGCGGCATCGGCTCCATCCCAGGTGCCTTTTTGGGCGGCATCCTGCTGGGCATCATCGAGTCCTTGGCGAAGGCCTATATTTCCACGCAGCTGGCAAACTCCGTCGTATTTGCGGTTCTGATCGTTGTGCTGCTGGTTCGCCCGGCAGGCCTGCTCGGCAAGTATGTGCCGGAGAAAGTCTGAGGTGGCAGAATGAAGAATTATTTCAAGAATCTCAAAAAAGTCACCGTTGTTGACTACGCAACCTATGCAGGCGTAATCGCCGCGTTTGTTGTGATGCTGCTGCTGAAAAACGGCGGTATGCTGAAGCGTTCCATCACCGGTCAGCTGGTTCCCATCTGCTGCTATATCGTCATGGCAATCTCCCTCAATCTGACGGTCGGTATTTTGGGCGAACTGAGTCTGGGACATGCCGGATTCATGTCCATCGGTGCATTTTCCGGCGTCATTGCAGCGATGAGTATGCAGTCCGTCGTGGCTTCCGATGCGCTCCGTCTGGTGATCGGCATCGTTGTCGGTGCGATTTTTGCAGCGCTGGCAGGTCTGATCGTCGGCATCCCCGTGCTACGTCTGCGCGGCGACTATCTTGCAATCGTTACGCTGGCCTTCGGCGAGATCATTAAGGAACTGATCAACTGCCTGATTGTGGGCGTTGACAGCAACGGCCTGCACATCATCTTCAATGCCAAGGGTACGAAGAGTCTGGACGATCTGCACATGCTGGAAGGCGGCACGGCGATCATCAAGGGCGCACAGGGCGCAACAGGTACCACGACGATCGCTTCCTTTACAGCAGGCTTCATCCTGATCATGGTCACGCTGGTGATCGTTCTGAATCTGGTGCGCAGCCGCTCCGGCCGTGCGATTATGGCGCTGCGCGATAACCGTATCGCGGCAGAATCCGTCGGTATCAATGTGACGACCTATAAGATGATGGCATTCGTGATTTCTGCGGCTCTTGCAGGCTGCGCGGGTGCATTGTACGGTCTGAACTATTCTAACCTGATCGCATCGAAATTTGACTTCAATACCTCGATTCTGGTACTCGTCTTTGTTGTTCTCGGCGGACTTGGAAACATCTGGGGTTCTATCATTGCCGCAACCGTTTTGACCATCCTGCCGGAGGCACTGCGAGGCTTCGAGGATTACCGCATGCTGATCTACGCGATCGTGCTGATCCTTGTCATGCTCGGTACAAACAATCCGCAGCTGCAGATGCTGCTCAGAAAAGTGATTCCGCACCGCAGAAAGGAGGAGGTCTGAAATGGCAAATCTTGATTCCAAGCTGAAAAGCCCGCTGGTTCCGTTGCCGACAAACGCATATCTGCCGCAGCGCGATGTCGAGCACAGACCGATTCTGGAAACGCGGCATCTCGGCATCAATTTCGGCGGCCTTGCTGCAGTTGAGGACTTCAATATCACCATCGGCAGAACAGAAATTGCCGGTCTGATCGGCCCGAACGGCGCCGGTAAGACCACGGTCTTCAATCTTCTGACCAAGGTCTATCAGCCTACCCGCGGCACGGTCCTTTTTGACGGAATTGATACGAATGGCATGACTACCGCACAGCTCAGCAAGCTTGGCGTTGCCAGAACCTTCCAGAATATCCGTCTTTTTGACAATCTGACGGTGGAAGAAAACGTCAAGCTCGGCATGCACAATACCATCAAGTATAATATGGTAGAGAGCATCCTGCGTCTGCCGAGCTACTGGAAGCAGGAGCGCATTGCCCATGAAACGGCACTGGAGCTGCTCAGCATTTTTGATATGCAGGATATGGCGGATGCACAGGCAGGTTCGCTGCCCTACGGTGCACAGAGAAGACTGGAGATCGTGCGTGCGCTGGCCACCAGTCCGAAGCTGCTGCTGCTGGATGAGCCTGCGGCAGGCATGAATCCCTCCGAGACCTCGGAGCTTATGGAAAACATCATTAAAATCCGTGATACCTTCCATATTGCCATCCTGCTCATTGAGCATGATATGAATTTGGTCATGGGGATCTGCGAGGGCATCGGCGTTCTGAATTTCGGCAAGGTCATCGCCAAGGGCACACCTGCGCAGATTCAGTCCAACCCCGTAGTCATCGAGGCATATCTTGGCAAGAAGAAAGAGGAGGGCTGAAGATGACGGAAATTCTGAAAGCTGACAATCTGAATGTCTATTACGGAGCCATTCACGCCATCAAGGGCATCAGCTTCACAGTCAACGAAGGTGAGATCGTGACGCTGATCGGTGCGAACGGTGCAGGCAAATCCACGACGCTGCAGACCGTTTCCGGCCTGATGCGTTCTCGTACCGGCTCCATTGAGTTCTGCGGTGAGAATATCAGCCATGTTCCGGCACATCGCATCGTAGAAAAGGGTCTGGCGCAGGTTCCGGAAGGACGCCGCGTATTTTTGCAGATGAGTGTGCGGGAGAATCTGGAAATGGGTGCCTACACCCAGTCCGGCAAGACCCTCGATGAGGATCTTGAGATGGTTTACGAGCTGTTTCCCCGTATGGCGGAACGCCGCAAGCAGATCGCGGGCACTCTCTCCGGCGGCGAACAGCAGATGCTGGCCATGGGCCGTGCGCTGATGAGCCACCCGAAGCTGCTGATGCTGGATGAGCCCAGTATGGGCCTTGCTCCGATCCTTGTGGAGCAGATCTTTGAAATCATCCGTCAGATGCATAAGGCGGGAACCACCATTCTGCTGGTCGAGCAGAACGCGCAGATGGCACTTTCTGTGGCGGACAGAGCCTATGTCCTGGAGACCGGCAAGATCACACTTTCCGGCACCGGAAAGGAACTGGCCAGCTCCGAGGAAGTCAAAAGGGCTTATCTCGGCGGCTGAACTGCAGCAGAAGCGGCACGAAAAAATCTTACATGAAAAAACCAGCCGAAGAGGACGGATCCTCTTCGGCTGGTTTTTCTGCGGGGGAAATGGGTTCGTTCAGAAAAGCTGTCCCGGAAGCTTCAGCTTCTGCTTGGGCGGAAAGTCCCGATCGAACTCTTCCACATCGGCATCCTCTACATAATAGCCCTGCGGCGTCTGATATACGCCGGTAATACCGTCGAGGTAGCCGGGAACCAGCTCTTTGCAGAGAAAGAAGGATGCATCTGCACCCTCCGGCAGATCGTGGTATCGAATACCAAATTTTTCGGCGTAGTCAAAACCGCTTTTGCCGTAGAAGCCGATGTTTCCCTCGAACAGAACTGCACCGAAACCGAGTTCGGCAGCCTTCTGCAGAGAATAGTCCAGCAGCATTTTGCCGTATCCCTGACGTTTGCATGCAGGGGCAATGCCGATGGGACCCATCGTAAGAATGGGGATCTCGTGGCCGTCATCGGACTCGATGACAGTTTTCATGAACATATTCTGCCCGATCAGTCTGCCATTTCGTTCCATGACGAAGTCCAGCTCCTTCACGAAGGCCGGATCGTTTCTCAGCATATGGATCACATAATGCTCGCTGCAGCCCGGACGGTAGACATTCCAAAATGATTCCCGGACAAGGTTTTCGACTTCTCTGTATTCTTCTTTCTTTTCCAAACGAATGATGCAGTCATTTTTATTCATTATTTATATCCTCCTGAAAATTGTTGACTTCAATTGTCCTGCGACGGGAGGTTTGTTGATTGTGTGCAAACCTCCCGGTCAGTCCACAATCTCCAATGTGTTGTACTTTCTCAAACAGTACGCTCCTAAAAAAAATATTTATAATCAGGTCTTGCGGCCGGATTATCGGAATTGTGCCTGCTGCTGTGATTACGTCAGCAGACTGTGAACGGAAAAACTGCCGTTTTTGCTTATGCCCAAACGAACCAGCAGAACAGATAACCGGTAAACACAGCCATCAGCGTGAAGGGAACGCCGATCCGCAGGAAATCAGAGCTTTTGACATCATAGCCGTTTTTCTGCAGGATGCCGATGGCGGCAATGTTGGCGGAAGCGCCGATGGGCGTCAGATTGCCGCCGAGGGTCGCGCCGACGAGCAGGCCAAAGTACAGAACCCGCGGATCGCAGCCCATCATGGCTGCAATGCCCTGCACGACGGGAAGCATGGTGGCAACATAGGGGATGTTGTCAATGAAGGCGGAGAACAGCACAGAACCCCAGACGATCAGAGAATACATGAAGAACAGATTGCTGCCGCCGAGCTTGACGAACAGACCGCTGATGTCATCAATGACGCCCTGCTGGGTCAGTGTGCCGATGACGACGAAGAGGGCAGCCAGCAGGCTGAGGGTCTGCACATCGATCTCGCCCCAGACGGACTTGAACAGTTCGGTATTCTTTTTGATGAGTGTATGGATAAGGCCAATCAAGAAAAGCGTGATACAGATGAGGCCGTTGGTGATTTCGGGACGGTTGGGGATGAAAGAGGCGGCAATCAGCAGAACAACGGTTGCAACCAGAAGCCAGCTGGGGAAATAGTCCGTGACTGCGGTGGGATCGCCGATTTCGACCTTGTCGCGATTCTTGCGGAAGATGAACATGACAACGGGAATCGTAACGGCGGCACCGAGCTCAACAGCCCAGAAAATGCTGAATTTGCCGTCCATGAACAGAAAGTCCAGAAAGTCCATCTTGGCGTAGCCGCCGAGCATGATCGAGGTGGTATCACCAACCAGCGTGGCAGCGCCCTGCAGGTTGGAGGAAACGGCGATGCAGATCAGCATGGAGATGGGGGAGATATTGAGTTTTTTTGAAATGGCCAGCGCCACGGGCGCGATCATCAGAACCGTCGCAACATTGTCCACGAATGCGGAAACAACGCCGGCGAAGATGGAAAGGGCGACTGCGACCCACATGACATTGGGGGTCTTTTTGAGCAGCAGATCTGCCATACGGCCGGGCATTTTGGAATCGATGAACAGAGCAACCGTACCCATGGTACCTGCCAGCATCATCAGAACATTCCAGTTGATTTCCTTCAGAACGCGGCCGAGGGGCATAGCGCCGGAAACGATGAAAATAAGGGCAGAGGTGATTGCAACCCAATGCCGACGCTTCGGCAGGGCAATCATCAGAATATATGTCAGCGCAAAGACAATGAGAGTGAACAGTTTCATGTCAGATCTCCTTTCAGTACTGCGTCCATTTTACCATGTTTTATATAAAAAGGAAGAGGATAGCGCCAAAAACATTTAGTATACCAACTATTTTTTCAGGACGCATTGATTGACAGGCGATAATCTGCTACAATCGCCATGAAAATTACGCAGCAGCCGCATGTCTGCAGCAGAAAAGAGAATTGCCATGGATAGCATCGTTGTTTCGTCTGTTACAAAAACATATGAATATCAGGATCTGGACGTCGTTGTTGATCACGCAAGAAAGCCGCCGAGAACCCGTACGGTGCTGAAGGAACTTTCTCTGGATTTCCCAATCGGGCATCTGACGGTCATCGTCGGCCGCAGCGGCTGCGGCAAGTCGACGCTTCTGAAGCTGCTGGACGACACGGAAAAACCCGACAGCGGAAGCATTACGATTCCGGCGTGCTGGCACACGACGACGCTTCGCCCGGATCCCTATGTCATCACATGGACGTCCGTTCTGCGAAACGTGGAAATGGCTGCCGGCGCAGGCAGAAGCCCGGAGGAACGCCGTCTGCTGGCGGAGGAACTGATCCGGTTGGTACAGCTGCAGGACTATGCGGATGTGACGCCGCTGGAGCTTTCCACCGGTATGAAGCAGCGGCTCGGCCTTGCCCGGGTGCTGGCCAGCCGGGCGCAGATTCTTCTGATGGATGAGCCCTTCGCGTCCTTGGACTTTATCACCAGAGAAGAACTGCAGCAGGTGCTTCTGCAGCTGCAGAGCCGGATGCCGCGCACAATCGTACTGGTGACGCATCAGTTGGAGGAAGCGCTGATTCTGGCGGAAAAGATCGTTGTGATGCATCCGGACAGCACGGTGCGCGAATTTGATCTGTCGGCGTATCCGTATCCGCGGAATCTGGAGCAGCCGGAGCTGCGGAGAATCAAAGAGGAAATCGCGGCGGAATGCCGGAAATAAGCAGATTCTCAAAGAAAAATCCAAAGAATATTTCAAATAGCGGTTGACAAATGAAACGAGAATCCATATAATATACCGGAGAAAACAAAGAAGGAGCGGCGGCCCCGCACCTCACCGCAAGCGAAGCGAAGCGGTTCATAAATCTCATTTCCTACGGGATGTTTGTGATTTTATGTGCGGGTGCCTTGCGGCATCCGCGCTTTGCATTTGGAGGTGCTTTATCATCGGTAAATTAGAACATCAGATCAACGAGGAAATCCACGATAAGGAGATCCGCGTGATCGGAGCCGAAGGCGACCAGCTTGGTATCATGACTCCCGCTGCAGCACTTGCCATGGCGGAAGAAAAGGAGCTTGACCTTGTCAAGATCGCGCCGAATGCAGTCCCCCCGGTCTGCAAAATCATGGATTACGGCAAATTCCGCTTTGAACAGCTGAAGAAGGAAAAAGAAGCCAAGAAAAATCAGCATGTTGTAGAAGTCAAGGAAATCCGTATGTCCCCCAGCATCGATACCAACGACTTTAATACCAAGGTCAAAAACGCCATGAAGTTCCTGAAAGATGGCAACCGAGTAAAAGTTACCGTTCGTTTCCGCGGCCGTGAGATGGCGCACACCTC
>JAEDIZ010000089.1 GCA_016296635.1 Oscillospiraceae bacterium
GACACGGTAGCGTGGAAGCTCAATAAGCAGTATAAAAAGCTGGCGGATGTTATTTCAAAAAACGCACAGATCGTGGAGTTTAAAAAACAGTCCGAGCGGGATCTTTTAGACTGGGTCGCCAAGCATTTCCGCGCGGCGGGAAAGGAAATCTCCGATAAAAACGCACAGTATCTTCTGTTTTTGACGGACGGCAGCATGAGTATGCTTTCCTCCGAGATCGGAAAGGTCGCATCCTATGCCTCCGGGCAGGAGATTCAGAAGTCCGATATCGATGCGGTGGTGACGCCGGTACTCAATGCGCAGACCTTTCAGCTGTCAGACTGCGCGGCAAAGGGAGAATTTGAAAAAGCGCTGCGGATTTTGCAGGATCTTTTCGCCATGCAGGTGGATCCTTTGATGATCCTCGGAGCGCTCGGCTCGCAGCTGAGAAGAATGCACTATGCAAGACTGCTTGCCGGCTGCGGCAAGGGGCAGGAAACGCTGATGGAGCTGGCGGATATCCGCAGCAGCTATGCAGCGGGCATTACCATGCAGGCGGCAAGACGGGTCACGGACGGATTCTGCAGAGCGGCGGTAGAATACTGCCTTGAGGCAGACCGTGCGATCAAATCCAGCCGGGACGATCCGCAGCGGATTTTGGAGATCCTGCTTGTGAAGCTTTCCGGGGAGGCACGCTGTGGTTAGGGTAAAGCAGGCTATTGTTGTCGAGGGCCGATATGATAAAAATACGCTCAGTCAGATCGTTGACTGCCTGATCTTTGAAACAAACGGGTTCGGGGTGATGAAGAACAAAGAACTGACGGCGCTGCTTCGCGTCGCCGCGCAGACGAGAGGACTTGTCATTTTTACAGACCCCGATGGTGCGGGCTTTGTAATCCGGAATTATCTGAAGGGTGTGCTGCCGAAAGAAAACGTCCTTCACGCCTACGTGCCGGATATTTTCGGCAAGGAGCGGCGCAAGGCTGCACCCGGCAAGGAAGGCAAGCTCGGCGTGGAGGGCATGACCCGGGAAATCATTTTGAAGGCTCTGCGTGAAAGCGGCGCGGAACTGGACGGGGAATCGGCGGCGCGATCTGCGGATCCCATCACAAAGCAGGATCTTTTCCTGCTTGGCTTAAGCGGAGGCACCGAGAGCAGCGTAAAACGAAAGCGGCTGCAGAAGCAGCTGCAGCTGCCGGAGCACATGAGTGCCAATGCGCTTCTGCAGGCATTGAACCTGCTTTTTTCGCGGGAAGAATTTCTGTCCCGCTATCAAACAACTGAGGAACGGACATGATCGATATTTCAGTCAAGGATCTGGTCAAAAGCTTTGACGCAGATGAAAACATTCTAAAAGGTATCTCCTTCGACGTGCAGCAGGGGGAGCGGGTCGGTCTGCTCGGCAGGAACGGCGCGGGAAAAACCACGCTGTTTCGGATTCTGACGGGCGAGATCGACTATAATTCCGGCGAGATCGCCTTTGCGCAGGGGAAAAAAGTGGGACTTATCTCTCAGATTCCGCACTATCCGGCAGGATATACGGTGGAGGACGTTCTGCATACGGCGTTTGCAGGTCTCGATAAAATCAGAAAGCGGATGCAGGAGCTGGAGCACCGGATGACGGAGCACACGGCACCGGACATCCTGCGCGAATATGACGCGCTTTCCAACCGCTACGCGGTAGAGGGCGGCTATGAAACGGATACGCAGACCGATAAGGTCTGCAACGGCCTTGCGATTACGGCGGAGCAGCGGCAGCAGGACTTTGACACTCTGTCCGGCGGGGAAAAGACCCGTGTGAATCTGGCAAGACTGCTGCTGGAAAAAACGGATATCCTGCTTTTGGACGAGCCGACAAACCACCTGGATATGCACTCGGTGGAATGGCTTGAAGGATACATCTCCAAATTCAAGGGGACGGTTCTGACTATTTCCCATGACCGCTATTTTCTTGACCAGGTGGTCAATCGCATCATCGAGATCCGGGACGGAAAAGCGGAATTCTATTCCGGCAACTACACCTTCTACGTGGCGGAAAAGCAGGCGCGTTATGAGCTGCAGCTCAAACAGTATGAGAAGGAGCAGGCGAAGATCGCACAGCTGGAAAAGGCTGCCGAGCAGCTTGCAACCTGGGCATATTCCGGCATGGACAAAACCTATAAGCGCGTGGTGAGCATGGAAAAGCGCATTGAGCGCATGCATACCGTGGACAAGCCTACGCAGGACAGACAGATGAAGGCCCGCTTTGCGGAGAAGTCCTTCTTCGGTGACGAGGTGCTTTCCGTCAAGGGCCTCGGAAAGGCATTTGACGGCAGAACGCTTTTTGATAATGTGGAGCTTCGCGTCGGCGGCGGCGAGAGGATTGCATTGCTGGGCGACAACGGCACCGGCAAGACCACATTTCTCAAGGTGCTTTTGGGCGAGGACGCCGGCGTCGGCAAAATCAAGTTTGGCCCCACGGTCAAGTGGGCGTATTTGCCGCAGATCATCCATTTTGAAAACCCGGAGCGGACGCTCCTTGATACGATGCTTTATGAAGCCGGCTGTTCCTTGCAGGAGGCGCGCGACCGGCTGGGCGCCTATCTGTTTACGGGAGAGGATGTTTTTAAGACTGTCAGCAGTTTGTCGGGCGGTGAGCAGTCCCGGCTGCGGCTTTGCATGCTGATGGATGAAAAGATCAATCTGTTGGTGTTGGACGAACCGACCAACCATCTGGATATTGCAGCCAGAGAATGGGTGGAGGATGCGCTGCAGGACTACGAGGGGACTTTGATCTTTGTCTCTCACGACCGTTATTTTGTGGAAAAATTTGCGACCCGCGTGTGGGAGCTGGAAAACGGCTCCATCCGGGATTTCCCCTGCGGCTATCAGAAATATCGCTCCATCCGGCAGCATGAGAGGCTGCTGCTGGAGCAGCAGCCGAAACCGAAAAAAGAGCACAAGGAGAAACCGAAGAATACTTCCTCCAACGCCAAGCAGCTGGAACGCAAGGTACGCCAGCTGGAGTGCGAGATCGAAAAGCAGGAGCAGGTGATTGCCGATTTCGACAGTCAGATCGAGGCGGCCTCGCAGGATTATCAGGAGCTGACGCGGCTGATGGAGGAAAAGCAGCAGGAGGAAAATCAGCTTGCTGAAATGATGGACGAGTGGGAACAGCTCTCACTTTCCTTGGAGGAACAGGCATGACGCTACTGATTTTTGCCGGCATATTTGCGGTCCTCGGAATCTTTTTCGTGGTGATTCCGTTCCATGTTGCCATGACCGGACTGTGCTTTCTGGCGCTGGCGGCGGTTCTGACGGCGGAATATCTGCTCCGGAAGAAACATAAAGCGAGGTGGCTACGTGTGACGCTGGCCGTGCTGACGGCGGTCTGCATGCTGGCGGTGTTCGGCAGCATGGTTTGTATCCATCTGCAGGGGCGGGATGATGATACAACAGAAAACGCACCGGAATTTGTTGTGGTGCTGGGTGCGCAGATTCAGGGGGATCAGCCATCGCTGACGCTCAAAAAACGTCTGGATCTGGCGGCAGACTATCTGAACGGCAATCCGGACGCAACGGCCTTCGTTTCCGGCGGGCAGGGTACGGACGAAGATTACACGGAAGCGTACATCATGTCGCAGTATCTGCAAAGGTGCGGCATAGAAGAAGACCGTATTATTTTGGAAGAAGCAGCTACGAATACCAGAGAAAACCTGCTTTACTCGGCGGCGATGGCAAAGGAGCGGGGAATCTCCACAGGCCGCGTCCTGATCATCACAAGTGAATTTCATATGGCGCGAGCAAAATACCTTGCAAGGCAGCAGGGCATGGAGCCCGTCGGCATTTCCAGTAAGACTTGGCCGTGGGTGCTGATGGTCAATTATGAGCTGCGGGAGGTTTTTGCGTTCGTGAAGGCATTTCTGCTGAATAGATAAGCAAAACGAAATCCCCGGTTTGACTTTCCCACCGGATGTGGGTAAAATAACGAAAAAGAAAACGCAACAAAGGAGCGAATCAATATGAGCGAATCCTGCAGCGGCAACTGCGCAAGCTGCTCTTCCAGCTGCTCAGACCGCAAGCCGGAAAGCCTGCTGGCCCCGGCAAATCCCCATTCCAATGTCAAAAAAGTCATCGCAGTCGTATCCGGAAAGGGCGGTGTCGGCAAATCCACCGTCACCTCCATGCTGGCAGTCGCCATGCACAAACTGGGTTACAAGACCGCGATTCTGGATGCGGATATTACTGGCCCGTCTATTCCGCAGGCTTTCGGTCTGCACGAATCTGCGGTCGGCAACGATGACGGCATTCTTCCGGCCGAAACTAAGGAAGGCATCAAGGTCATGTCCATCAATCTGCTTCTGAACAACGAGACCGATCCCGTTGTATGGCGCGGCCCGGTCATCGCCGGTGCGGTCAAGCAGTTCTGGACGGATGTATGCTGGGGTGATGTGGACTACATGTTTGTGGATCTGCCTCCCGGAACCGGCGATGTGCCGCTGACGGTGTTCCAGTCTCTTCCCATTGACGGCGTCATCATCGTCACGAGCCCGCAGAGCCTTGTGTCCATGATCGTTTCCAAGGCGGTCAATATGGCCCGCATGATGGAGGTTCCGGTCTACGGCTTTGTGGAGAATTACAGCTATTTTGAATGTCCGGACTGCGGCAAAAAGGTCGAGATCTTCGGCAAGAGCCTTCTTCCCGAGCTGGCGCTGGACTTCTCTCTGCCGATCCTTGCAAGACTGCCGCTCAATCCTACGGTTGCACAGCAGTTTGATGCAGGTGAGATGGAGAAGGTCGACGTTTCGCCCATCATGCCGGCAGCAGAACTGATGTCAAAGGCATAAACAAAAATAAGGAGCAGGATGCATTGCATCCTGCTCCTTTGCATTTTCAGCCTTATCTGCAGTATTCTCTGATGGCGGCGGCAATGAATGTGCCCGTTCCCGCGCCGCCTGCGGCATCAATGTTTTCCGTCATTTCGCCGCCTGCTACGTACATCTGCCCGAGACCGGAAAGAACCGGCTTCGTACAGGTGTAGTAATTGGCGGTGATGAAATCCTGCAGATGACGCACCTTTTCCTGTACCTCCAGGTCTGCGGGGCTGCGCGTCTTCATGGCACCGAAGTCGGCCATCAGCTGCATCATCTGCTGCGCAAGCTGTTTTTGATCGGCTTTGGTGGTCTGCGCTGATTTTTGTGCGTACTCTTTATAAGCGTCTGTTTCGCCCCAGGTCTTCTTCGCCTGCTCTTCATACTGCTTCAGCTTCGTTTCATCAAATGCGGAGAAATTCATATTATCATTTCCTTCCTGTGCAAGCGCCTGCGCGAAAGCGATGAGCTGCTCCAGTCGTTCTTTCCGAATGGTCAGAAGAGCAGCCTGCTGGGTGAGCGCCTTCTGCCGGTCAAAGCCCGGCTTGTCGAGAATGGATTTGATTTCCTTCAGCGGAAATTCCAGCTCCCGGAACAGAAGAATGTCCTGCAGCCGTGCAAGGCTTGCTTCGTCATACAGCCGGTATCCGGCGTCTGAAACTGCGGCAGGAACGAGCAGACCGATTGCGTCATAGTGATGGAGCGTCCGGACGCTCACACCGGTGAGATTGCTGACTTCATGAACGGTCAACACGGCTTTCTGCCTCCTTTTCAGACTGGGTTTCCGACTGGAACAATCGTACACTATGACGCAGCGTGAGAGTCAAGCTTTTTTTACTTCGCCTCGTACTGCTCAATGGAAAGTTTACATAATTTTAGATATGCCTGCTGCACATCCTCCGGCCAGAGAATCTTGGCCCGCTCATCGAAGCCCGCCAGCCAGCCGAAGAAAACGGGAGAAACGGCAATTTCAGCAGTATAGGTAAAATGCTCGCTGCCCTCGGGAATCAGCATGGCATTTTTCCCGAACCGGTCACGCACAACACCCACAAGGGAATTGTGGAACTGCAGACGAACCTGCTTCGTTTCGCCGCTGAACATACCGAAAACGCTTCTGCCGTAGCGGCTGAGATCGAGCGAACGCATCTGCTCGTCCATATGGCGCAGCTGATCGGTTTCGGAGATCTGTGACATCTTGTCTACGCGGTAGTGGGTCAGTCCGTGGCGTTCGGAATGAGCGATGAGATAATAGTATTCATCGTCCCAAAGAAGCGCGTAGGGACTGGCGGTGTATGTGCCGGGGCGGAAGACCTTTTCGCCGGAAAGATCCCAGTCAAAATAGCGGAAGCTGACCTGACGGTTGTCGGCGATGGCCTCATGCAGGCGGTCAACATTATAGAAAATGCTCTCATTCATGGTTTTGACCCGGCCGGAAACCACGACCTGCCGTTTCAGCTGCCCGGCATTATGGATGCTCGCCAAACCGGAGAGCTTGGAAATGAGCTGCATGGATTTCTTTTCGCTGAGGAACTTTGAAGCCTGCACGGCGTCGACCAGCAGTTTCAGTTCCGGCAGCTCAAATTCCCGCGAGGCAAGATAATATCCGCCTCCACGGCCTTTTTTCAGCAGAATGTCCATGCCGAACTGCTGCAGGTATTCCATGTCGGAATAAATGCTTTTCCGCTCGGCTTTGATTCCGAGACTTTCAAGCCGCTCAATGATATACTGCATACCCAAAGGATGCTGCTCGTCCGATTCCGTTTCGAGCAGCTGCTTGAGGTAGAGAAGCTTCAATTTCTGGTTTTCGGATTTACCCATGTCAGCACGCCCCTTTCGAAATCAATTGTACTTCTTTTTGGACAGTAAGGCAAGTGCCCGATCAGCGAAATCCGTGAGAATTGTATCAGCAGAAGGAGTCTTTTTTGAAGAACAAACGGACTAACTTTAGAATAACAAACAAGAATAATGACAACCATTTGATGTATGAGCTTTGAACGGAAAAGCCGTATTGTGAAAGAATACAGAGTTTTGACGCAATCCATAATGCGTCTATCGGTGTGATCACAGAGTAGAATAATTGAAGCGGGTACGAAATACTGCGCACCCGCTTTTTTATGAATCAATTTGAAAATGATTTTGGAGAGATATATAATTCCGTTTTTCTGTAATATTCTTTTATACGGCTATTATGAGATATCAGTCATATAAAAAAACCGAACCAGGCTCCAAACGGAATCAGGTTCGGATTTCTTTGTTTTGGTGGACGATGGCGGACTCGAACCGTCGACTTACTGCGTGAGAAGAGATATTTGTTCGATGATTTTCACATTTTAATTATAATATGTATATTTTACAGATCAAAAAGTTGCGATTACTCAGAAATTTTTTTGCTATGTCCATTGCGCTTGCACACAACCTGGGTCACGGTTTGGGTCAGAGAGGAAAGAAGTGTGATTTTATCATGACCGAAATATCTGTTCCAACAGAAAATAAATGCCGCAGCTTTTCCGAACTTCCCCAAAATTCAGATAGAATACATTGCGGGCATGGAACATCGTTTTGATCTATTTCGGAAAACGAACGAATATGGCCGTTCCTTCTCCGGGCGCACTGTCTACCGTGATTTTTGCATTGTGAGCCATGGCTGCGTGCTTGACAATGGAAAGCCCCAGTCCGGTACCGCCGATTTCCTTTGAATGGCTCTTGTCAACCCGATAGAAACGCTCGAAAATCCGATCCTGCGCTTCTGCCGGAATGCCAATTCCGTTATCACGGACGCACAGAACAGCTTCGCCGGACCTCAATAGAAAAACTAAATTCCGGTTGGATGGGTAGTCGAGCTGAAGTTAATCTCACAAAAAGTACCCGGAAGTAACTCTTACAAGCATTGCAGTAACTGTTCCATGCAGCGCTGACAGACGGGTATCGGACGGTTGACGGCAAGGCATGGCGCTTTGCATGCCGGGATCTGACGCTTGACGGAGAAACCCTTCACGAAATGATCGCCACCGATGTTACGGAAGAATATGTCGAAAGGAATATGCGACTGTCGACATTTCACTGCAAAGAGGGAAACTATGTTGTTCGGACGGGGCTGGATATGCTTGTGGAACAACTCGGTGAGAATTTCTGCCGGACGCATTACAGCTTCCTTGTAAACCTGGAGCATACAAAGTCAATGACACAGAAAGAAATAAAACTGAACAATGGTGAAAGCGTGCCAATAAGTCGTAATAGACTGTATGAAGCAAAGCATGCATTTACACGGCTTTGGTGCAAAGACGAATAATTTGCAGAGTCCATCAACAGAGCAGACTGCCTGGTTTGCTTTGCTGATGGACTTTTGGATTGAACTGGTAGCCGCTTATGAACCTTTTGCGTCAGAGTATTGGCGGCCTGCTTTAATATCCGTTTTTTACAAATTCAGCATTGAAACGCAAGAACTGCCAACATTGGATAATCCAATATTGGAAAACCCAACGTTGGAAAACCTACGTTGGAAAATCCAACGCAATTAAATACTTATATATTAGGGCAACACCGCACAGAAGAAATCTGAGCGGAATCGCCGAAAATATGATAAGATTT
>JAEDIZ010000090.1 GCA_016296635.1 Oscillospiraceae bacterium
GCGATGGGGCTTGAGGGGTCGAGGACGATGGTCTTTTCCTCCCCGGTCATCGACGCTTCCATCGCGTCAAGGCCTATCATAAAGGAATAAAATTCCGCTTCTTCCTCGCTGTCATAGACCTCGCTGAGTATGCGCATATACTCGGCGTCGCCCTCGGCCTTGAGTATCTCGCCCTTGGCGTTGGCCTCGGCAAGCTGGATGGTGACCTTCTTGTCCGCCTCGTTGCGGATCTCCTTGGCCTTCGCCTCGCCCTCCGCGAGATAGGAGGCGGCAATGTTGTTGCGCTCGCTTATCATGCGGGTGTAGACGGCGCTCTTGTTGTCGTCCGGCAGGTCTATCTTCTTCGTCTCCACGGCGATGATGTGGATGCCGTATTTCTCAAACGAGTCGCCGAGATTGTTCATGATCGCGCTGACAAGCTCGCCGTCACGGCCGGAGACGATCTCCTCAAGCGTCATGGAGCTCATAACGGTTTTCATCGCGTTATAGACATTCGCGTCGATACGCCCCTCGGCGGTGGAGAGGTTTCCGGACAGCGTCTCGATGAACAGCCGCGGGTCGTCGATCTCCCAGATAACGAAGCAGTCGGCAATGAGCGAGGTCTTGTCGGCGGATATCATGTCGCTCACGGGAACGTCGTAGAGCAGAACGGTCTTGGGCAGGGTCGAATACTCCTGCACGAAGGGGGCTTTGAGATAAAGTCCCGGCTCGCTCTTCACATCGACGACGGCGCCGAACTGGCGCACGATGCCGTATTTGTTCGGCTGGACGATGTAGATGGAATTGAGAAGCACGATCAGCGCGGCGACAATGATGACCACGGCAACAGAACCGGCAATTTTGCCTTTTTTACTTTTCACGTTCATTCCGTCACCCCCTTAATCGGTGAAGCTGTCCAGCGGGAGTACGGTGTTCGTGCCGTCCTCGCCGAGGATAACCACCTTGATATTCGGGAAAATCTCCTGGATCATTTCATAGTACAGGCGCCTGCGCGTGACCTCGGGGTACTTGCTGTACTCCTGATAAAGCTCGGTAAAGCGCGTCGCCTGACCGTTTGCCTGCGCGATGCGCGCCTCCTTGTACGCCTCGGCCTGACGGAGTATCTCGTCGGCGTCGGCCTTGGCGGCGGGCAGCACCTCGTTTGCGTACTTGTTGGCGTTATTGATGGCGGTGTCCGCCTCCTGCTTGGAGGTCTCAACGGCCTTGAACGCCTGCTGCACCTCATATGTGGGCGGCTCTGCGTCCTGCATGGTGATGTTCACGAGCGTGATGCCGAGATCCTCCTGCTCAAGCCGCTTTGTGATCTTCTCGCGGATATCCGACTGTATCTGCGCCTTGCCGGTGGTTATGACGTCGTCCACCGTGTAAAGGCCGATGGTGTCGCGGATATAGCTCTGGCACAGCATTTTGAGTATCGCTTCGGGCTGCTGGCTGTTGTACAGGTACTTCACGGGGTCCGTGACGCGGTACTCCACATAGAAATCGACGTCCACGAAGTTGAAGTCCACGGTGATCATTACCGCCTCGTCCTCGATCGTCTGGTTCGTCGCCTTGTCGTAGCCCATGGTGAAGCCCTTGACGGTCTTGGAAACGATCTGCTTTTGCTGGATGAGCGGGATCTTGAACTTCAGACCCGAAGTGCTGACGACGCTCGGCTTGCCGAAGGTCGTGATAACGGCGTACTCGTCCTCCTCAAGCTGATACACGCCGCCCGAAATAAACGCGCCTATCAGCAGCACCGCGAGAACAATCAGCACCGTCCGTTTCATTTTCTTGAGCCTTGTCCCCCAGCCGGAGCCGCCGGAAGCGCCGCTCCCCGTCGGCGGGGTGTATTGACCCGGATTTATCATCTGTGTCTCCTTTCTTCCCCGCCCTGCGGCGAGGCGCTTTTTCTTGGTTTTATGCGATTATATAACTTATTTCATCGCTTGAAAAGAGCTGAAAGTTTTAGTTTATAGTTTATTAAGAATTAGAAATTGGTTTACACGGCGTGAGGATTCATGTAAAATAACAGTATCAATATGTTTAGGAGTGCAGCATGAAAACCATACTTTCCGTAATCCCCATGAATGACGAGCAGCGCGCCCGGCTTGAGAGCGTATCGGTGGGCTGCAAGGTGATCTATTCAACTGAAAAGGATGTGACCGAAGCGCAGGTGCAGAGCGCCAATATCATCCTCGGCAACGTCCCCGCAGAGTTTATCCACGGTTCCGAGAAGCTCGAGCTGCTTCAGCTCGCCTCTGCCGGCACCGACCAGTACACCCCCGCGGGTGTGCTCGCGCCCACGACGGTGCTCACAAACGCCACCGGCGCATACAGCAAGGCCGTGAGCGAGCATATGTTCGCCGTGATGTTCTCGCTTATCAAGAAGCTCCACCTCTATCGCGACGACCAGCGCGAGCGCGTCTGGGGCGACAGAGGCACGGTGGAGTCGATCACCGACATGACGGTGCTCGTTGTCGGGCTCGGCGACATCGGACTTTCCTTCGCGCGGATGTGCTCGGCGCTCGGCGCGTATGTCATCGGCGTGAAGCGCCGCGGCGGCGAATGCCCCGAGGGCGTACATGAGCTGCATCTGACGCAGGAGCTTGACGAGCTGCTGCCCCGTGCGGACGTTGTGCTGTCCATCCTGCCGAACACCCCCGACACGCGCGGCAGGTTCAACCTCGACGCCTTCTCCCGCATGAAGAAGAGCGCGATTTTCCTAAACGGCGGTCGCGGCAGCGCCGTCGTGACGGACGATTTGTACCGCGCGCTGCATGAAGGAATGATTTACGCCGCCGGCGTCGACGTGACAGACCCCGAACCCCTCCCGGCGGAGCATCCGCTTTGGGGTGCGGAAAACATGATCATCACGCCGCACATCTCCGGCCAGTTCCACCTCGCGGAAACCCTGCGCCGCATTGTCGATATCGCAATATACAATACCGACGCCGTGCTGACCGGCAAGCCGCTCAAAAACGTCGTGGATATGCAGACGGGGTATAAAAAATAAAATCAATGGTCTCCGGCAAAGCCGGAGACCATTGATTTTATTTTTCTCATTTCAGCAGGCTCTTTGCCCGTCTTACAAAGTTTTCCATCTTGATGCAACAGCTTTGCTGCCGGTCAGTGCCCGTGCGGTTTTTCCGCGATTCTGTCCCTTTCCGTGTTGAGGTCGGCGTAGAGCAGGTCTGCAAACAGCGCGCCGAGCGGAATCAATGCAACAAACAGGGCGTGGCCGCCAAAGCGCGTGCTGAGTACCGCCGCCGCGATCACCCCCGCGACGAAGGAAGCTATCATCAGACCGTGGAAGCCCATTCTGTCTCTGTACGCTTTTTCCTGCGGATGGCGCAGAGAGAGCGCAGCATATACGCCCACCTGCCTGATATGGTTTGTGCAGAAGGTGGTTGCGACGGGTATCCCCTGCGCCTGGCGAAAGGTGTTATACTGCATCGAGCAGATGAAGTTCACGGCGACGTGCGTTATCTGGTACGGCGCACTTTCCGGGATAAGTGCGAGTATCACAACCGCCGCCATCTCAATGCCGATAAACAGCGTGTCCCAGCGGATAAGCCGGTATTTCTTGATGGAGTAAGCCACAGTCTCGGAGACAAAAGCGCCGAGGGCATACGCCGTCATGGGTATAAAATAGTACATGGCCCGCGCCCACTCCGCCTTGCTGACGGCAAGACCGAAGAGCACGAAGTTCGCCGTCTGGGCGTTGCAGAAAACGCCGCCGCGCGCGTTGTAAGTGAAGCCGCCGAAATAGCCGCCCACGAATATCAGCAATGCGAACACCCATTTCTTTTCACATTCGAGATATTCACAGCTTTCGTCTTTTAATCTCATAAACTCACCCGATGAAATTATAGCCCCGCCAAATTCATTTTTCAACACCGAAAACGGCACCCCCGAAGGGGTGCCGTTCAGACCGTAGACAAATCCGCTGTGACAAGAGCATTGATTCTATCTCGGGCATCGCTTGAGTCCACGTTTTGTTCTCCTTTGTCCAAGGCTGAATTAAAAAAGAGTATTCTTCGGCGCTGTATCCATATGTATTTATCTTATCGCAAGGCATGAGGGCAACTCCCTAAACTTCTTGACAAAAATCCCAAAAAGCTTGCGCTGAAACGGGCAAAGTCTTACCTTTCTTCTTCACCAAACCCATCATCCACGGGAATTCCGGTTCTACAAGATGGATAGTTTTCAAATCCTGATAGTTCATTCTATCTGCCAAAGATTTTTCCAAAATTGTAACGCCGATATTTTCTGAGGCCATGGACAGTAAACCATCCCATTGGTATGTACTGTAAATTATATTTGGCGAAATACCCGCAGCCTCGAATCTGGACATTGTTTCATCATAAAACATATATTCCTCAGTAACCGAAAGGAAAGGAATATCTTTAAGCTCAGCAAAAGACACCTGATCTCTTTCCGCGAGAAAATGTGACTTGGATACAATTAAAACAGCTTCCGAGCTATAGATACGTTTTGTATCAAAATTCAGGTTATCGAAAGGTGTGAGGACCATACTCAAATCCAATTCATCGTTTTGTACCAAATTCAGAGCCTGCTTTGTAGGAATTTCAGATACCATAATTTCATACTGAGGAAATTCCAAGGTAAATTGATAGATTATCTTTGAAAAGTAAATACTTCCGGAAGAAGGTGGGAGCCCTATGTGTAGAACACTTTTCGGCGCAATCAAAGCAGAACGCATTTCAGAAATGCGCTCATTGTAATATTGGATGGCCTCTTTAGCATAGCTGTAAACTATTTTCCCCTTATCTGTTATCTCTAAGCCATACGCTGAGCGCTCGAACAATTTTGCTCTGACTTCTTCTTCCAACGTTCGTATTGTTTTGCTCAGTGCTGGTTGACTGACATATAACTTTTTTGCTGCTTTTGTAATGCTTCTTTCTTCTACCACACAGATAAAAGTCTCAAGTTGATGAAAATTCATATTTGCCTCTCCAAGTACTTAATCCTGAACTGATAAATGTAAATGTCAACCTTCGCTCTTGCTGACCGCAACGAGAGAAATGCCCAGTGCAAATTTCTTAATAACCTCGGAAAAAATATCCTCGCCCACTTCATCCTTGTGATAGGTGAGATAGCTGATAGAGCGCATCATGCCGGAGAGAACCTCCGGGCTCACACCACAGTCGATGTTATTGACTTCTATCCAACTGTTTATTATAGCAATCAGGCGCCTTTTTGCGTGGTCTGCAAAGGATTCAAGCCGGCTTTTGGTGGCCTTGTCACTGATAAGTGCCAGCGCGTCACGCTCATAGGTGCCGGCAATGATAGGGTGCTCAAAGAGTTGGCGTCTGTTTTCATATATATAATCCAGTATAAGATTCTCCAGCTTGCCCTTGCGCCCCATATACTGCTGGTCAATACTGTCGTGGATTATGTTCCAGTCATCCCAGTAAAGGCGCATGTAAATATCACCCTTGCTTTTATAAAAATGATAAAAAGTGCCTTTTCCCACACCGGCGCGATCCGTTATGTCGGAAATATTTGTCTTGCTGACACCATATTGTATAAACAACTCTTTTGCAGCAGCAAGAAGCTTTTCCTCGATTTCAATTTTTTCCTCGCTTGTAAAATGTCTAGGCATTATTCTTACCTCCTCGTTTGCTACGAGAAATACCATAAATTGGATAGTTTGTGTTATTTCACCATTTTATATGCACATATAGATTTTAATATTTATTTACTTTGACGTCAATATGCAATGACCAAATTTCATTATTGGTCACTGCATGAATTTTAGTTATATCTTTATAACTTTTTTATATTTGTCGAAATATAGAGAAAATATTAAAATTCTGTTTTGTACTAACGTACATAAAAAGGAAAGGAGGAATATTTATGATTGACTACAAGTATTTCACCGCAGATGACGGAGAGCAGATAGCTTATGTTGTTATCGGTGAAGGCAAGCCCCTGCTGTACTTCCACGGTATGGGAAGTACCATCGAATCACAGATGCCCCTGATTGAGATGCTGAAGGACAGTTTTAAGGTCGTTATGTTTGACCAGCGCACCTTCGGTAAAACCGAGACTACAAAGAACGTCGGCATTCCCCAGTCTGCAAGAGACGGCCACGCTCTGCTGGAGTATCTCGGCATTGAAAAAGCTGTTTTTCTTGGCTACTCCATGGGCGCCTGCGATATGTTTTCCTATCTGCAGCAGTTCGGCTGCGAAAAGATGGAAAAGGCCATATTCACCGACATGTCCCCCAAACTCATCAATGAGGATGACTGGAAGCTTGGTCTCTATCAGGGTTGGTACACAAGGGAACGCTACGAAGAAGACCTGGAGTTAATGAAGACCGGCAATTACAAACAGTTTGCCCTGCTGCTGGCTGAGTGTCTGCTGTTCCATGAAAACCCTGAAAACCCCAGGGATTTCAGCGGCAATGAAGCAGAGATCCGCCAGCGTATCCAGGATCGCAAGCCCCCCTATCAGCTCATTGCCGATGTGCTGATAAACGGCCTTGTGGACATTACTCCCGACCACATGGTTTCTAATCAGGCCTACTGGGAAACTATGGCAGGTCGTGATTACAGAGATGTTTTCTCAAAAATTGAAGTGCCTTCCATGTTTGTTGCGGCAAGACCTGGCTCCGGCTATGCACCCGCCACTGCTGAATGGATGCATGAGCACACCGCAGGCAGCGTTCTGAAATGGATAGACAATGCTGGCCATATGTGCGGCGCTGAGAACCGTCCTCTGTGGGTTTCTTACATCAAAGAGTTTGGTGCCTGATATCTCAATCATGCACCGAAAAAATAATTAAAAAGGAGATTAATACATGATTGGCGTTATAGGTATGATCGTTGCAATCGCCCTGCTCATCGGTACTACATATAAGGGCATGAACGGTCTGGTTGCAAGTTTGCTCTGCTCCATCGTTGTTATCGTCACCAACGGCATGAACTTCTGGGAGACCTTCCGCACCATCTTCGGCAGTACCCTCGGCAATATCTTTGCTGCATACTTCTTCTTCTACTGCACTGCATCCTGCTTCGGCGAACTGATGAAGCAGTCCGGCTGTGCTGTCACTGTTTCAAACGCACTGTTCAAACTGCTTGGTCCCAAGCTCTGCGTTCCCGCAGCACTGCTTGTCACCTTCCTGCTTGCTTACAGCGGCATTAATGCTTTCGTTATCGTCTTCATCGTATTCCCCCTCATGGTTCCCATGTTTGAGAAGGCCAATGTTTCCAAAATTCTGATGCCTGCAATCTTCCTCTTCGGTTCCGTTATCATGAACGTTACCGCTCCCGGCAGCCCCTCCGCTCTGATGATGGCTCTGTCCAATCAGCTGGGCACCAACTCTTTCTCTTCTCCCGTTCTGGCAATAATCTGCCTTGTCATTGCTTTTGCTTTCGGTTTTGCTTACTTCTCCTACCGTCAGTACGCCCTTGCAAAGGCAGGCATTGGCTTCACCCCCACCGGCGATGATCTGAAGCTCATCAACGGCGAAGGCGAAAACAGAGAGCTTCCTCCCCTGTGGAGCTCCATCATTCCTCTTGCTGTTGTTATTGTTCTCAAGTTCGTCCTGACCGGCAAGATGCCCGTCGCAAACGACGTTCTCTGTACCTCCATCCTGGCCGGCTGCGTCGCAGTTATTATCTTCAACTACAAGTACATGAAGGGTCACATCCTTAAGGACTTCACAACTGGCTGGTGGTCCTCAATGAATGCTCTGGTTTTGATGGTCGGCATGATGGGCTTTGCTTCCGTTGTCAACAACGCTCCTGGCTTTGTTTATTTCCAGAACTTCGCTGAAACCATGTCCGGCAAGCTCAGCCCCTACTTCTCCGCGGTTGTTGTCACCAACATCTTCTCCGGTATCACTGGTGCATCCCTCAACGGTACCCAGATTTTCTGCCAGACCATGGCTGATAGCTACATGGCTTGGGGTTGCAATGCTGGTGCCCTGCAGAAGGTTGTTTCCATCGCCTCCATGGGTCTTGACACTCTGCCCCACTGCCCCACCTACATCATGATGGCCGCAGTTATCGGTGTCAGCACCAAGGACGCATACAAGGATGTCTGCGTCACCACCGTTATCTTCCCCATTGTTCTCTCTACCATTGCTGCACTGCTCGCAACAATCGGTATTATTTTCTAACGCATACTTTCTCTCCTCAACAAAGATGGGTGGCTTCTGCCACCCATCTTTGACTGTAGACAAACTACCCATAGATAGTCCTCTCGTCCTATCTATGGGTAGTTTGTCTACAGTCTGACGGCACCCCCGAAGGGGTGCCGTTTGGGAAAGTTCCGGGTAAAATCCGGCTCAGATTGCGATGCATTTTTTGGGGCAGGCATCGGCGCAGGCGCCGCAGGCGAGACATTTCTCCTCGTCGAGCTTCCATGTCTTTG
>JAEDIZ010000091.1 GCA_016296635.1 Oscillospiraceae bacterium
CCCTTCACAATGCTCGCACCTTTAAGTTACTGTCCTTAAGGGTACGATGCATTTGATGCTGTTCTTTTTTTCGGTATGTGTATATGAGAGAATCCGAAAGCCCCCATTCTTTTCAGAACGGAGGCTTTCCTTGTTTATTTCGTGTACTCAAACTCGAAATCGTAAATACTGACGGTATCGCCGTCCTGAATGCCCATTTCCTCGAGTCTGTCGAACAGACCGGACTTGCGCAGCTGACGGTCAAAATACATCCGGGATTCATAATCGCCGAAGTTGATATCGTTCAGCAGCTTCATGATCCACGGGCCGGAAACCAGCCACAGATCCTCATGCTGCTCGATGGTCAGTTCGTTGGCATCGCCCGCCTCTGCCAGCGGCTTCACATACTCCGGTTCATATACAATGACCGGCGGCAGATTGGCAAGCTTGCCTGCGATGGTCTTCATCAGATCGCGGGTTCCCTTTGTGGTTGCAGCGGAAATTTCATAGAACTCATATCCCTGCTCCATCACATAAGCACGCAGCCGTTCGAGATTATCGCTGTCCGGCGGCAAAAGATCGATCTTGTTGGCAGCCACGATCATGGGCCGGGATGCCAGTTCCTCGGAGTACTGCTTGAGTTCCTCATTGATCTTGATGAAATCGTCAATGGGATCGCGGTCTTCGCTGCCAGACACATCTACAATATGCACCAGCAGACGGCAGCGGTCAATATGACGCAGGAAGTCGTGGCCAAGGCCTACGCCTTCTGCTGCACCCTCAATGATGCCGGGAATATCCGCCATAACAAAGGACACGCCGTCATCCACATAGATCACACCGAGATTCGGGAACAGCGTTGTGAAATGGTAGTTCGCGATCTTGGGATGAGCATTGGAAGTCACGGAGAGCAGCGTGGACTTGCCGACATTCGGGAAACCGACCAGACCGACATCCGCCAGCAGCTTCAGTTCCAAGATAACCTCATGCTCCTCGCCGGGCGTGCCTGCCTTCGCAAAGCGCGGCACCTGTCTGGTAGGCGTAGCAAAATGCTGGTTGCCCCAGCCGCCGCGGCCGCCTTTGCAGAGTACAAAATCCTCTGCCTCGGACATATCCTTGATGATTTCGTTGGTTTCGGCATCGCGCACCACCGTACCGCGAGGCACCTTGATGATGGCGTTTTCGCCGTTTCTGCCGTGGCAGCGGTTGCCGCCGCCGTCATTGCCGTTGGGGGCGGTATATTTGCGCTTATAGCGGAAATCCATCAGCGTGGAAAGATTATCGTCCACACGCAGAACGATGGAGCCGCCGTTGCCGCCGTCACCGCCGTCCGGGCCGCCGGCTGCCACAAACTTTTCGCGGTGAAATGCGATGGCGCCGTTGCCGCCGCTGCCGGCCTTGACATAGATTTTTACTTTATCAATAAACACGGGAATTCCTCCCTTCAAACTCTCTGATAAAAAAACCCCGAACGGTCGTTCGGGGTTTTTAACAAACAATTAGTCTGCGTAAACAGAGCACATCTTACGATCCTTGCCCATGCGTTCGAACTTGACTTTGCCGTCGATCTTTGCGAACAGCGTATCGTCTTTGCCGATGCCGACATTGTTGCCCGGATGGATGTGTGTACCTCTCTGGCGAACGAGAATGTTGCCAGCCAGAACGAACTGACCGTCTGCGCGCTTGACACCCAGTCTCTTGGACTCGGAGTCACGACCGTTCTTAGTGGAGCCGCCGCCTTTCTTATGCGCGAAGAACTGGAAACTCATATTAAGCATCTTGTTACACCTCCATAACTTCGATAAAATCAGGATAATCATCCCGCAATGCACACAGTGTGAGCATCATGCCCGTGAGGACAGCCTGAACGGCTTCTTCATCCTCGCAGGTAGCGGGAAGGGTCAAGGTGATACGGGCCTGCTCTTCATTCACCTTGGTTTTGGCGTGTTCGCCCAAAACATCGTTGATGGTTGTTTCGGCAAAACGCACGGCTGTGGAAACCGCAGCACACACAATGTCGCTGCCCTCTTCCGCGTAGCCGCTATGGCCCGAACAGCAGAAGCCATTGATTCTGCCGTCTTGATTGAAGAATTCGACTCTTGTCATAACTTACAGAGCGATCTTTTCAATCTGCACCTTGGTATAAGGCTGTCTGTGGCCGCGGAGGGACTTGGAGTCCTTCTTGGAACGGTACTTGAAGACACGGATCTTCTTGCCCTTGCCATTCTTCAGGACCTTGGCCTCAACAGCTGCACCGGCAACAGTCGGGGTACCGAACTTGGAGTTCTCACCATCAACAACTGCCAGAACCTGCTCGAAACGGACGGTTTCTTCAGCCTCAGCATTCAGCTTCTCGATGTAAATAACATCACCTTCGCTGACATTGTACTGCTTACCACCGGTAACGATAATAGCCTGCATATTCGTTTGCACCTACCTTTTTTGTAGTCTCGCTCTGGAGGCGTGCGCTGCGCGCAGCTTCCCCTGCCTCTTCGATGCGGCTTGTAAATTATAGCATTCGAGCAGCAGCTTGTCAAATACTTTTTCACAAATAAATCAACATTTTTCAGAAGAATTCTACCGATTTTCCGCACTCAGTCCATGCGTCGGACATTCCTGCAGATCCCGTCCAGCGCATACTCCGCGCTTTGGCTTTCGTTTCTGGAAAGGTCACCCAAAGAGAGCATTCCGACCAGTTTTCCGTCCTCCAAAACCGGTAATCTTCTGACCTGCTCATCGGCCATCTTTGCAGCAGCCGACGCCGCATCCTGCCGGGAAGATACGCCGATCACCCGGTTCGACATGACCTGCCGCACCGCCACCTGATGGGGTGTTCTGCCGAGCGCCATGCATCTGAGAACCAGATCGCGGTCTGTCACTACGCCGACCACCAGCCCGTCAGACCTTTTTACGGGCAGCATTCCCACATTGTATCTGGCCATCAACCGCGCGGCCACTTCTGCCGATTCCTCCGGGGAAACGGAAACCACATTCGTCGTCATACAATCACAGACTTTCATACTTCCTCCCATAAAAGAAGCTCCGGCAGAAACTCTGCCGGAGCCGAATTCTTATGGAAAGTATGTCCGAACCGAACGGTTTCTAAACCTTACTTCGTGGCCTGCAGCTTGGCATCGATGGCAGCAGCTGCCTTCTTGCCTGCGCCCATGGCGAGGATAACGGTTGCAGCACCGGTAACGGCATCGCCGCCGGCAAAGACATTTTCACGGGTGGACATTTCGTTTTCGTCAACGATGATGCCGCCCTTCTTGTTGGTCTCGAGGCCCGGAGTGGTGGAGCGGATCAGCGGGTTCGGGCTGGTGCCGAGGGACATGATGACCGTATCGACATCCAGAACGAATTCGGAGCCTTCCACAGCGATGGGACGGCGGCGGCCGGAAGCATCGGGCTCACCCAGTTCCATCTTGATGCACTTCATGCCGTTCACGCGGCCGTTCTCGTCGCCGAGAATCTCGACAGGATTGGTAAGGGTCATGAAGATAATGCCCTCTTCCTTGGCGTGATGCTGCTCTTCCAGTCTTGCCGGCATTTCAGCTTCGCCGCGGCGATAGACGATGTAAACCTTTTCTGCACCCATGCGCTTTGCGCAGCGGGCTGCGTCCATTGCAACATTGCCGCCACCGACGATGGCAGCTGCCTTGCTGACAAGGATGGGGGTATCAGACTCTTCGTTGTATGCCTTCATCAGGTTGATACGAGTCAGATATTCGTTTGCGGAGCAGACACCCTTGAGTGCCTCGCCGGGGATATGCATGAACATGGGCAGGCCTGCGCCGGAACCGACAAACACGGCCTTATAGCCCATCTCGAACAGCTCGTCAATGGACAGGACCTTGCCGATGACCATGTTGGTCATGACCTCAACGCCCTGTGCCTTCAGCTTTTCGACCTCGTTTGCAACGATGGCTTTCGGGAGTCTGAACTCGGGGATACCGTAAACCAGAACGCCGCCTGCGGTATGCAGCGCCTCGAAAATAGAAACAGCGTAGCCCTTCTTGGCAAGCTCGCTGGCGCAGGTCAGGCCGGAAGGGCCAGAACCGACAACTGCGACCTTCATGCCGTTGGACGCTGCCTTTTCGGGCATTGCGTTCACATTCTCACGATACCAGTCGGCAACGAAGCGTTCCAGTCTGCCGATGGCGACCGGCTCGCCCTTCACGCCGCGCACGCACTTGGACTCACACTGGGTCTCCTGCGGGCAGACACGGCCGGACAGTGCCGGCAGAGCGTTGGTGGAGGTGATGATTTCATAAGCAGCGGCGAAATCGCCTTCTGCAACTTTTGCGATGAATTCGGGAATACGGACATTGACCGGGCAGCCCTGGACGCACTGCGGCTTCTTGCAGTTCAGGCAACGCTTGGCCTCTTCCATAGCCATCTCTTTGGTGTAGCCCAAAGTGACTTCCTTAAAATTCTTATTACGGACATTGGGGTCCTGCTCCGGCATCGGAGTCTTTGTCATTACCATATTAGCCATTTTCGCGCCCTCCCTTACTTGATCAGATCTTCTGCAAGCTTCTGCATACGGCACTTGTGGGTCTCGCGGGTCTGCGCTTCGCGCTCACGATAGGTGCTGTTTCTGTTCATCAACTCTGCATAGTCCACCAGATGGCCGTCAAATTCGGGGCCGTCCACGCATGCGAACTTGACCTCGCCGCCGACAGTCACGCGGCAGCCGCCGCACATGCCGGTGCCGTCGACCATAATGGGGTTCAGAGAAACGATGGTCTTGACGCCGAAAGGCTCGGTGGTCTTGCAGACAAACTTCATCATGGGGATGGGGCCGATGGCCAGCACTTCGTCATACTGCGTGCCTGCCTCGAGCAGAGCCTGCAGCTTCACGGTGCCGAAGCCCTTTTCGCCGTAGGAGCCGTCATCGGTCATGAGATAGAGGTTATCGGCGCAGGCGCGGAACTCCTCTTCCAGGATGACGATATCCTTGGTGCGGAAGCCAATGATGACATCGACAACTGCGCCGGCTTCCTTGAATGCTCTTGCTGCGGGCAGCGCGATCGCGCAGCCGACGCCGCCGCCGACAACGCAGACATGCTTCTTGCCCTCGACCTCGGTGGGCTTACCCAGCGGGCCGACGAAGTCCTGAATATAATCGCCCTCATTCATAGCGCCCAGCATTTCGGTAGAAAGGCCGACCTTCTGGAAGATGATGGCGACAGTGCCCTTTTCGCGGTCATAACCTGCGATGGTGAGCGGCACACGCTCGGACTTGTCATCTACGCGGAAGATGATGAACTGACCGGCCTTTGCCTTGCGGGCAACGAACGGAGCTTCAATCTCCATGTAGGTAACTGCTGCATTCAGTTCCTTTTTGCACACGATTTTGTACATTGCTTTTCTCATCCCTTCAAATCATTATCATTTGAATTGTTTTTCACTTTGCTGTTCGATTATATCATACACTACATACAAACGCAAACGAATCATATAGGAAAAAGTAAAATAATATCGATTTATTTTTGGTAATCTGCTTAAAAGCAGGCAGGATCGACCATGACGCTTCTCTTCGGAACCTTTTCCCACGAGAAACACGCCGAAAGCTCCGCCGCGCACATCGGTAAAGCCTCCGGATTGAGGCCTGCCAGACAGCCCAGTTTTCCGAGAATTTCCTCCGGTGAATACCGCTGCCGCAGCGCTTCCATATCCAGATCGTGCTCACGCTTACTCAGCCGTCTGCCGTCCGGTGCCAGCAGCAGCGGCACATGGTAATACTGTGGCGTATCGAATCCGAGTTTTCTCTGCAGCCAGATCTGCCGGGGGGTACTGGACAGAAGGTCACATCCGCGCACCACCTGCGTCACGCCCGCAGCCGCGTCATCCGTCACGACTGCCAGTTGATAGGCGTAAACGCCGTCTGCCCTGCGGATAATAAAATCTCCACAGTCATCCTGCAGTTTTTCTGCATACATCCCCTGCAGGCCATCGGCAAAAGAAATCACCTCATCCGGCACACAGACGCGCCAGCAGGGGGCTTTTTTCTTTTCCGCCCGCTCCTGCGCAGTCAATGTGCGGCAGGTACCGGGATAGCGAACATTGCCGTCCGAGGCATGGGGCGCCGAGGCCGCGTGCAGTTCATTTCTTGTGCAGTAGCAGGTATAAACAAGTCCGGCATTTT
Organism: Oscillospiraceae bacterium; assembly: GCA_016296635.1. Classification (GTDB taxonomy): domain Bacteria; phylum Bacillota; class Clostridia; order Oscillospirales; family Oscillospiraceae; genus CAG-170. The sequence goes on from JAEDIZ010000091.1 coordinate 6,131, forward strand.
CCAGCTTCTGAAACTCCTGCCGATACGCATCCGTCCGCAGACTCTGTTTTGTCTGCTCCGTGTCCCAGCTAAGTCCCAGCCACAGAAGATCCTCTTTCAGCTGCTCGCAGTATTCCGGTCTGCACCTGGCGGGATCGAGATCCTCCAGCCGCAGCACCATCGTGCCGTTCTGCGACCGAACGGAACACCAGGCCAGCAGCGCCGAAAAGAGGTTTCCCAAATGCATCCGCCCGCTGGGACTCGGCGCGAAACGACCGACAATCTGCTTCATACCGGATTCTCCTTAAATTCTGAACTGGCTGCTGTACTGCTGATAATACTCTTCGAATTTCCCGTTCTTCATTTCCTTGAGCTTTCCCAAATACGCATGGGTATCAAAGGCATCGTCGTCCAGTTCGATGACCGCCACGGCAATATTGGAGCAATGATCCGCAACGCGCTCAAAATTTGTCAGAAGGTCATTGAATATAAATCCCTGCGCCAGTGTGCAGACGCCCCTCTGCAGCCTTTCCACATGATGCATTTTCATCTCATCGCACAGCTCATCCACCACCTGCTCCAGCGGTTCAACCTGCGAAGCAATCGCAATATCATTCTGCATAAATGCGTGAATGGAGAGATTCAGGATCCTGCCGATGGCGCCGACCAACACAGAAAGCTCCGCCTTTGCCTCATCCGAAAACTGCACATTCTTCTCGTACAGTTCCCTCGCCGCCTCCGCCACATTCAGCGCATGGTCGGAGATTCTTTCGAAATCGGACAACGTGTGCAGGAACTTGGAAATATCCTCGTTCTGCCGCTTGGTCAGCTCGCGTCCGGTCAGCTTAACAAGATAGGATCCGAGCTTATCCTCATAGACATCGACTGCCTTTTCCATTTGCTCTGTTTTTTTGAAGCCATCCTCCGAATAGGCGTCCAACAGGCTGATCGCCCAGCTGAAGCTGCTGTGCGCCTCTGAAGCCATGGCATTGATGGTCTGTCTGCTCTGTTCAATTGCCAGCGCCGGGTGCTGAATAAAGCGCTCTTCCAAACGCATGATCTCGCGCTCTTCTTCGCTGGCAGGGCCGTCTTTCACAAAGATCTTTACAAGGCTCTCGATGGCATCCACAAACGGCAGCAGGAGCAAAACCTTGACCAGTCTGAACACCGTATTGATAAATGCAACAGAGACCGGCGTCATGACCGTCTGCATAAAGGAAAAATTGAAAAAGAAATTTGCAATATAAAACGGTATCGCAACAACTGCTACACCGACAACTTCCACTACCAGATAAACCAAAGCCGTCCGTTTTCCGTCCGCCGTGGCACCCATGGCGGAGAGCATGACTGGGAAAGCTGCACCGATGGCGATGCCCATGATGATAGGAAGTGCCACCGCACCATCCAGCACACCGGAGGCAGAAAGCGCCTGCACAATACCGACGGCAGCAGAAGCACTCTGCAGGACGCAGGTAAAGGCTGCACCGAACAGAATGCCGAGCATCGGATTGGAGAAAGTCGTCAGAAAGCGCGTAAAGGTCTCCGACTGACGAAGCGGCGCCACAGCGCCGGACATGGCGGACATGCCGAACATCAGAACCGCAAAGCCCATCAGAATATCACCGATATGCTTTTTCGCCTGACTTTTGGAGAACATCCGCAGCAGGATACCGACAACAGAGATCAAACCGGTCAGCGTTGCCGTGGACAGAAGCGATGCCAGCGTGCCGCCGCCTTCAATATAGGACATGCAGATCACCCAACCGGTGATACTGGTACCGAGAATAGCGCCCATCACGATGGAAATCGCCTGCCGCAGCTTCATCATACCGGAATTTACGAAACCGACCACCATTACAGAGGTAGCCGAGGAGGATTGGATCACCGCCGTGACGCCTGTGCCGAGCAGGAATCCTTTCAGCGGCGTACCGGACAGTTTATACAGGATCACTTCCAGCCTGCTGCCTGCAACCTTCTTGAGACCGTCTCCCATCAGCTCCATGCCAAACAGGAAAAGCGCAACACCGCTGAGCAGCGCGATCACATTTGAAATGCTCATATGCCCATAACCTCCCATAATACTGTCTTGATTATAGCTGCCGAATATGGGCGCGTCAATATTCTCCGATCCCGCAGCGAAAATTTCCTTCTTCAGGCGCAAAAAGCAGGGCGGGCAAATAGCCGGGTGTCCATAAGGCAGTGAATCCTCCATATGATCACACAGCGATCATATGGAGGATTTGTTTGTGTTT
>JAEDIZ010000092.1 GCA_016296635.1 Oscillospiraceae bacterium
CTCGTATATTCCAAAAGGCCGATATAAGGTCAAGCATAGATCAGCCGCATACGGGGAAAAGAAAAAACTGTTTGGCCTGCGTCGTCTGTATCTGCATTATTTATATTTGCTTTCACCGCCCCGACCGCGCCGCAGATCCGTTCCGTTTCCCGTGCGGGCAGAGGTCAAGAAGCTCGACCAATACAAGCGGCAGTTTGCGCTGCTGCAAAAATACCGTATTAACAGCGAGAGTCAGTTGTCCATGCTTGCGGATGCTCTGCAGGCGGACATTGACTCTCTTTCTGTTTCCCGGCGCGAACTGTACCGCCGCAAACGGCGCGGCGAAGAAGTAAGCGCCGAGATCAAGGAAATCTCCCTTGCCCTGCGTCCGATCCGCCGGGAGCTGAGATGCACCCAACAGATAACGGAGCGTATCCCGCAGCTTCAAGAGCAGATCCGGCTCACACGGCAAATTGAAGAACAGTCCAAGAGCGAGAAAACAAAAACTCAACAAAGGAGGCATGACCTATGGAAGTAAGCGGCGAAGTGGCCGATCTGATGATCAAGGAGGGGCTGGAAGCCGCCAAGATTGCAGCGGAGCTTTCCGCAAAAGGTCTTGTGAACGTGGCGGCACTGTTGGCCGCAATGGTAAAACAAAACTATAAGGTGGTCGGCAAGGTCGGCATTGAACGGCTGATGAAGGACGGGAACGCCGAGTCCGTTATCATCCCGATCAAGGCCGCAGACTATGAGAAGTTTCAAAAAATCGCCAAACAGTTCGGTGTCCTGTACGCAACCGCCAAGCATGAGAACAAGGAAACCGGCGTTCTGCACATCATTTCCAATGTGAATTACAGTGCACAGCTTAACGCCGTCATGGAGGCAATGGGCTATGCCGTGCCGGAAGTGAAGTCGGAGGAAAATGCCATAAAAAAAGAGAAGTCCCGCGCTCCACAAGAGAAATCCTCCGGCGAGCGCGGGACTGGCTTGAACAGACCGCAGACGGATGAAAAACTCTCTGTGCGTCAAAAGCTCCGTGAGCTCGACGCGGCGGCGAAAGCACAAAGCAAGTCTCCGCCGGTACGAAGCAGGAACAAGACACGGTAATGCGTTTCACCATGAAACGTATTTAGGAGGGATGCCTATATAAACCGTAAATCTTTCCGCGAGACCGCCCCTATGTGTGCGGTGCTCGCCCTGTTCATTCTCTATCTGGCGGTGCTGGCAGCAGGGGTCTATGAGGACGGCATGAATCTCTTTCAGTTCATGGCCGTCTTTCCCGATGCGATGAACGCCCCTTTTTCTCTGCGTTGGACACCGCATACTATCAAATTCATGCTGGGCGCTCTGCTGCTGTATGTCGGCGGAATCGTTCTTTATTATTCCTCTTATGAGAACAAACGCCCAGGTGAGGAACACGGTTCCGCCCGTTGGGGAAATGTCCGGGAGCTGAACAGAAAGTACAGTGATAAAGATCCCGACAAAAACGTCATTCTAACTAAGCACCTGTGTATGAGCCTCAACGGACGACAGCACATGAGAAATCTCCTTCAGATCGTTGTGGGCGGCAGCGGCGCAGGCAAGACGAGATTTGTTGTAAAGCCGAATCTTCTTTTGGCAAATGCCAGCTTTATCTGCACCGATCCCAAGGGAGAGCTCGTCCGCGCGGTTGCCCCGTTTCTCTTACAGCAGGGGTATGTTGTCAAGGTGTTTGACCTCATCGAGCCGAGCCACAGCGACAGCTACAATCCCTTTCGCTATATCCGCAAGGACTCCGACGTGTTCCGGCTCATCAGCAACTTTATTCAGAATACCACACCGAAGAATGCCGGTCAGAACGATCCCTTTTGGGAGAAATCCGAAATTGCCCTCGACTCTGCCCTTATGCTGTATCTTCTCCATGAGTCCCCGCCTTACGAACAGACTTTGGAAATGATGCTCACCATGATCGAGTACGGCGGAGCGAAAGAGGATGATGACGATTATCAATCGGCGCTGGATCTGCTTTTCGAGGCGTTGGAGGAAGAACAGCCGGATCATATAGCTGTGCGGCAATACCACATTTTCAAGCAGGCGGCGGGCAAGACCGCCAAGAGCATCCTTGTTTCAGCCGCCGTCCGTCTCGCATCGTTCACTCTGCGGGAGATACAGGATATTACCGATGAGGACAATTTGGAGCTGTCCAAGCTGGGAGAGCGCAAGCAGGCTATCTTTTGCGTGATACCGGACAGCAACGATAACAGTCTCAATTTTCTTGTGGGGCTTCTCTATACGCAGGCATTTCAAGAGCTGTACTATCAGGCGGACAAAGTACATTTGGGTGGCTTGCCCGTGCCGGTACGCCTCATGTTCGACGAGTTTGCCAACGTCGCTCTCCCGGACGGATACGCTCGGTTACAGGCGACCATGCGTTCCCGCAATATCATGGCCACGATCATTCTGCAAAACATATCCCAGCTCAAAGCTCTGTTTAAGGACGACTGGGAGGGCATTATAGGCAATGCGGATACTTTTGTTTATCTCGGGGGCAACGAGCGGAGCACTCACAAATATGTCTCCGAGCTTCTGGGCAAGGAGACGATCTCAACGAAATCCAGCAGTCAGAGCAAGGGGCGAAACGGATCGTACAGTCAAAGCATCCAACAGACAGGCCGCGACCTTATGACCCCGGATGAAGTCCGCCTTTTGGATAACAAAAATGCCATTGTGTTTATCCGAGGGGAAAGACCGGTCATTGACGAGAAATATGATCTGATGAAGCACCCCAATATTCAGTTCACAGAGGACGGAGGGGCTGCCCCTTACGTCCACAGCCAGCATTGTCTCTACGATATGCGGTATTTCTATGAAAGCTCCGCTTCCATAGAAATATTATAATAATCGCCCGTTCCTCGCCCCTTGCGGGGCAACCGGAACGGATGCGAAAAAATCCCCATACGCTTAGATTTCTTTTATTAGTGGAACATATTTTTGCACATGGGGATTTATTCTTTATCTATTATGGAGGAAAACGAATGAAGAAATCTACTACGAAACGCGCAAAAATATTCATGTCCGTATGGAGTGTAATTATACTCTGCGTGGCATTCCTGACCACCAGCGCCTTTGCTGCCGACGGTGATCCCATTGCCGTGGTCAATAATCTGTCCGACTTCATTTTCAGCGCGATCAAAGCCATCGGCGTAATCATCCTCGGTTGGGGCATCGTGCAGGTCGGTATGTCCATCCAGAGTCATGACGCAAGCCAGCGTTCTCAGGGTTTCCTGTGTCTGTTCGGTGGACTTGTGATTGCCTTTGCAAAGGAAATCCTCGCCGCCATCGGTGCGGTATAAGAAAAGAGGTAATGCGTTTCACCGTGAAACGCATTACCTCATTCAATCATTTCCCAAATAGGTCGCTGTGTGTCCCGGTGCGAGCTATTGTCAGCACAAGAACATCCCCGTCGATCCGATAGATGAGAAGCCAATCAGGGAGAATATGGCACTCTCTGTGTCCGACCCAATTTCCTGTCAGCGCGTGATCGTTGTTCTTTTCCGGCAGAGAAACCCCATTTGCCAAATCCGTGATGACATTATTCAACAGTTCCATCTTCATGCCTCGTTTCAAGGCAAGCTTATAGTCCTTTTTGAATTGAGTCGTGTATTTGACTGTATATTTTGTCATTTCCGCAAATCAGCAAAAAGTTCATCCATATCGGTATATCCCTTTACAGACGGGTCTCTTGCAATCCTTTCCGCTTCCAGCATGGCAGCAATCGTTTCTTTGTTCGGCTGGTTAAGGGAAACCTCAAAGGGAATGCGGCCTTCACGCAAGGCTTGACGAACGAAAACATTAAAAGCCGTGGTCAAATTCATCCCGAGCTCGCCAAACAACGCATCGGCCTGTGCTTTGACATCGGAATCCATACGGATACTAATATTGGTGGAACCGGCCATAAAATCATCTCCTTTCCGGCTACAAACATAGTATATGCGTTTTGCACGAGAAAATCAATACATTGCACGAAAAATTTACAATTATATACGGAGGTGAAGTCAATTAGTGATAACTGGGTTATAAGAAATCTGGAAAGTGCCATTGCCACATGGAACGATAAGCTTGCCGAGCTATGGACGCTGATTACACAAACACCGGAAACCTTTAAGGGCGGGCAGATATGGAGCGTGATAACCAACATCAATTCTGCCCTTGTGGGTATCGGCTATGGTCTGTTGGTGCTGTTCTTTGCTGTCGGCATCTTTTCCTCTGCTGCATCCTTTAAGGAGCTGCAAAGACCGGAATTTGCTCTGCGGCATTTTATTCGCTTCGTGCTGGCAAAGGTGGCGGTCGGTCGCGGCATGGAATTGATGACTGCTATTTTCTCTATCTGCGGCAGCGTTGTGTCTGCATCTATGAGCAGCATCGGGGGCAACGTCACTACAACGGCGGAGCTGCCCGCCGAGATCGTCAGTGCCATTGAGGACGTTGGATTTTTACAGAGCATCCCGCTTTGGCTGGTTTCCTTCCTCGGCAGCCTGTTCATCACCGTCCTGTCCTTTATTCTGATACTTACTGTGTACGGACGCTTTTTCAAACTATATATCTATACGGCTATATCTCCGCTGCCCTTTGCCTCCTTTGCGGGAGAAAACACGGCGGGAATGGGAAAAGCCTTTGTAAAGTCTTACATTGGTGTGTGTTTGGAGGGTGCTGTGATCGTGCTGGCCTGTCTGATCTACTCGGCCTTTTTGTCCAGCGGTTCCCCCGTTGTAGACAGCAGCCTGCCCGCTGTAACGATGGCTTGGGAATACATCGGGGAGCTTGTCTTTAATATGCTGGTACTGACCGGACTTGTTAAGGGTGCAGATCGGATTGTACGGGAGATGTTCAGCCTGTGAAGAAATACTCTGTGATTTATGCTGACCCTCCCTGGCGTTATAAAATGTGGAAAGGCCACGGGGATATTGAAAAGCATTATCCGACAATGGAACTCGATGAAATTAAGGCTCTGCCTGTGCAGGAGCTGGCAGCCAAAGACTGCATTCTTTTTATGTGGGCTACATTGCCTATGATTCCGGAGGCTTTGCAGGTGATCCGCGCATGGGGCTTTGAGTATAAGACTACCGCCTTTGTATGGGTAAAGCTCAATCGGCACAGCGACGGTATCTTTTGGGGCATGGGCTACTGGACACGTTCCAATGTAGAGATCTGTATGCTTGCCACGAAAGGCCACCCGCACCGAAAGGCAAGAAATGTTCATCAGGTGATTATCTCCCATGTGGAGGAGCACAGCAAAAAGCCCGCTGAGGCGCGGCGACGTATTGAAGCTCTTATGGGTGACGTCCCTCGCATAGAGCTGTTTGCGCGACAATCTCCGCCCGGCTGGGATGTTTGGGGCAACGAGGTCGTCAGTGATATAGTGTTGGAAAAGAACAGCGGTGAGATCGAAGGTGATCCCACCGCTTAATTTTATTCCGTTTCACCGTGAAACGCATTTTTTGGACGGTACTCTAAAACCGGTGCCGTTGTCAGTACATGATCAAGCCATTCCTTTTCCCTACGTTTCTTGCCTGCATAGCGTATCCCCCAAGCGCCGAGGAAAAAGAGAATGCATCCGCCTAACAGAGCGAAGCTCAGTGTTTCGTGCGAAGCTGCCCATTTGGGCCAAAACAGGTGCGTCGCCGCAAGCCAAAATCCCAATGGGAGCAAATAAAGCTTCCATAGAAGTTTTACCGCAAAGGGCAGGGCGACCAGTATCCCGGCCACGGTCAAAAGCTGTTGTATCATGTTCATAATGTCAAGCTCCTTTCAAAACTTTTTCTACTATTATTATCCCTCAAGTGCAAAAACACGTCAAATTTTCAAATGAAATGAGGTGCTCTTCATAGAAGTAAAAATTCCGAAAGAAATCCGGCAGTACAAGGAAACTATTTTCTTTGGCCTGTCTACCCGGCAGTTCTTTTGCGCGATCTTTGCCGTTGCTATCGCCGTAGGTGTCTATATGCTGCTTGGCCCGACCATTGGCAAGGAAACCGCAAGCTGGCTGTGTATCGTGCTGGCTTCTCCTGCGGCAATGGCGGGCTTTTTCTCTTATAACGGCATGACCTTTGAACAGTTTATATGGGCTGTTATCAAGACGGAAGTTCTGTATGCCGGCGACCGAAGGTATGTAGGCGAAAATATATTATATAACCGCTTTAACAGGAAGGGGCGTGGAGACTATGATTAAAACGCTTATGGCCGCCAACAAGAGCGAGCGCGTCAGGGTGAAGGTGCCGCACTCTGTACAGCAGAGCATACCGATCAAGCGCATCTACACCAACGGTATTTGGGAGGTGGGCAATAAGCACTCCCGAAGCTGGAAGCTCACAGATGTGAACTATATCGCAGCCTCACAGGAAACACAGCGGAGCATCTTCAATGCCTACTGTGCCGCGATCAATTCTCTGCCCACGGATGCCACGGCCAAGATCACCATTGTAAACCACAGACTCAACCCCGCTGAGTTTGAACGGCGCATACTGCTCCCGTATAAGGACGAGTGGCTTGACCATTACCGAGAGGAAGCCAATGCCATTACGAAAGGCCGTGCGGCGCAGAGCAACAATCTCGTGCAGGAGCGCTTTGTAACTCTCTCAATCCCGCAGCGCAAAATTGAGGAAAGCAAGAGCTATTTTCGCAGAGCCGGGGCTAATCTGGAAAAGACCTTTGCCCGTCTGGATTCCGGTATCAAACCCGCACGAAATTATGACCGTCTGCGAATACTCCATGACTTCTTTCGTCCCGGCTATGAGCAGTATTTCGATTATGACGATTACCGGTATATGCAGACAGGCAAAGATTTTAAGGACTTGATTTGCCCGGACTCTATCAGCTTCAAACGTAACCACTTTGAGTTTGGGGACAAGGTTGGCCGTGTCCTTTTTCTGCGCACCTATGCCTCTTTCCTTACCGATGATCTCATTTCCGATCTGACCGAGTATGCCCGCGACCTTATTCTTTCTATTGACATGATCCCCGTTCCCACGGATGAGGCGGTCAAGGAAGTGGAGAGCATCATTCTCGGTGTGGAGACGGACATTACCCGCTGGCAGCAGCGGCAGAACAGCAAGAACAACTTCACAGCCGAAGTCCCTCGTTCCATGGAGCAGAAGCGGGAAAATTCCCGCGAGTTTATGGATGATCTGACGCAGAATGACCAGCGTATGATCTTCTCTCTTATTACCATCGTTCACACTGCGGACAGCTTGGAAGAACTGGATTCCGACACGGAAAGCCTGATCGCCATCGGCAAAGAACATCTTTGCGATATTTCCCCGGCGCGCTTCCAGCAGGAGGACGGCTTGAATACAGTTTTGCCTTATGGCCTTCGTCGGCTCCATTCCTTGAACACGCTGACAACGGAGAGCTGCGCCGTGGCGATCCCATTCCGTGCACAGGAAATTCAAGATCCGGGCGGCCTGTCTTACGGTATAAATGAGGTCAGCAAGAATCCTCTGATCTGTGACCGCAAGCGTCTTGTCTCTCCCCATGCGTTCTATCTTGGTGTTTCCGGTTCGGGCAAATCTATGGGCATGAAATATACGATCATGAATGTTGCTCTGGGTACGGACGACGATATTATTATCGTGGATGCTGAGCGAGAATACGGAACTCTTGCCCGCGCGTTCGGCGGCGAGGTCGTTGAAATCAGCCCGTACAGTACCCACCATTTGAATCCGTTGGAGATTGCCGCCGGGTATGAGGACGAAAACCCCATCGCGCAAAAATCCGAGTTGATCACAAGTATATTGGAGCAGCAGATGGCGGCAGGGTCAATCAGCGGCAGCTACAAATCTATCATTGACCGCTGCACGGCCAACATCTTCAAACCGTATCTGAAAGGTAATGCTCCCGCGCCGCTCCTCGCCGACTGGCGCAATGAGGTCATGCGGCAGCCGGAGCCGGAGGCGCGGGAGCTGGCCTTGAGTGCCGAGCTGATCACCGAGGGCAGCTTGAATGTGTTCGCCCATGCCTCCGATGTGGATATGAACAACCGGATCGTTGTGCTTGACCTGTACGAAATGGGCGAATCTCTGCGCCCGACGGCGCTTGTGGTCACGCTGGAGGCCATCCAAAACCGTGTCATGGAAAACCGTAAAAAGGGCAAATTTACATGGGTGTTCATCGACGAAGTGTACTTATACTTCAAATACCACTATTCCGCTGATGTGCTATACAGGGCATGGAAGCGCTTTCGCAAATACGGCGGCATTATGACGGCGGC
>JAEDIZ010000093.1 GCA_016296635.1 Oscillospiraceae bacterium
AACCAGAAAAAAATTTGTGAATATTGGAGGAAAACAACATGAAAAAAGCACTTGCACTGCTGCTGGCGTTGGTAATGATACTGTCTTTGGCAGCATGCGGCCAGGAAGCTGCCCCTGCCGCGGACACTCCTGCCGCAGAGACTCCGGCAGCGGATACTCCGGCATCGGCTGAGCCTGAAGCCGTCACCTATGCCGAGCCCGAGCTTTCTCTGACCTTCCCTGAAATCAATGCGGATAACGGTCTTGTCTGCGATATGCTGCGGCGCTTTGCTGATAGTGTCAAGGCCGGCTCCAACGGGCGGGTTGAAATTAATGTTTTCGGCGGCGGTCAGCTCGGCAACGAGGCGGACACCATGGAGATGCTCCGCATCGGAACTGTCGATTTTATCCGTATCAATCCGGCTAATGCTTCTACCCGCGGTATAGACATCCCTGAGTACACAGCAATGGGTCTGCCTTACCTGGTGCAGAGCATCGAAGGCGGTTTGGACTACCTGTACAGTGATTCCGGAAAAGCGCTGGCCGATCAGGTCCTTGAAGCCAGCGGAGGCGAAGTGCGTTCTCTCTACAACTATATTCTCACTCCCGCACGCAACATGTTCACCAAAACTGAGGTAAACAGTTTGGAGGACTTTGCCAAGCTGAAGATTCGCAGTGAAACTTCGGATATCAAGATCGACATGATCAATTGCTGGGCCTCTGCAACGCCTCTGGCCATGAGTGAAATTTACACCTCCCTGTCCACCGGTATTCTGGACGGCTGCGAGAACACCATCGCCGGTCTCTATGATAACGCATGGTACGAGCAGGTAAAGTATGTTTACGAGACGGAGCATGTCATCGGCGTTTCCCTCTTCCTGATCAGCGAGGCAACCTGGCAGAAGCTCACTGCTGACGAACAGGTCATGATGATAGACGCGCTGAAGGAAGCCTGCGAATGGTTCCAGGCCCAGCAGGATGACCAGTTGGCAGATTATATCAGCAAGCTTAAAGATCTGGGTGTAACGTTCATCGAATGCTCGGATAAACAGGCTTGGATCGACGCCTGCGCCCCGCTTTACGAGAAGTATGCAGCCGGTCTTGAGGACTTCATCGCCGACATCCAGAGTTATAAGTAACTGATACACCGATCATTTCTCAGTTCGTTTACGCACGTTGTGGCGGGGGAGATTTCTCCTTTCCCGCCACAACGCTGTATAGAAAACCGAAATGAACAAATGGGTCCCGTACTTGTGAAAGGCAAGAAAAATCTATGATAGACAAAATAAAGAAAGTATTTAATACCATCGCCAACGGAATATGCGAACTGTCCCTGGTCGTTATTATCATTGTTATGATGACGGTGGTTATTACTCGCTATTTTTTCAATTTTACCCCTCCGTGGAGTGAGGAACTCTGTCTGTTCCTGCTGACTTGGGTCGGTCTTTTCAGCTCCTGTATTGCCGAAAACAAGGACAGTCACATCCGTCTTACTTTTATTGACGGGGTATTCCCGCCAAAGGTGCTGCGCATTTTCGGGATCATCCGATATCTGCTGAAGCTGGTGTTTTTCGGTCTCATGACCTACTATGGCGTTCAGATCTTCAGTAATACAAAGCAGATGTTCGGCGCGATCAAGCTCTCTTATAAGTGGCAGATTCTTCCGGGTGTATTCACCGGCGCATTTTGCCTCATTTTCCTCCTGCTGAAGACCAAAATAATCTTTACCGACACCCACGAGCGTGATAAGGAAAGGCAGCTGGAGGCCATTTTGAACGAGGAGGGCGCGTTGAATGAGTAGTACCGCAATAGCCATCATTATCCTGGCCGGCAGCTTTGCGCTCATGCTGATGATGGGCGTGGAGATCGCCTACGCACTTGGTCTTTCCGCCGTCTTTACCTGCTTGTACATGGACATCAACCTGCTGGTTGTATTTCAGACCATATTCACCAAAATGGCAAACTATTCTCTGTTGGCCGTGCCCTGCTTTATGCTCATGGGTGAGTTCATGACCATCGGCACCATGTCGAAAAATCTGGTTGCCATAGCCAATGTGCTGGTAGGCTGGATGCCGGGCGGCCTTGCGCTGGTCAACGTTTTTGCCTCCATGTTCTTCGGCGGGATCTCCGGCTCCTCTGTAGCCGACGTCAGCTCCCTGGGTCCAATTGAGATCAAGCTCATGAAGGACGGCGGCTATGACGAAGATTTTGCCGCTGCCCTGACCTGTACTTCGTCAATACAGGGAATTATCATCCCGCCCAGCCACAACCTTGTTATCTATGCCGTTACCGCCGGCGGTGTTTCTGTTGCAGCGCTGTATATGGGCGGTATTCTGTCCGGCATACTGCTCGGGCTCTGCCTTGGCGCATACTGCATTATCATCGCCAAAAAACGTGGTTATGGCAAGGCGGAAAAAGTGACTGTCAGGAGCTTTTTCAGAACGCTTTGGAAGGCCCTTCCGGCAATCGGCGCAATGCTTATCGTTGTGGGCTCTGTTTTGCTGGGCTGGATGACCGCCACAGAAGCTGCCGCCGCCGCTGCAGTGTATACCTTCATTTATACCTTCTTTATTGAGCGCAAGGGGAGCTTCAAATCCTTTTTCCGCGCGCTTCGCAACACTATACACACCATAGGTTCCGTGCTGGTCCTTGCCGCCTGCGCCACTGCTTTCAGCTGGGTCATCACCTATCTGCGTATTCCTCAGATGGTTACAGCCGGTCTGATGGCCATCACCAGCAGCAAGATCATTATGCTCCTCATCATCAATCTCGTCCTGCTCGTCATGGGCTGCTTTATGAACATGCTGTCCATCGTTTACATCATGACGCCCATTTTCCTGCCTATCTGCCAGAGCTTCGGTATGCATGCCGTTACTTTCGGCATCATGATGATACTGAATCTGGGTATTGGACTTTTGACGCCGCCTGTAGGCCAGGTACTTTTTGTGGGAAGCTCTGTCTCGGGCATCAGTGTTGAACGGCTTACAAAGGCAATGCTGCCGCAGATGATGTTTATGGTCATTGCTCTGCTGCTTGTTACCTTCATCCCCGCTCTCACTATGTGGCTGCCTGCCCTTTTGGGTTACATTTGATCATTCTATATTCAAAGAAAAGAGGAAAATACAGCGTAAAAATAATCGGGTATTTTTCCTCTTTTTTTCGTGTTGTTAATAAAGGGCTGTCTGGCTAAAATGAAGCCGACATCAACAAGAAACGGAGGTTTAATATGCGCTACGGAATGTGCACAGACATAGCGACCAAGACCCGCGGCGAGGTCGAGTACGCCCTGCTTGGGCGCATCGCTGAGGCCGGGTTTGATTATGTCGAGTTTCCCCTGATGATGATCGAGACCCTCTCTGACGAGGCTTTTGAAAAGCTCCTCGGTGAGCTGGACAGGCTTAAGCTTGCCTGTGACTGCAGCTGCAACTACTTTCCCGGCCGCATCAAGGTGGTAGGCCCCACCGCTGACAAAAATGAGATCGACGCCTATCTGGACAAGGCCATGGGACGTGCTGCCCGCATGGGTGTCAGGAAGATCGTTTTCGGCAGCAACAACTCCCGCAACCTGCCGGAAGGCGAAAGTCAGGAGCAAGGCTATGATGAGTTATGCAAAATGATTGAAGAATCGGTGATCCCCTATTGCCGGAAATATGGCATTTACGTCGTCATGGAACCGATCCGGCGGCAGTCGGCGAATTTTGTTATCACTCTTGCCGACGGCAAAAAAGTGGTGGACAGGATAAATCAGCCGGAGATAATGCTGCTGGCCGATCTGATGCACATGAACTATAACGAAGAAGACCCCGAAAGCCTGCGTGATGTGATCGGCCCGCTGCGCCATGTACATATCTGCGAATGGGATCGCGTCCTTCCCGAGGAGGGCTACAGTGATTATCTGCAGCACTGCCTGCGTGTTCTGAAAAGTCTGGGCTACAACGAGACCATTTCCTTTGAAGCCAAAGACGCTGTCGCTCCCGATGGTTTGAAAAAAGCGCTTACGCTTCTGAAACAGCAGTTTTAATATTATATTTTGACATATGGAGGATAATATGAGTCGAATTAAAACCGCCATCATCGGCTGCGGTCGTGATGCGAACAACATGCATGGTCCGATCCTGCTTAAACATCCGGAATTTGAGGTCGTCGGCACCTTTGATATCTGCCGCGAGGCGGCAGAAAAGATGGCAGATATGTTCTGCGCTGCCGGCCACAACTGCAAAGCATATGAGACCCGGGAGGAACTGTTGGCAAGTGATGTGGAATACTGCGTGGTTCTCACTGACAGCCATGTTCACACAGAGGTCTGCGCTGCATGTCTGAGAGCCGGAAAACATGTTCTGGTCACAAAGCCCTGGGCCGTAGGCATTGAGGATGCCGAATTCATCATCAAAGAAGCCAAAGAGGCCAAAAAGAAGTTTGGCGTTGAGCTGATGGTCTTTCTGCCCCAGAACTGGGGTACCAATCTGAGCACCATCAAAGAGATCATTGCCTCCGGCGAAATCGGTCAGGTATATCAGATCCGCCGCCGCGCTTCTACTTTCGGCAAGCGCTATGACTGGCAGATCTATAAGAAATTTGGCGGAGGCTACCTCTACAACTGGGGCCCCCATCTTCTGGGGCAGGTGCTTGACCTCGTAAATGAACCTATCGTCAAGGTCTGCGCAGAGAAAAAGCAGGTCATCATGGATGGTGACTGCGAAGACATGTTCTACGCAATGCTCAAAACCAAGAGCGGCATTATCATCAACTGCGAACACGGTATCATGGTAGACAAATTGCCGCATTGGATCATCCAGGGCAGCAAGGGCACCATCTTTATCACCAATGACGTCATTGATGTGCACAAAATAAGCCACCCCGGTCCTATTGATCCCCAGGTTTACCGCAATCCTGTCAAGGACGACAATGAGACCTATAAGCTCCCCGGCGCCTACAACGGCGATCGCTACGCCATCTACACCCATATCGCCGATGTTATCCGGGGCGAATGTTCCTACCGTATTCCTCTCACGCTGCCCCGCAACCTGACGATCCTTCTGGACGCCATCCATCAGTCCGCCGACACAGACGAGATCGTCCGTATTCCCGAGGAAGTCTGGAACAAGGCGCTTTAAAGCAGAAAAAAGAAGGCTCTTTTATCTCATGAGCCTTCTTTTTTGAAAGGGAATTATATGATAAGTTGTTTTGCAGACGAAATCTCTCCGCTGTTGTATGAACAGTTGGATCTGCTGAATGAGCTGGAGATGAAAGCGATGGAACTTCGCTCAATGTGGGGCATAAATGTTCTGACGCTCTCCACCCTGCAGCTCAGGGAGATCGCCCATGCTGTCCATACAAACGGCATTAGCATAAGCTGCATATCCTCTCCCATTGGGAAATATTCCTTCAACCATCCGATGGAAGAGACCAAAAAGCAGCTGTGTACCGCAATTTCCGCCGCCCATATCTGTAGCTGTTCCCGTATCCGCATCTTCTCATGGCAGATCGGGGACTGTGTGCGCTCAGAGAACGTGATATTTGAAGCCGCGGAAAGACTGAAGGTTCTTACCGGCATGGCGGCCGCCGAGGGGATTGACCTGGTGATGGAAAACTCTGCCGTGGGCGTAGGCAACACAGGGGAAAACTGTGTCAAATTGATGGAGCTTGTAAACTCGCCGCATCTGCGGGTCGCCTTTGATCCCGCCAGCTTTATCTGCGCCGGGGAAAAGCCCTTTGACCAGAGCTATTCCGCTGTGAAGGACTATATTGGCTATGTACATATCAAGGATGCAAAAACAGGCGAAGACAAGCGCACCGTGGCAGGCGAGGGTGATGGTCAGCTCCCGGAGCTGATCAGAGCGTTTTCACAAAAACCGGCGCTCTGCCTGTCGCTCGAACCGCATTTAAGCGCTTTTGGACACGCAGGCGGCTTCTCAGGCCCGGACAATTTCCGGAGAGCCTATTTTGCCCTGGATAAACTTCTGAATGCTCGTTGAAAGGAGTTCGACTATGGAAAAAATAAAGGTAGGCATCATTGGCTGCGGCAGGACGGCAAACGATCTCCATGCCAAGGTGCTGGAACTGCACACCGAATTCGAGACGGTGGCCTGTTATAATAAAACCCGCTGGAAGGCCGAAAAGCTGGCCGAGCGCTTAGGCGCCAAGGTACTGGACAGTTACGAGGAGTTTGTAAACTGTCCGGAATTCAGCCTGGCAATCATTCTGACATACAGTGACAACCATGCTCCCATTGCTTTGGACTGTCTCCGGGCGGGAAAGGACGTGCTGATCACAAAACCCTGGGCCCTGAGCGTGGAGATGGCCGATGCTCTCATCCAGACCGGTAAAGAGACCGGGCGCAAGGTCATGCCTTTTGTCCCCTGTCACTGGGGCTGCGACATCCGCATGCTCAAAAAACTCATGGCAGAGAACGCAATAGGCAAAGTATTTCAGGTGCGTCGGCAGCAGGTCACATTCGGCCGCAGAAATGACTGGCAGATGTACAAGGAGCACGGCGGAGGCTATCTGAACAACTGGGGACCTCATCTGATCGAGCAGGTTCTGGATTTTGTGGGTGAACCGATAAAGAGCGTCTATGCTGAAACAAAGCTGGTAGTTAACCCCGGCGATACCGAAGACATGTTCTATGCTGTTCTAAAGTCCGAGAGCGGAATTCTTGTCACTGTTGAGCATAATATTATGACCGACGACTTGCCAAACTGGGTGGTGCAGGGCGACCGCGGCACGATTTATATTAAAGCTAACGAGATGGAACTGCACCAGATCTCTTATCCGGAATGTGAAGACAAGGATGTTTACCGCAGTCCTGTGGATGTGAAAAAGACCCACATTACGCTCGAGGGTAAGCGCTTCGGCGACCACTATGAGATATATACCGATATTGCCAAATATATCCGGGGTGAGGCGGATTACGCTATTGGCCTCAACCATGCCCGTCATCTGACAGAGGTCATGTGTGCCATCCACGAATCAGCGGATACTGGCAGACTTATAAAGCTCTGAGGCCGTTTCTATATGCCAAGAGATAACATCCTCTCGCATCTGAGTGCACCTTGCATGATTGCGGGCAGATGTATTTCAATATATTTTCTCCTACTGTTAGCAACGTTATTTTGTCAGGTGCTTCAGGCATCAATCGTTTTTCTTTTTTGAAAATGTCTTTGCGCACACCCATTACGATGTAAGGGTGTCTCTCTTGGGGCACCCCATACCATTCCGCATTTACCGTACAACCATCCTGGACATATTCATCACCGAGAATTGCATTGGTGTAATCGATTGCAGCGTAAGAATTCACATCAAAGTACAGCGTGCCTGTCTCTGTTTTCCGATAAGTACCAATCAACGCATTGCGTCAACGAAATGCACGGATTGATGGAACTGGAGAAATTCTCCTAAGCTTTCCGGCTCGGAGGCAGGCTTATTCTTGCCACGCTGATGGATAACAGCGAGGATGCATAAAGCAGAAAAAGACCACACTCAAGGTTTTATTCTTTGGCGTGGTCTTTACCCGTTGTGCCGCCCGAAAGAAAGTCGGTCAAAAACAAGTTTTTGTGCTTATCCCTGACCGCAACTCCCTTTCGGCGGTTTTTCTGCGTTTAATGGCCTGAGTAGAGGGACTTGTGCCCCCGGCCTGATGATCCCAAAGGAAAACTGAAATTTTTTCTGCCCGGAGAAAAGCGCAAAGTATGCGGGGCGATAAACAAAGAAAAGATTCTTTTCGCAATGCGTATGAATTGCCTGCCGCAGCGTAAGAATCAAGCGGTTTTTTCAAAGCGCCTCGAAATGATACCTGGGCTTGCCCAGGCTCTTTTTTCCGTACTCCACGGCTTCCGCAGGACAGTAACAGATACAGGCCATACAGTGGGTGCAGTCGCCGCCCCAGACGGGCTTGCCGTTTTGAATGGCGATATTGTTCGTCGGGCAGAGCGAGGCACACTTCCCGCAGCCGATGCAGGCGTCACCGGCGATGAAAGCCTTGGCCTTGACGCAGAAAGAATAGAAAATTGGGTTCACCGGGCCGCTCATGAAGCGGTCGTAAAGATTACCGCGGGGCGGCGGGAAGGCCTGATTCGCCGCAATAGCGGAGAGTGCACGGTCAATGTCCGGCTCTGCCCTGGCCGCGATCTGCCGGGCCTCGTCGGCCTGGGGCGCGTCGAACATGGCAATGTAGTTTTCAGGCATGATGATCTGCGCCGTGCCCATATAGGCAAG
>JAEDIZ010000094.1 GCA_016296635.1 Oscillospiraceae bacterium
GGTTTTCTTTGGCACGTCTTTGGATACTTTCGCCGTGCAGCGAAAGTACCCCGTCGGAGACATGACTATCCAAAAGTCATTGCCATGGCTGTCTTCCGCGCCTGTGGCGCGGCGGGCCGTATTTCATGTGCCGCTTCCAGTCATTGGGGACGCCGACCCCTGCAAGGCGCATCCCAAATTTGCGGAACGCCGGGGGCGGATTGCGAGCCGGTGAAATTGTTTACTGACTCGCAATGACATATCTCTTGATGATGCAGAAAAATCCCGCGTCCAAAGTTCATGGACGCGGGGCGAAGCATTATTCAACGGTTACGCTCTTTGCAAGATTTCTCGGCTTATCGATGTCGCAGCCGCGCTGCAATGCCACGTAATAGGCAAACAGCTGCAGCGGCACAACGCCGAGACTCGGCAAAAACAGATCCTCGGTGTCCGGAATGATCAGCATGCCGTCTGCATTCTTCTTCATCTGCGAAGCTTTTGACTCGGTGGTGAGCGCCAGCACATTGGCGCCTCTCGCCTTGACCTCTACGACATTGCTCATGGCCTTGTCAAACAGAGCACCGTAGGTGCCGAGAGCAACGACCAGCGTGCCGTCCTCAATGAGGGAGATGGTGCCGTGCTTCAGTTCGCCGGAAGCGTAGGCCTCGGAATGAATATAGGAGATTTCCTTGAGCTTGAGAGAGCCCTCCAGACCCAGAGCAAAGTCCACATTGCGCC
The DNA here is from genome assembly GCA_016296635.1 of Oscillospiraceae bacterium. Lineage (GTDB taxonomy): Bacteria > Bacillota > Clostridia > Oscillospirales > Oscillospiraceae > CAG-170. The sequence continues at coordinate 718 of JAEDIZ010000094.1, forward strand.
CGATGAAAAAGACGGAATTATGATTGAAATACTGGGAAGCATAATACTGAATGGTTTCCCGGCTTTCCAATACGGTGTCCAGCTTTTCCGGGATGCGCTGCAGTTCGGCAACGAGCTGCAGATAGCGCTCATCCGTAACGGTGCCGAGCAGATGCGCCAGCTCAATGGTGAGAATGTTCAGAACCGCCAGCTGCGTGGAATAGGCCTTCGTGGTGGCAACGGCGATTTCAGGCCCTGCCCAGGTGTAAAGCACATCATCAGATTCTCTCGCAATCGAACTGCCGACCACATTGACGATAGAAAGGATCCGCGCACCGCGGGCCTTTGCCTCGCGCAGAGCAGCCATGGTGTCCAGCGTTTCGCCGGACTGGCTGATGATGATGACAAGGGTCCTGTCATCCACGATGGGATCGCAGTAGCGGAACTCCGAAGCCAGCGTGACCTCCACGGGCATCCGGGTCAGCTTCTCAATGTTGTATTTTCCCACCATGCCCACATGATAGGACGAGCCGCAGGCAACGATATAGAGTCTTCGAAGGCCCTGCAGCATTTCTTTGGTCAGGTTGAGATTTCCGAGATCAATGCGGCCGTCTTTGATGCGGGGATGGATGGCGCGGCGAAGAGCCTCCGGCTCCTCCATGATCTCTTTGAACATGAAATGGGGATACCCGCCCTTTTCCGCAGCGGAAACTTCCCAGTCGATGTGATGGTGCTCTTTCTGAACGGGAAGCTCCATGGCGTTCAGGACGGTGATGTTGTCCCGTGTCAGAATGGCAACCTCACCGTCTTCCATATAGCTAACCTCGCGGGTATATTTGACCAGCGCGGTGACATCGGAAGCGATGTAGCTGCAGCCATCGCCGTAGCCCAGCAGCAGCGGTGCATCCTTGCGGGCGGCGTACATTTTATCCGGCTCGTCGGCGCAGATGATGCCGAGGGCGTACGCACCTTCGATGCGATGCAGCACCATGTAAAGCGCGTCCAAAACCGAGCCTGCCTCGCGCAGACAGTATTCCAGCAGCTGCGCAACGACTTCGCTGTCGGTGTCGGAGGTAAAGACGATGCCCTTCTCCTCCAACGCTTCGCGCAGCTCCAGATAGTTTTCAATGATGCCGTTATGTACCAGCGCGATTCTGCCGTTCTGGGAAAGATGCGGATGGGAGTTGATGTCGTTGGGCTCGCCGTGGGTTGCCCAGCGGGTATGACCGATACCGACGCAGCCGGGCAGCGTTCTGCCGTTGTCTGTTTTTTCGCAAAGATTCTGAAGCCTGCCCTTGGACTTGACCACATGCAGAAGTCCCTGCTCCGCCACGCATACGCCGGCAGAGTCATAACCGCGGTACTCCAGTCTTGCAAGACCGTCCAGCAGAATGGGGGCGGCCTGCTCTTTCCCAATGTATCCTACGATACCACACATATTTAATTATGTTCCTCCTGTTATTTTTACAGGACAAACTCGCAGTTCATTTGCCTGATCCTTCGCTGACAGCATCTTTGTTTTGCGATTGCCCGCATATTTGCTGCTGCCTCACGCGCACGAAGGCGCACGGAAGCGCACCCGCCGAATTTTCGATCACGCTTCTCCTCGTTATCCGCTTTCGCATGGCGCAAAAGCGGCACATGGCGCTTTTACCGGGATGAAACCCAATCCTCCTTTCCTTTCTGCGACATAGATATTATAGTATAGAAAAAGGAAAATTGCTACTGTGTATTTTGAGCAGACAGCTATGCCAAAAATGGAATAGACCCCACGAATTTGGAAGGGGAAAAACAATTGATTTCGGACAAAGGTATGGTATGATATTGATAAAGTAATACCGAAATGAGGTGCAGGTATATGACTCAGCAGTTTACCGTCACCGGCATGACCTGCGCAGCCTGCAGTGCGCGGGTGGAAAAGGTTACCGGGCGGCTGCCCGGCGTCAGAAAATCTGAAGTCAATCTGCTCGCGGGCAGCATGGTTATTGAGTATGACGAAAAGGTGCTTTCTGCGCAGGACATTATTTCTGCCGTGGTGGATGCGGGTTACGGCGCGGAGGTTTTCGTTCCGAAGACGGAAAACCGGAGAAACACGCAGCAGGAAAAGGCACTTGAAGGCATGAAGAAGCGCATCATTGTGTCTGCTGCGTTTTTGATTCCGCTCATGTATTTGGCGATGGGGCATATGTTGGGGCTGCCTTTGGGCTTCGATCCCCACGGCTCCATGCGCAATTTCTTCTTTTATGCACTATTGCAGCTTGCGCTCTTGATGCCCATCGTGATTGTCAACCGCAGTTATTATCAGAAGGGCTTCAAAACGCTCTTCCACGGCGCACCTAATATGGACAGCCTGATTGCCGTGGGATCGGCTGCGGGCATTGTTTACAGCCTTTTCAATCTCACAACCGGGCGCGAGATGGTGCTTTATTTTGAATCCTCCGGCATGATCCTGACCCTTGTGACGCTGGGCAAGTTCATGGAAACACGATCCAAGGGAAAAACCGGTGAGGCCATCGGAAAGCTCATGGATCTGTCGCCAAAAACCGCAGTTGTTCTGAAAGACGGGCAGGAACGGGAGATTCCGGTGGACGGGGTGCAGGTGGGTGATCTCATCGTTGTGCGGCCCGGCGCCCGGATTCCGGTGGACGGCGTGATCGTGGAGGGAAGCTCCTCCGTGGACGAGAGCGCACTCACGGGTGAATCGATCCCGGCGGAAAAGAATCCCGGCGACCGCGTGGCGGCCGCCACCATCAACAAAACCGGCGCTTTCACTTTCCGGGCGGATAAGGTCGGCGAGGATACAACGCTTTCGCAGATCATTCGGCTGGTGGAGCAGGCGGGCGGCTCCAAGGCGCCGATCGCCCGGCTTGCGGATAAGATCGCAGGCGTGTTTGTCCCGGTGGTCATGGTGATTGCGGCGTTGAGCGTTGTCATATGGCTGCTGGCGGGCAAGGAGCTAGCGTTTGCGCTTTCCAACGGCATTGCGGTGCTGGTCATTTCCTGCCCATGCGCGCTGGGACTGGCGACGCCCGTTGCCATTATGGTGGGCACGGGCCGCGGTGCGGAGCAGGGCGTTCTGTATAAATCCGCGGAGGCGCTGGAGCAGCTGCACAATGTCGATATTGTGGTCATGGACAAGACCGGCACGCTGACAAACGGCAGACCGGCGGTGACGGATATTCTGCCGAACGGGGTTTCGGTCGAGGCGCTTCTGCGTATTGCGGCAGGACTGGAGAAAAATTCCGAGCATCCGCTGGCGGAGGCTGTCATGCAGAAAGCGGCGGAGATGGGCATCGATGCACCGCAGGCGGCATCCTTCCGGGCCATCGCCGGAAAGGGCGTGGAGGCGGAAATCGACGGCAGACGGTATCTTGCCGGAAACCGCACCTTGATGCAGGAAGCGGGCATTGCGGCGGAATCCGCTGAAACCTATGCAAAGCAGGGCAAAACGCCCTTGTACTTTGCCGAAAGCGGCGGAAAGTTTCTCGGCGTCATTGCGGCGCAGGATATGGAAAAGCCGACAGCAAAGCAGACCGTGCAGGCGCTAAAAAAGCGCGGCGTCGAGGTGGTTCTGCTGACGGGCGACAACGAGATGACCGCGCAGGTGATCGCAGACCGGCTCGGCATCGATCGTGTGGTTGCCGGTGTGCTGCCGGCGGATAAGGAGAAGACTGTCCGCGAGCTGCAGAAAAACGGAAAAAAGGTCGCCATGGTGGGCGACGGCATCAACGATGCACCGGCCCTCATGCGTGCGGATGTGGGCATTGCTATCGGCGCAGGCACGGACATCGCCATGGAGTCGGCGGATGTCGTGCTGATGCGTTCCGATCCTATGGATGTGGCGAACGCCGTGGATCTGAGCCGCGCAGTCATCCGGAATATCAAGGAGAATCTTTTCTGGGCATTTTTCTATAATGCGTTGGGCATCCCGCTGGCGGCGGGCGCGCTGTATCCGGCGTTCGGACTGACGCTCAGCCCCATGATCGGCGCGGCAGCCATGAGCTTCTCTTCTGTATGCGTGGTATCCAATGCGCTGCGGCTGCGCTTTTGGAAACAGAAAACCGAACCGGCGGAGTCAATGCCGGAATCTGAACCGACGGAAATAAAAACAGAAATGAAATCTGAAAAGATTGAGGAGGAAACGAATATGACAACTGTGATCGAAGTAGATGGCATGATGTGCATGCACTGCAAGGCCCATGTGGAAAAGGCGCTGCTGGCTGTACCCGGTGTGGAAACGGCAGAGGCGGATCTGGAAAAGAAATGTGCCACCGTCACCGGCAATGCAGAGCGTGCAGCGCTGGTCGCTGCCGTCAAGGAAGCCGGCTACGAAGCAAAATAACGCAGAAGCTCCCGCCCATTTGGGCGGGAGCTTTCTCTTATCGGATGAAATTCGTCATCACGCGAGGTTCGGGTTCCGGCTCCGGAACACCAGCCTTTCTGCCGGCTTCCATGCACTGCAGGAAGTAGACCATGTTTTTTGCAAGCACGCGAAGGGTGCGCAGACCCTCCTCGTCCTTTGCAACGTCCTCGGGCACTCTGCCGTGTACCATGTTCCAGTAGCTGGAGGAAATGATGGGCATTTCGGTGATGCCGGGATATTTGAGCAGCTGCTCATAAGCTGCCGTGGTGCCGGCTCTGCGGGCAGAGGCGATGACGGCGCAGGGCTTGCGCCGGAAGGCGTCGGAGCCGAAATAGAAAGCGCGGTCGAGCAGGCAGGTCAGATTGCCGGAGGCTGCGGCATAATGCACCGGAGTGCCGAACACAAAAGCGTCAAAGTCTTTCGCTTTTTCCACAAGTTCATTGACACCGCCGCCGAAAGCACATCTGCCGGTCTGATAGCAGGCACCGCAGCCGATGCAGCCGCCGATCGGCTGATTGCCGATCCAGTAGATTTCCGATTCTGCGCCGAGGGCTTTGAATACTTTTTCCATTTCCTGCAGGGCGGCATCGGTGCATCCGTGCTGGTGACCGCTGCCGTTGATGAGTAAAATTTTCAAAAAAATCATCCTTTCTTTTCTTTTTGCATACCATAAAAACGCGGCGAAGTCAAACTATTTCTGCAGTATTCTTGACACAAAGGGAAAGCTCCACTATGATAAAACCATAGAATAACGGGCGGTGAGAAAATTGGCGGAGCAGTATTTTGTCGGCGTCGGTGCGGCGAATATCGACATCAGCGGTCAGAGCCGGCAGGCGATCATTCTCCATGACTCCAATCCCGGACAGATGGTGACTTCCTGCGGCGGCGTGACACGAAATGTGTGTGAGAATCTTGCGCGGCTGGGTGCGGACGTGCGGCTGATCACGGCGCTGGGTACCGACATTTTCGCGGAAAAGATCCGGCGGGAAAGCAGTGCTGCCGGTATCGATCTGTCCCACAGCTATGTGGTGCAGGGTCACGCTTCTTCAAGTTATGTAAACCTGCTGGACGATCATGGCGATATGCTGATCGCCATGTCGGATATGTCGGTTCTGCGGGAGCTGCCGTCTTCCTGGCTGGAGGAAAAGAAGGAGCTGATCCGCGGCGCCCGCTTTGTGACCTGCGATCCGGCACTTTCGAGCCGGACGCTGGAAACGCTTCTGGATCTCTGCGAGGGCTATGTTCCGGTCTGCGTGGATCCGGTCTCCTGCGCCTATGCGCAGGCGGTCAAGCCGTATATCGGCAGATTTCATACCGCAAAGCCGAATAAACTGGAGCTGGAGATCCTGAGCGGACGTGAGATTCACAGTCAGAACGATCTGCGCGATGCCTGCCGGACGGTTTTGGATCAGGGTCTGCAGCGCATCATCGTGAGCCTCGGCGAGGACGGCTGCTTCTATATGGATGCAGAAGGCCGCGTGATGCACAGAAAGCTGCGCACTGTTTCGAGAATGGCCAATGCCACCGGCGGCGGAGACGCCTTTATGGCGGCGCTGCTGTACTTTTCCGCATCGGAGCTTGCGCTGGAGCGTATGCTGGATAACGCCATGGCGGCGGGGATCGCGGCGGTCACCTGCCGGCAGACTATCAACCCGGAAATGAGCCCGGAACTTTTGAAAACTATTCTGAAGGAGTATCAGTTATGACAACGAATATGCAGAAAAATCTTTCCATCACCCCGGAGATCCTGGATGCGATCCACGCAGGAAAGCCCATTGTCGCCCTGGAGTCCACGATCCTTTCCCACGGTATGCCCTATCCGCAGAACGTGGAGTTCGCCCACAAGGTCGAGGAAATTGTTCGCGGCGAGGGCGCGATCCCCGCAACGACCGCCATCATCGGCGGCAAGCTCAAGATCGGTCTGAACGCCGAAGAGCTGGAGATCATGTGCAAGGCAGAAAACGTCGGCAAGGTTTCCCGCCGTGATGTGGCAACGTATCTTGCCACCGGTATGACCGGCGCCACCACCGTAGCTACCACCATGATGATCGCCTCCATGGCGGGCATCCGCTTCTTTGCCACCGGCGGTATCGGCGGCGTGCATCGCGGCGCGGAAAAGACCATGGATATTTCCGCCGACCTGCAGGAGCTGGCGAACACCCCCGTCTGCGTGGTATGCGCGGGCGCAAAGAGTCTGCTGGATCTCGGACTGACCCTTGAATATCTGGAAACCATGGGCGTGCCGGTTCTTGGTCTTCGCACCGATGAGCTTCCCGCTTTCTACTGCCGCACCTCCGGCTTCAAGCTCGATTATAACTGCGAGTCCGAGGAAACCGTTGCAAAGATCATGAAGACCAAGTGGGAGCTGGGTCTCAAGGGCGGCGCCGTGGTCGGCAACCCCATCCCCGAGGAATATGCGCTGGATTACGATGAGATGGAGAAGGTCATCACCAAGGCCATCGACATGGCAAACGAGCAGGGCATCCATGGCAAGGCGCTGACGCCGTTCCTGCTTTCCCATATCAAGGATATGACCGACGGCGTTTCCTTTGCCTCCAATCTGCAGCTGGCCTATAACAATGCAGTTGCTGCCAGCCGCATCGCGGTCGCATACAGCAAGCTCTGATTATAGTTTGATTTACATGAAAAACCCCGGCTGAAGAATTTCTTCAGCCGGGGTTCGTGTTTCAATCTTCTGCCTTTCTGCGATCTTTTTTTCTCAGCAGCTTTTCAGGGTCTGCAACGTAGCTTCGCACCACGCTGCCGCAGCGCCTGCAGATGATGTGGTTCAGACTGCAGCCGGCAAAAGCATTTTTGTCTGGAGGAAAGCGCGCCGTAGCCGCCCTGATAGGCTTCGATCATTTCTGTGCCGCCACAGTAGGGGCAGGCACGAACATATCTGTCAGTGCTCATAAAGACCTCCTGTTTCTATTCTGACGATCAGTTGTTCTGCTCGTCGCAGCAGTCAATGGCGATGACCGTGCAGAGCGCCGGCATCAGATCGTTCGGGTCTGCGATCTCCAACATGTAGCGGTCATGAAATGCGGGCCATGCCTTCTGCAAAAGGGCAATGCGCCTTCCACTGCCGGTGATCTCATAATCGTGCC